>NC_020908.1:4892686-5200279 GCF_000155735.2 Octadecabacter arcticus 238
AGTGGGAACTATAGTCTGTCTTATGCACCGTCGGGCACAACCATTGAAGATGCTATTATCTTTGCGCAACTGAGATATCTGTCGACCAACAGCTATCCGCCCACTTATAATTGGCCGCAAGGGGAGGCGCTTGGCACGCTACTTCAACAGATCGTTGCAACCGGTCGTGCTAAAGCGGAAACAATCTATGGCCCACGATTAAAGTGGTCCGAACCCAGACATATTACGTTTCAATGGCAACTTGACGCACAGGGTGATCAGACGCTTTCAACCATCGACCCTGATGGGCGCACCCTTGTTCTTCTGCCCTTTCCAGACCCCGTCTTTGTTGACGCAGAAGCTGGCGTCATTGGTTTTGTAGAGACTGATATGCCAGCCGAGACCCTGAACGCCCTGGCGGCCGCGCCAACGATCCCGGCAGAAGCCGTCGATACAGTGTCTGAAATTTTGACCGCCCACGCAGAAGGCATTCCAAAGCCTAAGCCCGTTACTGTCAACGAAGTCACGGATTTACGGCCAACAATGAACATCAGATTGTTTGGGCATAAGCGACAGGAGAGGCACCAATCTTATGGATGGCGCGCCACGGGGGCACCTCAAGAGGTCATCTACCCCTGCATTGGCTCCCATGTAACATATGGCGAAGATGGCAGGGTCTTGGAACCCGGCGAAGGGGCCGATATCCGTTCCCAAACTAGGGGTGAGATCAGCATCGTCCGGCGTGACTTTGAAGAAGAAACGAGGTTGGTCCAGCAGCTTGAAATGACTGCTGAAGAATTCGAAGGCTATCATCCCGATCTTGTGGCACTATCTGGTCGTGCTCCAAAACCAATGAAAGACGCCAGCGTCATCTTTCCACAGATTTCAGCACAAGATCCGCAGAGCACGTCATACGCCTTGGAGTTTGTGACCGAAGGGCTGCCAATACTTCGGGCGTTGGGCTGGAGAATTGAGATCGACAAGAGCTGGCCTGTTCAACTTTATGAAGGTGATGCCAGCTTCCAGACAGTTATTGAACCGTCGGGGCAGGATTGGTTCTCGCTGGGCTTGCAGCTTGATGTGGATGGGACCGCACTTGATGTAACGCCAACAATTATGCAGATCATCGCCTCACTGCCGCTTGACGAATTTGGGGCATTACCCGACGGGTTCGACTTGGAAAGTTACTTATCAAATGTCGTCCTGTATCAAAGCTTGCCAAACGGAACATTGGTGCCAATTGGGGGCACAAAACTAATCGGGTTTGTGGAAGCTTTTCTTGAAATACAGGGAATGACACGTTTCCACCAAGCAGAGGCAGGCCGCGCCCTGCAATTAGTCGAAGCACTGGATGGATGCGGCGCAAAATGGCAGGGCGGCCCAGAACTGTTGGAACTAGGCAAGCGTCTGCAAAACTTGGCGACGATCCCTGATGAAGATATCCCCGCAAGCTTGAACGCAGAACTGCGCCCCTATCAACGGATCGGCTATGGCTGGCTCAAGGCTCTAAGTGATAACGGGTTTGGCGGTATTCTCGCCGATGATATGGGACTTGGAAAAACGGTTCAAACCCTTGCCCTAATGGCCAACCGTCACATTGAAAACAAATCTGATCGCCCGAGCTTGCTCGTGGTTCCGACAAGCTTGATTTCTAACTGGCAAACCGAAGCCAAACGCTTTGCCCCTGACCTAAAGCTGCTGACCCTGCACGGTGCAGATCGCCACGAACGAATGGAACGCATTGCGGATTCTGATCTTGTGATCACTACATATCCTCTGATCAATCGTGACCATGAAAAGTTGTTCGCCAATGAGTTTGATCTGGCGATTTTGGATGAGGCTCAGGCCGTCAAAAACCCCGCCTCCAACGTGGCAAAGCGCATTCGAGATATCAAGGCACGCCAACGCATTGCGCTAACTGGGACACCGGTCGAAAATAATCTGACTGAATTGTGGGCGTTATATGACTGGCTCATTCCAGGATTCTTGGGGGACCGGAAAAGCTTTGCTTCTGAATATCGCAAACCCATTGAGCAAAAAGGGGATCAAGCGCGACAACGACTATTATCTAGCCGGGTTAAACCTTTCCTCTTGCGCCGCACAAAGGACGAGGTGGCCGATGACCTGCCGCCAAAAACCATTATTGATGAAGTGATTACCCTCACCGGCAAACAAGCCGCTCTATATGAAAGTGTACGCAGCGCCATGGATGCCCGCGTTCGCGAAGCGCTTGCCAAAAAAGGCCTGGCCGGGTCACGCATAACGGTGTTGGACGCTCTGCTTAAGTTGCGGCAGGTTTGTTGTGATCCAAGACTGGTCAAACTGGATGCTGCCGCCAAGGTGAAGGAGAGTGCAAAGTTTTCGCGTCTCATGGAAATTATGGAAGAACTCATGAGCGAAGGTCGAAAGGTTTTGATTTTTTCGCAGTTTGTCGAGATGCTTCGACTGATCGAAAGCGAAGTCCAGTCACGCGGATGGTCCTACGCGATGCTACACGGCCAAACGCGGGATCGCTCCAGCGAAATTGACAAATTTCAATCTGGCGACGCTCAGGTTTTCCTGATCAGCTTAAAGGCAGGGGGCACAGGGTTGAACCTGACGGCCGCAGATACCGTCATTTTATATGATCCCTGGTGGAACCCCGCAGTCGAGCGTCAGGCCATGGACCGTGCTCACCGAATTGGCCAAGACAAGCCAGTTTTTGTGTATCGCCTTTACACAGAGGGAACAGTCGAGAGCGCCATTCAAAACATGCAAGCACGAAAACAGGCATTGGCGGATGCGCTGTTTGAAGGCACTAGCGGTGGGCCAATGGGGTTGACCGAAGACGATTTGACGGTGTTTTTTGGGAGCAAGATTTGATATCTAGTCAGCTGGATTCCTATCTTACAATGGCTACCTCGAATGACCGGCCTGGCGAAGCTGCGGTGCAGCGTCAGATCTACCGACGAGCGGCAGCTTAGGGCCGATCATGTCACTTAGTGTATACCCGTGGTGACGGCGCGGATGAACACTGAAACAAGCCACTTTTGTGTTCACTTTGGGCCGATTTCTAAATAATGAACACATCATGTCGAGGGCACACCCAAAATAAACACTTATCAGGCCAAAATCGGATATCCCCAATCGTCTCCTGCAAGCCGCCCTCATGCGAGCTTTTGGTCATAAGCTTGCATCAAACGTTACCAGTCGAGCATCGCAGATGCAGCATTCGGCACGAAGGGCGGATTGCGGACTTTCGCTGCGCTTTGCATAGCGGCCTGCTGTGCGGACAAAGTGACATTTCGCTGCGACAGCTACCAAGGGCTGCTTTACTGGCAATATCTATCGTTCAGCAATGTTCTTTGAATCTGTCTACGATAACTTTCAAAATATCTTCTGGGCTTCGCTTCCACCACTTTTGAACCGAGAAAATCTCGACCTCGCAGAAGCCGCTGTAACCGGCGTCTTCCACGCAAGAGCGGATGTCCCTTAGATCAGCGACGCCGTCGCCCATCATGCCGCGATCCAGTAGCATGTCGCCGGTGTTTTCGAGCCAGTCGCAAAGATGATATCCGAAGATTTTGTCGCCAGCTTCGGCGCAGCTTGCCCGCAGGTCACTGTCCCACCAGACGTGGTAGACATCGACTGCGACACCAAGATTGTCGGCGCCAACCATATCGCAGATGCGCAACGCATCACGCACCGTCATGATGCAGGTTCGGTTCCCACCAAACATCGGGTTCAGCGGCTCTAGCGCAAGATCCACGTCCCGATCAGCTGCGTATTCCGTCATCTGCGAGACGCGTTCTGCCAGAATTTTCTGGGTTTCCAGCACACCTTTTGTTCTCGGTTCAGTACCACCGGTCACGATTGTTAGAACAGATGCACCAAGGCCTGCGGTCATGTCGATGCTTGCTTTGGCTTCATCCAGCCAGTGGGGGGGTAGTTCAGAGCCAACCAGATAAGGGGTGCGGCACAAGCCAGTGACCTCCATGCCTGCAGCCCGGACGCGGTCGCCAATTTCGACTGCGCGAGCCCCGATTTCGCGACGCCAGAATGTGATACCTCCGAGTCCATGCTTGGCACATGCATCAATGACACGCTCGACGGGCCAACCTGCGCCGTGGCCATCAAGGTTATGACCAAGAGTTGCGGTGTTCAGCGAGAGAGCAGATGTATCGGCAGAAAAATCACGCATGTTTCAGATTAGACCCCGTAGAGTTTCAGCAGGTGACCCATGCGTTTGCACGCGAGATCGGGATTGGAAAGCGCGCCACATTCATCCGCAAGCTTAAAGCAGTCTACAAAATAGGGCAGGGCGCGCATAGCTTCAGAACCACCCAGCATCTTAAAGTGATCTTGATGTCCGTTTAGCCATGCGAGGAAAACGACGCCGGTTTTGTAGTGCCGTGTAGGCGCGCAAAAAATATGCCGCGCGAGCGGTACGGTGGGATCAAGGATCGCACGGAACTTCGCCGCATCCCCTGTGTTGAGGGCCAAGATGGCAGATGCGGCGTGATTAGCTAGCGGGTCAAAAATGCCAAGTAGAGCATGGCTGAACGCGTCACCGTCACCGCCGATCAGTTCGGGGTAATTGAAATCATCACCAGTATACATCCGCACCGTTGTAGGTAGCTGCTGCCGCATCGTGATTTCTTTGGATGCATCCAGAAGGGATATCTTGATCCCGTCTACCTTTGCCTCATTCGTGGCAATAATCTCCAAAACGGTTGGCAATGCATCTTCAAAGCTATCCGCGCCCCAGTAGCCAGCAAGTGCGGGATCAAACATGTCGCCAAGCCAGTGTAGGATGACCGGCTCATCACATGCGGCCAGCACGTCGTTGTAAATCGAGATATAGTCCTCGGCACGATTTGCAGCACGTGCGAGGGCGCGGCTTGCCATCAGGATGATCCGTCCACCGGCGTTTTGGATGGCCTCGACCTGTTCGAGATATGCGCGTCTGACGTCCTCAAGTGAATGAGCTTCTGTGTCAGCCAAGTGGTCCGTTCCGCATCCATTTGCAACAAGTGCATCTGGTAGGTCCGCCTTTGTGCGACGGATCAGGTCAAGGCTCTGTGACCAATCCAGCTCCATTCCGCGCTGCGCTGTATCCATCGCCTCTGCGATGCCCAACCCCAGATCAGCCAGATGGTGCCGGAACGCCATTGTTTTGTCCCAATCAATGCAGGGCAATCCCATAGACGCGCTGTCAGAGAACGGGTCAGCCACAACATGCGCCGCCGAATAAACGACACGTGTGCTGTCCTGGTATCGTCAAGTTGACGGGGGTCTTTCTCAATCGTACGAAACCATATGACAAAAGCCAAACAATCCGGGGCCTTTAAGGGACATCGTTTCCCGCCTGAAATTATTTCCTACGCTGTATGGGCATACTTTCGTTTTCCGATGAGCTTTCGCGATGTCGAGGACCTTTTATACAAGCGCGGTGTGATCGTCAGTTATGAAACAATCAGGTCATGGGTTGGAAAATTTGGCCACCAATATGCCAAAGTCATACGCCGTGATCGGCCTGCACCATCGGATAAGTGGCATCTCGACGAGGTAGTGATCACAATCCGTGGCAAAAAGTATTGGCTTTGGCGCGCTGTTGATAGCAAGGGTGACGTGCTGGATATTCTTGTACAGTCACGCCGCAATACAAAGGCAGCAGACCGTTTCTTTCGCAAATTGTTCAAGCAATACGGTCAACCGCGCGTCCTTGTTACCGACAAACTGGGAAGTTATGGGGCGGCCCTCCGGAAACTGGCGCCTGGTATCGACCATCGTGCCCACAAGGGATTGAATAATCGAGCGGAAGTTTCGCACAGGCCCACCCGGCGACGAGAGAAGATAATGGGGAGGTTCAAATCACCCCGCCAAGCGCAACGATTTCTGTCCGTACATGATCAGGTCCAAACAATCTTTCGCCCTCGCCGCCACAAACTATCCGCCCCTGCCTATCGGCAATCTCGCTCAGATACTCACAGCATATGGGACGACATCACGTGTGAGCTAAAGGCAGGGTAAAACAGACCGGTGACCCCCATTGCGGCTTGGAGGCAATAACTTGACGATACCCTCATTGGATATGCCCGCATGATCCATGCAACACGGCCCCTTGAAAGCATGGTGACATGGTTCGTTTGGTTTGCGGACACTAAAGTTAGCTCAATATAAGTCGAAGGCCGCAGTAGGACATACTGACGTTTAGTTTGTGCGGGAGGTGAACAGCTTCAGAGACTGGAACGTAAGCGCGACAAGACCAATACGGTTTGGCCCCGTCGGCATGCTACTGGACGCGTTCGCAATGCAGCTTGTCTAACAACGTGATGACGTCGGTGGTTGACGTGTTCCATCCAGAATCTTCAAAGAAATCATCCATAGCGGCAAATGTTTTTGGCCCTAAGAAGCCATCAATCGGACCCGGGTCTGATCCGACCATCAACAACAACCTTTGCATCACAGCCTCGTCCGTGGCCTCGCCTACAAGTGCGAGACCGCACGGTGAATTGGGCGCAATGTCTGGGGTCGGCAGCGCGTCGGGTAGGTCTGCGATGTCTGCGGACACGTCGTCCATTGGCTCTGGCACCGCTGGCGGCATGAAATCCGTTTCAACAACATCTGCGCGGATCAGACATTGCCCAACGACACCGGCGATCCTGACCGCTTCGTCAGGTGGCGCGCCTTCGGGATTGAAATCGCAGACCTGCGTTAGCCTGTCACACGACATTTCAATGCTCCAGTCTTGGGCTGCGAGCGTGGGGCGCAAAACACCCTCACCGTTCGCGAAAATCTTGTAGGTAAAACCTCCGATGTTGCCCTGCTGCCAGAAGGCAGGGAATTGAACAGACGCCACATCGGTCACGAAAGACACGACATCTGTCGCACCCGGAAGCGGGCGGTCGAAAGTATCAGACACACAAGGGGATGCGATCACGCCATTGGCTATGCAAAATTGAGACATCAGACATAGTGTGATCAGTCGTTTCAAGGGGCGACCCTGATCAAGGGGCCATTGGCGCGAAATGCCAAAGAGGCCAAGACAACAGCGTTGGTGTTCACAGTAACAGACGTGTTCGTGGACCCATCAATCTCGTAAATCCCTTCGGGCCAGCCGCGTTCTGGATCACCTAGGGGGGCAATCACATCCATCAATTCACGGGTGTAATCCGTGCCGAACAGGGCGTCCCACGCAAACGAAGCCTTCGTTGTCACCGTGCGACGGCTGTCCAGTCTGTCCCCTTGGAACGTCATCACAGCCCATGGTGCCCCGCCGCCCCAAACGGACGAGTAAATGAAGTAAGGGGCGACATCGATATGGGACTCGCTGACAGCCGTCAGGATACCGGTTTCGCTGTGTCGTGCCTCTTGGGCATTATAAATGGCGGTCGCAAAACGCAAGGAACGCGCATCAAAACCAAATTCTAGGCCGTCAAACAGATAGGGTTCGCTGACTGTAAATGCTGGCGTCACGTTGCGATGTAGCCGGGAATCGACAGGGATCGGTTGGCCCTCAACATCCTTGACCATCAGTTTGGCTTCAGCATTGTAAGCGCGGTACATATCAAACCCGAACAACATCATCGCCTTGGCCGCATATTGTTCATAGCCGACACGGCCTTCTTGGTCACGACGCAGGGTGTCATTAACGATGTTGCCGCCGATCAACTGCCCGTCTTCGACCATTGCGGACAGATCCCAACGTTCGATTAGGCGCGCGGTTTTGGGCGTAAGATCAGGGTAGTTCGCCTCAATATGACCTAAAGTGGCGATCATGCGTGCGATATCAAGGGCCGACCAGCCAAGCCCGCGTTCCACCGGTTGGTTCGCGTAATTGACCAAGTCGCCAGTGCGTACGTTATACGCCTTGTTGGGCAACCGATCGTCGAACAAGCGCAGCGCATTCAAGGTGTCTAACGCCAAACCGATACGCGCCACTGCTTCGTCGCGTTCTATCACTCCAAGGCGGTTGGCCGAGATAACGGCAACGAAATAGGATCCCGTTTCCCACATGGTTGTAGACGGGTAATTGTCCGTTGAATTCACGAGGCCTGTTTTGGCATCGGTATTGTTTTGGAAGTAGCGCCAAGCGATGCGCGCATACTCCAGATCCTGCGGTGTTGATGTCCCCACGATGGCCAGTGGCAGCGGTGTGACGTCCTCAAACAATGCCATCTGCGACCCGGTTCCTTGTGATTGATCTGGGGTTTCGGCCCTGCCGTCGATTGCGGTCACCAACGCCAGTCCGCACCCGAGTGCGGCCAGAAAGATGATGTGGCTTCGCGCCTTGATCAAATTCTCTTTAAAGTTCATCTTCATTGCCTCCCTCGTTGGCGTCGGGCAGCCAAAGTGCTGCACCAATGATGCCTGCCATCGCGAGACAGTTGTTAAACCCCCAAAAAACGTTTGAAACGACGCCTGTTGCGGAATGTGGCGTGGTGCCAAACGTCAGTGAACCAATGGCCCAAATTGTAGCCAGCGTAGTGAGCACCACAATCGCGATCTGTGGCTTCACAAGGGCTAGGAAATTGCCGGATTGACGCACTTTTGGTGTGACTTTAAATGAAATCTGTTGGCCACGAATGACAGACATGATTGCGCGCATGCCGAGTGGGAAGAACGACAAATAACTGGCCTTGGCGGCGTAACCGGGCACCCCCCATGTGCCCACCATCATCGCCAATTCTAGGGTCACCAAGAAGGGTATGAGGTGCCAAAAGAAGTCAGCTGAATATGCGGACACGGGCGATATGCCCGAAAACAAATAAACGATGGGTGCGACGAGAAAAATCATATTCCAGATCGGTGCGAGGTAGGAATAGAACGTCGTCGCGTACATGACCCGCTGTGGAAACGTCAAACCGCGCCGAAACAGCGGGTTGTCATTGATCAAGATATCAAGACTTCCACCGGCATATTTGTAGCGTTGCACCGTCCACGTCAAAAGATCCTGCGGCGACAGCATCTTGCTTTCGGCGATCGGATGCATCTTCGATTTCCAGCCGCGTTCGCGATCCGAATGCATGACGATGGATGTGTATATATCCTCGGAGACGTGGAAGCGGTAGGGCATCAAAATCTCGGTCACGGCGGCTTGTGTGCGGATGGCGTCCATCAGTTCGGGTGCGATCAGCGTTTCTTTGCTGGTTACGGTGATGACCTCCTCGGTGGAATGGGTGCGGGTCTCAACCTTGGCGCCGAAACTGCGCAGCGCCACTTCCATTACGGCCTCGCGGCGGTGGATTGACCCAGCCCCACAGCAAAACGAGGCATTGGCCCAATTCCTGCGGCGTTGGATTATGTCATAAAACATCTTGGGGTCACTCACGAAGGGATCGGTTCTAGTTTGGATTGGTCCGACAATCTTCTCAATGAAGCACCCAAATATGCCTGCGCCTGATCCAAGCCGACGTTTCAGGGCGACGTGCAGTGCCTCACCTTCGGGAAGGTCATAGAACCATTGCGGGGTTTGTACCCAAGCCATTTTCGGGTCTCTGAAATAGCCTAACGTGTTTTCCAGAATGGTTGGAAAGGGCCGCGTGTCGGCGTCACAAATGACCAGCAAATCGCCAGAGGTTTGTTCCATTGCATGGCGCAAATTGCCGGCTTTAAATCCCTCATTGCTCGTGCGTGAAATATAATTCACGCCCTCTGCTTCGGCGACCATACGCATCTCCGCGCGCCGCCCGTCATCCAGAACGTGAATCCGGATATTGATCGGGTGGGGGTAAGTAATTTTCTGCGCGTCACGAATACCCAACCTAACGAGTTCTGGGTCTTCATTGTACGTGGCGAACATCACGTCTACGAACAGTTTGCGCGGGCCGTCGGGGTGATTGGGGGCAATGTCTGACAGGGACGCGGGCGAATCCAAAATCTCGATAGGTTCGTCTTTCCAGAGGTTGAAGACAAACAGCAGCATCCCAAAATATGCAAAGCTTTCGGCTAAGACCAGTGGAATGGCAAACC
The DNA here is from genome assembly GCF_000155735.2 of Octadecabacter arcticus 238. Taxonomy (GTDB): domain Bacteria; phylum Pseudomonadota; class Alphaproteobacteria; order Rhodobacterales; family Rhodobacteraceae; genus Octadecabacter; species Octadecabacter arcticus. The sequence goes on from NC_020908.1 coordinate 4,902,620, forward strand.
ACAGGGCTTCGGTGTTCAACGACGCCGTCCAACGCCACCAGATGTACCAAGCCCCAACGACCAACGCGACCACCGCGAGGAATTGCCACAGCAACTCACGCGCGGCGGAATAGGGCAGGGGCGGGGGCGGAACGCGGTTCTCGTATTTGGAAAAATAGTCGGCCATGAATTATGCCTTCACAGCTTTGGCGGCTTTGCGCATTTCCCAAGGGTTCGGACCAAGCCCGATCGTCCACGCCAAGGGCGTCATCCGTGACAAGCCAATTGCGACAGCTAATGACATTGGCAATGCGAAGGCGAACCGGCCGACAACGATCGTCCAAGGGTCCATGACTTGGAACAGCCCCGTCTTGAACACAGCGACGTCAAACAGATCGATGACCAAAGGGTGCACAAGATAGACGCCGAATGTGTAGCGAGCGAGTTTTAACCAGTGATCCGACCAGTGCAGATATTGTCCGCCAACAAAAATTCCAAACACAAAAACGGGCATCAAGAAGTGACCGTAAAAATCCCAACCTGCGCGAACGCCCCATCCTCCTGTTTCAAAGGCTACGTTGTAGAAAGGCAATGTGGCCACATAGGCAAGGGCCGCAAAATAGAAACCACACCGCCGGATCAGGCGGGATTCTCCGCGTGGGATGCCGTCGTTCCACAACCCATAGATTGCAAACGCCGCCATGCCATATCCTACATAGCCAAAAATCTTCAGTGCGCGGATCAGGTAGTCCCGCAGCACAGGATCGATGTCCAATCCCCATAAGAACCCTTGCGCGTTGTTCATCACACCAATTGTGATGACGACCGTGAGGCCCAAGATCGGATAACGCGTCGCCGTGCGCATCACGGGGTAAAACAGGAACAAGCCGAACAATGTTGGCAGGAAGTGCATGTGATATTGCGACTTGCCCAAGATCAGATAGCCCAACCAGCTTTGGACCTGCCCGAGTTGGCCCCAGATATAGGGCGCATAGTTGAATGCATCCGCCTTTATCAGTCGGAAGAATGCGTAAAACACAGTCCAAAAAAGGAACGGCACCAAAAGGCGCTGTGCCTGTAGCGCAATCGCGCTGCCATATGTGGGCATCTTTTTGTCAACGCGCATCGCCATCAAAAACAGCGAGAACATGAAAAACATCTCCGAGCCCGAAAACTCCCCGATGGAGCGCAGGAACACAGGGATCAGGCGCTCGCCTTGCGTGGCGTCAGGGAAGGATTGGCCGCCAAAATCTGTCGATGAATGGATCAATACTACGCCGAACGCAGCGAACACTCGGTTAGCGTCGAACCAGACCAACCGTGGTTTTGCGGCGCGGTTCATGGGTTTGACGCGGGAATTGGACAGCTGGACGGCAGCACTTGACGCACCTGTCGTGGTTCGAGGTTATGTTCCTCAGTGCTGCAATCGGTTGCCCCAATTTCATAGCCACCAACAACCGGACGGCAATAGATGAATTCCTCAATCGGGATGACAGGCGCGATTTGGGTCTGGTTCGTACAGGCGCAGCATGGCACCTCTTCGATCAGGCGGTTCGGGTGACATTTGTTGTCGCGGATGTCCGTGCCCATAAATGCGGTGTCCCAAACTTGGGTGTTTTCATTGACGTGCTGCAAGATGGGACCCTGAACTTTGTATAGCAACGCCGCGAGGATAACGCCATTGTTGTTCGCGGTTTGCAGCGGAATGAACCCGTTACCATTCTCATAAAGACCCTCGTAAAAGCCGCGATCAGGAACCGACAGATCAGCGACAGTTTCAAACAGAAGATCGGTGTAGGGCGTGTCCCAAAGGGCCCAAAGTCCAACGGCTGCTTTGGCGGAAACAGCGGCGCGATCGGGCTGGTATTCTCCGGTGGGATCAAGCGTGTTCCATGGATAGCCGCCTGCAAAAATACTATCGTAAACAAAGTATGGGCTGCCTTCGACTTGATGTTCGGAGCGGGCGGTAATGATGCCGGTTTGTTCAAAACGACGCTGCTGGACCAGATAAATCCGGTTGGCAAATTCTGCGCGCCAGCCGTTGCTTGCCGTCATGCCATCGTTTGTTCGATCTGACGGCAGGTCCCACCCCATTTCCAAACCATCGAGAATATAGCCTTCCGTCAAAACGTAATTTTGGCTCCTGAAAACCCGCGGGTCGCGGCCATCAAACGGAACACGAACGCCGAAAATTTCGACGTAGTCCAGTGGCTCCGGTGACATTGCACGATCAACGTCAAAACCCCAAAGTGCAAAGCCTTTGGCGGCATATTCCTCATAGCCCAAGCGTCCTTCCTGGACATAGCGCGTCGATCCATCGCTTTGCGTGAATGACCCGAACATGCGACCATCCTCATTGATGAGGTTGCAGAAATTCCAGCGCATAGGGACGTTATCGACACCATTAGCATGGTTCGGATGACGCTCTTTCAAGATTTGCAGCCAAACCAAAAGGCGGCCAATGTCGTTCGCGGACATGCCAATCTCACCAGGTTGATTGGCGTAATCCACCATTTCACCTGTCGCAGCGTTGTACACTTTATTGGGCGCTTCTCCGCGATAGAGGGGCAGGTTGCGCAACGTGTTGAGCAGGCGCGTCGCGCGGTCGTCGAACATGCGTTTATCGATCACACACAATTCGTATGCGGCGACTATGGCGCTGATATAGGACGCGGTATCCCAGACTGTTGTCGACGGGAACGACCCCACTGCATTCACCAAACCCGTTTCGGGTTGATAGCTGGATTCAAAGTAGGACCACGCGGTCTGTGCCATTTCAAACTCGCGCGTAGTCAGAGGGCCGTTGCGGCCAAAATGTGCGACTGAATACGTCCGGGAGCCGCGTAAACACTCTGCAGCGACCGGCTCCGAGAGTGAGATCGTCAACGGTGTGGCGGACGTGATGGTCACGCTCGTGTAGTCCGCACCGTCGACCGTAACCCCATCGATTGTCATGGCCAACGGGGCGTCCTTGGCCGCGACCTGTGCCGCGACATCCGCGCTCGGCGCCAGCGACAAAAGCGCCACTGCGCTTGCAAGCAGCCAGTTTGTGGGTTTGTTGTAAGTCACGTTCATTCTCCTGCCTGCGGTGCAAAGCCATTGCTGAGCCCGACCCTCAAGTAACTGTTTTCAAAAAATCTAGCGCAAGGCGGTTGCGACCCTTTAAGGCGCCATAAGTTACCGCATCCGCACATTGCACAATGAGGCCAAGGCCGCGGCCACTTTCGGCCATTAGATCGATGCTATCGAGGTCTTTGGCATGATCACGAAGATCAAAAAAACCTGCGCCCACAGGGTCAAATACATCCACCACCAGCGCGGACGCAGTTTCGATCAGCGTCACTTCAATGGGCATCTCTTTATCGTGTGTATCCGCATGTTTGACAGAGTTTGTCAGCGTTTCTGAAAGGCAAATTTCAAACCGGAACATAGTGGTTGAATCCAGAATATCTTTCACAACCGACTTCAACGACATGACCATTTGGTCAACGTCTTCAATATCGTTTTTCATATGAAAGGACCGGTTGATCACAGGTTTTCGCTCATTGTCTGTGCCGCTGTTTCGACATCGTTGTAGATCGTGAATACGCGGTCCATCCGGCAAATCCGAAACATCTGTTCGACGTCAGGTCTGAGGCCAGACACAGCCAAATAACCACGGTTGCCGACCCTTTTTAGAATACCAACAAGGGCGCCCAAACCAGATGAGTCCAAAAACGTCACATCTTTGAAGTCAACAATCAGGTGCGCTGATCCATCGTCGATCAACGCAGTCATCTCATTCTTGAACGTCTTTGCATTCACGGCCGTCAGTCGTTCAACGCCGGGCCTGATGATGGTAATCGCTGGGCTATATTTTGTTGTGTGTATCATGCGAATTAATCCTCTCGATCGCTACAATCGTCAAATCGTCTTCTAAGGGTCGGCCGCTGCGCCATTCTGTGAGCGCGTGGACAATCTTGTTTGGGATGTTTTGCGCGCCGGTACACGGGCTTGTTTCGGCGATGGTGCGCAGACGATCATTGCCGAATGCCTCGCGTTTCGGATTTTCCGCCTCGTTCGCGGCGTCCGAACAGATGATCAATGTCGCGTCGACATCGAACTGATGCACGCCGTTTTCATAGGACGCGCTGCTGATCATCCCTACTGGGAAGCCCCCATCCCCGATCGCTTCGGCGACGCCGGAATGGTTGACACAAAATGGCGATGGATACCCAGCTTGGCAATAATCCAGCCGACCTGATACTTTATCAATCACGCCACAAAACATTGTGAAATAGTCATCATTTTCAGATGCACCAAAGCGCGTATTAAGTTCTGCCACCATTGCTGCCGGGTCGGGCGCGTCATCGTTGTGCAGTGCTTTTCTGCAAAAGTACTCGGGTGTCACCAGATGCCCGATCGCCACGGACAAAAGCGATGCGTGAACGCCGTGGCCCGATACATCGACGGCATAAAACCCAAGCTTATCAGGGCTTAAGGCAAAGCAACCGAACATGTCGCCGGAAACGATTGCTGAGGGGACAAATGCGGACGCGACGCGGAAGCCCATAATGTCGTCTTGAAGTTCGGGCAAAAGTTGGCGCTGGGCCGCCGCCGCCGCCCGCAGATCTTCTTGAATGCGCTCGTTATATGCCTCTAGGACGCGGGTGCGATCGGCAAGCTCACTAGCGTGATTGATCAGCCGTGTTGCAGTCCGGATGCGTGTTTTAAGAATCGCGTTGCTGCCACCCTTCGTCATGAAATCGTCGACACCCGCCAGAAGTGCTTCGTTGCGCACCTCATTATCATCGGTCACGGTCAGCATGATAATGTGAACATAATGATCCAGATCCAACCCGCGAATTTGACGCGTCAACCCGATGCCGTCAAGGTTGGGCATTTGCAGATCACTAATCACGATTTGGGCGTCAGTTTGCCGAACCAGTTCAAGCGCGGCTATGCCATCTTCAGCTGGAACAGCTTCATAGCCAAGTCCGTTAATCAGAGCACACAAATAGAGCTGCTGAATTTCGTCGTCTTCAGCCACAATGATTTTTAGCAGAGGAGCTAACATGAATTTCTCTTTGTTTTCACTCGCGAAAGTTGTGGTTTAACATGGTCCCTAGGTCTCAATATATCAGGGTCATTTCTCTGTATGAATGGCGGTGGATTGCTGCTTTCGGTGTCAAGTGTAATTTGCAGTCGATTTTTAGTTGGGCTTCGCTCGTCCGACTTGGTTCGAAATAACACAGTGGTACGTACTTTGCGCCTGCGCGTGCGGCCTAGCGCGTGGCGCAAACGGACGCCGAACTATACTCCTGCGCCTGAATTGACCTGACGATTTTGGGCCTGCGATTCACTTCGTCGCATGGCCAAAGGCGGTTCAGTCTGTATTTTGAGTTTATGAGCAAGCAATACAAAACAGTCTCCTTATCCGACGAGCAGCGCATAGCACTTGAAGCGCTTTGCCGCCGCCGCAAAGTTGACGCCCTTGTTTGGAAACGGGCGCGCGCGTTTCTTCTTTTGGACGCAGGAGAAGACGCCGGAACGGTTTGCCGGATTTTGGATATTGGCCCGACAGTTTTGACGGAGTGGCGATTTGCCTTTGCCGGTGCGGGACTATCGTTTTTCGGTCTGAAGGACTACAGCCAGCGTCAGGGTCATTTGTCCGTCGTGCAAGAGCAGGCGGTGAGAGCCCATTTCACCGCGCAGCCTGCCCGCAATGCCGATGAGGTCTGTGCCTATGTTCTAGCCGAGTGCGACCAAAACTACAGCACGTCGGGAGCCGCCAAGCTGATGCGCCGCCTGGGGTTCGCGTATAAGAAACCACAATTGCTGCCTGCACAGGCCGATGAAGCCAAGCAGGCTGCGTTTATTGCCAAATATGAGGCCCTGATGAACGGGTTGGCCGCAGATGAGATGGTTGTCTTTTCGGACGCTGTCCACCCCGAACACCAGAGCCGCCCCGCCCATGGTTGGTTCCCCAAGGGACAAAAGACGGCCCTGAAGGCGACATCAGGGCGCAAGCGGCTCAACATTCAGGGCGCGCTTGACCTTGAGACTTTCCAGTTCACCTTTGTGGAAGGCGAGAAGATCAATGCCCAGACAACCCGACAGATGCTGGAAAAGTTGGAACGCAACAACCAAACCAAGACGGCCATCCACGTCTTTGTCGACAATGCCCGCTATCATCATGCCAAGATACTACAGCCATGGCTGGACAGCCCAGAACGTCGGGTGAAGTTGCATTTCTTGCCAGCATATGCCCCGCACCTCAACCCGATCGAGCGTCTTTGGGGTGTTATGCACAAATGGGTCACCCACAATCGGCACTATGCAACGTTCAACCAATTCACAGAGGCCATTTTCGACTTCTTCCGCAAGACCCTGCCAGAAAAATGGCCAGAGTTCCGCGACACCTTAGGCTCAAGTTTCAAATGCAACACTCAGAGCCCTTTGGGCATAGGATGTTGTGATGGACATACGAAGCAAGCACCTCAGCAGCGAGGACCGTGGCGTGATATTAGCCGAGCATAATAGGGGCAGCAGTCAGCGGTTGATCGGCCAGCTTTTGCATCGCCCGGCGAGCACGATCTGCCGTGAGCTGGCGCGAGGTCGGCAGGAAGACGGCAGCTATTGCCCGCAAGCGGCGCGGCAGGCCTATGATGCCCGGCGTGCGCGCTGCCGCCGCGAGCGCAAGCTTGTGGAGGGGAGCGATCTTTATCGTTTCGTTCATGGCAAGCTCGTACATCTGCACTGGTCGCCTGAGCAGATTGCGCAGAGACTGCGTCTCATGAAGCCTGATGATCCATCCGCCCATGTGAGCCATGAGACCATCTATGCCGCGATTTACGCGCAGCCACGTGGTGGGCTGAAGGCGGCGATGATCGAGGCGTTGCGTCAAGCGAAGCCTAAGCGTGGGCTCAAGCGCAGGACAGCGGCGGGCAGTGCTATGGTCCCGGAATCATTGCGCATTATCAACCGCCCTGAAGAGATCGAAGCGCGACTGGTACCAGGCCATTGGGAGGGCGACCTCATCAAGGGCGCATTCAATCGCTCGTCAGTGGGGACCTTGGTCGAGCGCAAGACACGCTTTGTCATTCTTTGCAAAATGGACGGCAATGGGGCCGAGGCCGCGCTCGACAGCTTCACCCGCCAGATGAGACGACTACCCGCTGCTTTGCGCAAGAGCATGACCTACGACCGCGGCTCCGAAATGGCCTGCCACCCCGAACTCGCCAGACGGTTGAAGATCGATATCTGGTTCTGCGATCCGCATGCGCCTTGGCAGCGTGGCAGCAACGAGAACACCAACGGACTGCTGCGTCAGTACATGCCCAAAGGAACTGACCTGAACGGTGCAAGCCAAACATGGCTGAACGACGTTGCAAACCTGATGAACAACCGTCCGAGAAAAACTCTCGGTTGGAGAACACCCGCTGAAGCCATGGCCGACGAAATCGCGGCCTTCAAATCAACCGTTGCACTTGATGTTTGAATCCAAGCACCGTCACCGACAACTTCCGCGTCATATCGCTCAAGGAATACAAAGTGATTTGAGGGGAAAACCTCAGGTCAATTCAGGCGCGGGAGTATATCCGATTGGGCAGCTCTAAAATAGGCCGGCTTCACGCGCGATCATGGCCGCTTGTGTGCGGTTTGCCGCGCCAACTTTGCGGTATAACGTTTTCATGTGCAGTTTGACCGTCGGTTCCTGAATTTCCAGATCACGTGCAATTTGCTTGTTGGACTTGCCTTCGGTCAGCCCCTTCAGCACTTGCAATTCACGTTCAGTCAGCTTGTCCGCGAGGGGGTTGGCTGGCGTCTTCTCAATGGCTGTCATGAAATCAATTGGCGCGTATTGTTCGCCCATCGCCATAAATTTAATGGCGTTAATCAGTGACTTCGCAGGAAGGGACTTCGGAATGAACCCCGCCGCGCCAGCTTTTAGCGCGTCTTCGGCAATTTTTTTGCTCGCTTCACCTGACATCAACGCAACACGATGCCCATCGCCGAATGCAATAGCGGCCTTAAGCCCATCAAGCCCGTTCATGCCGGGCATATTATAATCGAGCAAAATCAGATCGTAAGGAGCATCCGCTTCGATCCGCGCGGCAGCCTCATCAAAAGTGCCGACTGCTACTGTTTGAAAACTGCCTTCATTTTCTAGAAACTGAACCAGCATATCCCTTAACAAGTCGTGGTCGTCGGCGATCAAAACTTTCATTTATGACTCCTTTGGACCCAAGATGCCTAGCCCTGAACTGTGACAAATTTATGGCGCGGATACACTTTTTTTGTGACGTACCCACCTGTTCGAATAGGAGTTTAACCATATAGGCATGTAGTGATTGCCACAAGGCTGTTTACATCGCCGTCTGCGCTACCCTGCTGTCCGCCTGTCCAGTTGATCGATCCGGCTGAATTGATCGATAAAAGGTTAACCGATCATTAATTATGGGCAGCCCAAATGACACATATCCGCAAAGCCGTTTTCCCCGTCGCTGGAATGGGGACTCGTTTTCTCCCCGCAACCAAAACGATCCCGAAAGAGATGCTAACGCTCATTGACCGTCCCCTAATCCAATACGCGGTTGATGAAGCCCGCGAAGCTGGGATCGAAGAATTCATTTTTGTATCCGCCGCCGGAAAGGGCGCCTTGGAGGATTATTTTGATACCGCAGCTGCACTTGAGCATCGCTTGCGGGCGGCCGGTAAGAACGACGCCCTCGCGGCGCTCGGACGGACACGGATGTCGGAAGGGTCGCTGACTATTCTGCGACAGGCACAGCCTTTAGGGTTGGGTCATGCCGTTCGACAGGCAAAGCATTTGATCGGCAATGAACCTTTTGCTGTCTTGCTGCCTGACGACGTCATCAAAGGTAAGCGCGGCGCATTGGCGCAAATGGTCCAAGCCCACCGCAACATTGGCGGCCACATGGTCGCGACCATGGATGTGCCGCGTGTCGATACCAGTAAATACGGTGTCTTGGATATCGACCACGAAAACGGTCGCATCTCTCATGCGCGCGGATTGGTTGAAAAACCGCGTGCCGATATCGCCCCATCAACCAAGGCTGTCGTCGGGCGTTACATCCTTGACAGTGCCATTTTTGATCGCCTCAACAATCTCGGGCCCGGCGCTGGTGGTGAATTACAGCTGACAGACGCAATCAATGCGGACGTCGCTTCGGTCGGTGTGACTGGATACCGTTTTGAAGGTGAGCGTTTTGATTGTGGCTCTGTACAGGGCTTCGTGCAGGCCACGGTGGCCTTTGCATTGGATCGGGCTGACCTGCGCGATGACTTCGGGACGTTCGTGGATGACCGCCGCAAATCATTTCGTATGCTGGCGTAAACCTCGAACCTGTCCAAAGGGGTAGGGGTCCTATCCGAAATGGAGCGATGTTACCCCGATGCCTCAAGGCATTCAGTGGCGGTCGGTGTCAAACAATAATTCTTAAATCAAAGGATGATACTATGTTCTTGCGTTTTTTTCGGACTATTTTCGGCACGTTTCTCGCGCTCTGCATCGGGACCTTTGCGATGGCAGAGGACTTACAGGTGCTCACAGGCCCGGTGATACTCACAATATCGGGCGACCTAGATCTAGAGGATGACGGCGACACTGTCGTTTATGACCGCGCAGCCCTTATGGCACTACCTGCCACAACTTTTGAAACAAGCACGGTCTGGACTGATGGTGTTTCAAGTTTTACTGGTGTTTCGCTGCAAACTTTGGCTCTTAAAATAGGCGTGAAACACGGTCGGTTCTTGGCAACGGCAATTAATGACTACACTGTCGAAATCCCGATGAGCGACGCGGTTGAAGGCGGCCCGATCATTGCCTACCTAATGGACGGAAATGAGATGTCGATACGCGACAAAGGCCCGCTTTGGGTCATCTATCCGTACGATAGCGACGCAGACTTTCGCTCCGAGGTCGTCTTTTCACGTAGCATCTGGCAACTCGACAGGCTGGAAATCCTTCGCTAACCCTGTCCGTGAAGTCATAAAGGCCACTTGAAGGGATACACGCGTGACATTCAATCGACTGAAATGGGTGAGAATGGACCGCTTTTTTGCACTCATTGCGGTCCTGTTTGCGATCGCAGCTATTTCGTTATTGACCGTTAATGTCTCTAGAGAAATTCAATGGTTGGGGTCGGCGAGACATGACAACCTTGAGTGGTTTTTGGTCCAGTTAGAGGTCGAATTCCTCGAATTCTCACAACAGACCTTGCAGGATCCTATTGACATTATTCAGCTTCGTGAAGAATTCGATATTTTCTTTAGCCGTGTCATGACAATTCGGGATGGGTCCTTTTTTGAAGATCTTCGCATGGATAAGATATCGAATGAACAGATCAATGCTTTGATCTCTTTTGTAGATCAATCTGCGACTTTTGTTGATGCACCCGATTATGAATTGCTGCGAAACATGCCTGAACTTGTGTCGAACATCACTGATGTCCGACCCATCGTCGGGATACTGAGCAACTCGGCAGTGGACTTCTTCGCGCAGGCGGCGGATGGTCATCGCTTGGCGGTTGGCCGAACGATGATCCAGTTGGCAATCGCGATCGCAGTGCTGATCATTGTGCTGGCTTTGGCAATTTTGTACCTTATCCGTCTCAATAGAGGTATGTACCTCAGTGAGCGCGAGAAAAGTCAGGCAATGACACGTATGAAGATGGTTATTGGCACGTCGTTGGACGGCGTTGTGGTGTGCGATCTAGACGGCAAAATTCTCGAATTAAGCCGTGCCGCCGAAGCCATCTTTGGTTATAGCGAGGCGGCTGTTTTGGGTCGGAACTTTGGGTCGGTCATTGTTCCGAATCATTTGTGCGCTGCCCAAGATGCGGGCATGGCACGTATGAAAATGGGCGGTGATAAGAAGGTCATCGGCAAAGGTCGTGTGCAACTTGAAGCCCAGCATAAAGACGGTCATATATTTCCTGTCGAGATCGCGATTCAGAGCGCAACGACTGACGAGGGCGAGATTTTCATCGCATTCCTGCGTGACATTTCCCGCCGTGTCAAAGCGGAGGCTGCGCTCGTCACGGCACGAGACAAGGCGCTTGCCAGCGAAAAAATGAAGACAGAATTTCTAACCACAATGAGCCACGAAATCCGCACCCCGTTGAATGGGTTATTAGGCAGCATGGCCCTGTTGCGCGACACCGCCCTGACTGAAAACCAGGACCGCTACATAAGCTATATGGAAACGTCAGGTCGTCTGTTGCTGAGCCATGTTTCTAATGTCTTGGACATCACAAGTTATGATGTAGGAAAATTGAATACGAACATCGAACCAATGAATATTTCTGAATTGATGCAAGACATTGTCGATAGCCAAAGCGGCACCGCCTTCACGAACAAGACGTCTTTGGTCTGGGGCTGGAATGGTCCTAAGATGGACTGGATATTTTCTGATCACGAACGCCTACAGCATGTCATGATGAACCTCGTCGGCAATGCGGTGAAATTTACAAGGTGCGGAAAAGTGTCGGTCATGATCGAAAGTTTTGGTAAATCGGATGGTGCGAGATTGCGGATCAGCATCGCCGATACGGGGCAGGGCATGACCGAAGATCTCGCCAAGCGGGTCTTTGATGACTTTGTTACGGGCAATACGGCCTATGATCGTGAAGTTGGCGGAACCGGCCTCGGCCTGAGCATCGCGAAGCGTTTTGTGAACGCGCTTGGTGGCGAAATTGGCGTCCGAAGTATTGTCGACGAAGGCAGCACATTCTGGTTCGAATTGCCCGTCCGCGAAGCCGAATCGCCGAAGTTTGCCCCCGCTCAAATCAATAACCTCCGGCCGAGCCGATCGCTCAAGGTGCTTTTGGTGGAAGACAATGAAATTAACCGAACTGTGGCCCATGAAATGCTGCTGGCAGACGGGCATACTGTCGTTGAAGCAAATGACGGCTTTGAGGGCGTTGAAATGTCCAAGACAGAAGAATTTGATATTATCCTCATGGATATCAGCATGCCTGTTATGGACGGGCGCGCCGCGACCCGTATGATCCGTGCCGATGGTGGCGCGTCAGCGAATACCGCAATTTTTGCGTTGACAGCGAACGCGATGATTGAGGAGCAAGAAGAATTCTTGAAGGATGGAATGGATGGTATTCTTACCAAACCATTGTCCCGCAAAGCGCTTCGCGGGGTTTTAAACAAAACAAGGCGCCCGGCCGATGACGATAACGCCATCCTGATCAATCATAGCCATAGCGCGGAAACCCGTGAGGCCTTGGGCGAAGAAACGTTCGTCAAGCTGCGCTCACGCTTTATCAGCGAAGTGGACGAGTTACTTGCTTGGCTGGGCACGGATGAGACGCACGACTTCCTTGAGGTCGCGTCGCGGTCTCATAAAGTCGCTGGAAGTGCGGCCGTGTTTGGGGCGGATCGGCTTCAAGAGACCTTGAAGGCGATTGAGACATCAGCAAAACGCGGCGAAAGCCAAGGCATCCAAGAACGGACCAAGGCCGCGGGCTCCGTTTGGCAACGTACCCAGTCTGAGCTGATTTCTAAGATGTGAAATTAACGGAATTATGCGCGGTGCCAATCGGGCAAAGTTGACTGTGTCTGGGCCCCTCAAGGCGGGGCCTCAAAGCTTGAAAGCTTCGCGTAAAATATTTGGAGTTTGTGCATGCCGCGGGCTGTGAGGCGGGGCTCACCCCCCGTTCTAAAGAGCGCCCCCAGGATGTTTTCAAAGCAAAGAGTAACTCCCAAGCACCCCAGCCGATAACGGGTTTTTGTCAGTTTTGATGTGAGTCTCCTTAGCCATTAGGCGCATGAATTTTCTGTTGTGGTCTGAATTTCGTGGCGCTGTGACGATTTCTCTGAATCATTGGTGGAATGGACCAAGTTACTGCTCTTGAACAACCCCTTGCCACGGCTCAGCGCTGGATCGCCGAGTTGGAAGCCGCGTTGGCGAGCATGGCGCAAGAGAATGCGGATCTGCGGCGTCAGTTGGCCAAGAACAGCAGTAATAGCAGCAAGCCGCCTTCGAGTGATGGGTTGAAGAAGCCGGTACCGCGTAGCCTGCGTGGTAAGTCCGGTAAGAAAAGTGGTGGCTAAGTTGGCCACCGAGGCGACACCCTACGTCAGACCGCAACGCCTGACTTTGTGGAGCGACATGAGGCTGAGGCCTGTGGCACCTGTCAGCATGGCTTGACGGCTGGGATGATCAAGGCGGTGGAGAGGCGTCAGGTTTATGACATACCGGTGCCGCGTCTGGAGGTCACAGAGCATCAGGCAGCGATTTATTGTTGTGGCCATTGCCGAGCCACGACGACAGCCACCTTTCCCGATGGCGTGAATGCACACGTGCAATACGGTAAGCGCATTCGGGCGGCGGCGGTCTACTGCAATGTTCAGCAGCTGATCCCCGAGGATCGGGTCTGCCAACTCCTGCGTGATTTGTTTGGTGCCACCAGCCTATGCGCGGCCAGCGTGACCAACTGGGTGAACGGCACAGCGCGTACCTTGGGTGGCGTCGTCGAACACATTCTGGCCCGGCTCAATGAAGGCGGCGTTCGGCATCTGGATGAGACCGGACTTCGTGTTGATGGTAAGCTGCACTGGCTGCACTCAATCAGCGATCTCGCCTTCACGCATCAGCGCCAAGCGCGGTGCTGTTCCATCCTTCCTGACCGGCGGGACAATTGTTCATGACCACTGGAAGTCCTATTACGCCCATATGAGTGGGGTGGACGCGCACGCCCTGTGCGGGGCGCATCATTTACGGGAACTCAAGGCCATCGAAGAAATCGAAAAGGAGCCGTGGGCGTGCGCGATGAGCGTGCTGCTCAACAGCGCCAATCAGCTCAAGTGCGCGGCTCAGGGGCGAGGCGAGACCGAACTCCCCACGTCGGTTCACCACGGCATCCTCACCAAATACATGGCGATCCTCACCGAGGGCCTCGCCTTCCATGAGCGACAAGACCCACTGGCTAGACGCACTGGTGCGCGAGGCCGAAAAGCCAGGCGGCCAGGCCATAACCTTCTGGTCCGCTTGCGCGACTACCGTGATGACGTCCTAAGGTTCCTTACGGACTTCACAGTTCCCTTCACCAACAATCAGGCCGAACGGGACCTGCGCATGATGAAGTTGCGCATGAAAATCTCGGGAACTTTCCGCACCCTCGAGGGCGCGCAGGTCTTCGCTGACATCAGATCCGTCATCTCGACGGTCAGAAAACACGGGGGCAATATCCTCGAAACACTCACCCTATCACCACAACAGATCATCGCTCGGCTCTAACGTCGCAAGGGCAACACAAAACCCGATATCCGATGGGGTCCTTGGGAGTTACAGCAAAGACAGGCAAAAGCTGCCAAGAGCGCTACATCATTTACGTAGTTGTTTGTGCACGTGAGCCATTTTGGTCTTTAAGCTACTTTATTGCATTAAACTGCCTGAGGTTGTGCGTCATCTTACTCCAGACGGACTTAGCCCATAACCACTGTACTGGGTATGCCAAGAGCTGTGAATCCATTTAGGATGGCGGCACGGATTTGGATTTCGGCAACTTGATGGTCGAAGTGAGCTATGACTGAATCTGGTGTTTGAGGGATTTGAAGGTTGGCGGCGTATCTGGTTGATTTGTTGTTGTGAGACAGCAGCCCAACCAAAGGAGATACACAACCATGGGAACTACTAACATTGTTGATTTTGCGCGTCGAGACGGGATGACGGACGCGCTGACGGATTTGTTAAGAACGGGAGCCCAGCAATTGATCGCGACAGCAGTCGAGGCAGAGCTTGCCAGTTATCTGGCGCAATTTGCCGACTTGCGCACTGAGACAGGTCACGCAGCTGTGGTACGCAATGGGCATCATCCTGAGCGCCCATTCCAAACTGGCATTGGCCCTGTGAGCGTGCGCATTCCAAAGGTACGATCCAAGGACGGCCAGCCCATGACATTCCGCTCGGCCCTGGTGCCACCCTATGTGCGTCGAACCAAGACGTTGGAAGCTGCCTTGCCATGGCTTTACCTCAAAGGCATTTCCAGCGGTGAGATGGCCCCAGCCCTCAAGGTTCTCCTGGGCCCTGAGGCCAAGGGATTGTCAGCAAATACGGTCTCGCGCCTCAAGCGTGATTGGGCCAAGGAATACGACGGCTGGAGAGAAGCGGAACTGGACGACGAACCAATTGTCTACATCTGGGCGGACGGCGTTCATAGCGGCCTTCGGGGCGAAGATGACAAGCTCTGCGCCCTTGTGATTGTTGGCGTCACAGCCCGTGGCAAGAAGCGGTTCTTGGCCATTGAGGACGGGGTGCGCGAGTCCACCCAGAGCTGGCGAGAAGTTCTGCTCAGCCTCAAAAGCCGGGGAATGAATGCCCCAAAATTGGCGATTGGAGACGGTGCCATGGGGTTCTGGGCCGCCATGGATGAAGTCTACCCCACGGCCCGACAGCAGCGGTGCTGGCAACACA
Source organism: Octadecabacter arcticus 238 (assembly GCF_000155735.2). Classification (GTDB taxonomy): domain Bacteria; phylum Pseudomonadota; class Alphaproteobacteria; order Rhodobacterales; family Rhodobacteraceae; genus Octadecabacter; species Octadecabacter arcticus. Next base: position 4,918,032 of record NC_020908.1, read on the forward strand.
AAACGATGAACGTGCTCAACTGCCTGCCCAAGCTATCACAGCCAAAGGCCAAAGCGGCGATCCACAACATCTGGCAGGCTGAGACCAAAGATGATGCGGAAAAGGCGTTCGATTTGTTCATCAAAATATATGAGCCCAAATACCCCAAGGCGACGTTGTGTCTACAAAAGGATCGGACCGAACTCATGGCATTCTTCGACTTCCCCGCCCAACATTGGCAGAGTATCCGCACCAGCAACCCAATTGAAGCGGCGTTCGCCACGATCCGCCACCGGACCAAGCGTTCAAAAGGCTGCCTATCACGTGATGGCATGCTGCACGTGATGTTTAAATTGGGCCAATGCGCCGAGCAAAACTGGCGAAAACTACGCGGCTTTGATTACCTGGCCAAAGTCATCACCGGCGTCACATTCAAAGACGGAATCGAAGCCACAAACACAGCCCAGATCGCCGCATGACGGACAACCCTCAAACACCAGATTTGACAATAACTCGGTCGAAGTCACGCGTGGAGAGACGCTGACCAAGCAGTTTGATGCAATGCATTCACTGCCCGGCAGGGTATCGTGCAGAAATGCCCGAGAGGGTTGTTTCGGCGCGGCTTCGACGGTGATACCCGTTTACTTTCCACAAACGGGATTAAAGCCACCGGCTTCCAGCCGGTCCGCTTTAGCGTAATGTACTATAATCTTCCCTCTCATTTTTAAGACCCCGCAAAGCAGTAAGGGTCTTAAAAATGAGAGGGAAGATTATGATCTATTCCACAGGAAGCCATACCAAATTTTATCACCGATTTCACGTCGTCTGGACAACAAAATACCGATACAAAGTTATGCGCGGTGAGATGCGTGAGCGTATCCGTGAAATCATTATCCAAACATGCCAAGAACTTGGCGTGCATATTGAGAAGGGCGTATTGTCGACCGATCACGTCCACATGTTCATATCGGTCCCGCCTCAGATAGCATTGTCAAAGGTGATGATGCGGATCAAGGGACGCTCGTCTTATAAGATACAGCGCGAGTTTCCCGAACTGCGCAAACGGTACTGGGGCCAGCGGTTTTGGGCTCGCGGATTTTTCTCAACAACTAGCGGCAATGTCACTGACGCTGTCATACTTCAGTATCTTGAATTACAGTAACTCCCAAGGACCCCATCGGATATCGGGTTTTGTGTTGCCCTTGCGACGTTAGAGCCGAGCGATGATCTGTTGTGGTGATAGGGTGAGTGTTTCGAGGACATTGCCCCCGTGTTTTCTGACCGTCGAGATGACGGATCTGATGTCAGCGAAGACCTGCGCCCTCCGTGCCAATAAGCGTGAGACAATTGACTGGCTAAAGTTTACACTTGAGGGCGTAGGAGAAGAACCATGGTTATGCCTTCACAATCACCACTTTCGCCAGATGCTGGATCTGGAGCCGTTTTGGCCCCAACGTCGCCTCCCCGCGTTGTTAATGCGCCGTTGGCTCCCACAGCGGAACTGACGAGCATCCCGAAGCGACGCAACTTCACAGCCAAATACAAACTGCGCATTCTGGATGAGACGGACCAAGTGGCAGACACTGGCGGGGTTTCCGCCATTCTACGGCGGGAGGGGCTTTATTCCTCTGCACTGACCGATTGGCGCCGTGCGCGGGCGGCCGGCACATTGGGTGCATTGCAGCCAATGCGCCGTGGCCCACAAAAGGCACCTGCCAATCCATTGCAAGCTGAGCTGGCTAAGGCCAACCGTGAGGTGACAGCCTTGCGGCGCCGTCTGGATCAGGCGGAAGCCATCATTGCCATCCAAAAAAAAGTGGCGGGACTTCTGGACGAGATGGAGCAGACGCAAGAGCGCAGCGGCAAATCATGATGGCCGTCGCGATTGCATTGCCCACCGGCAGCGGCTTGACCTCGGCTGTCTGCGCCGCGCTATCATTATCGCGCGCGAGCGTTCTTCGACAGCGTGCGGCGCTGACGGCACCACCACGCACACGCCCACCGCGCGCAGCGTCTTCGCGGGCTCTGCCGGAAAGGGAAAGAGACCAGGTATTGCACCACCTGCGCGAACCCCGCTTTGCGGATCAGACGCCCACAGAGGTCTTTGCCACCTTGCTGGATGAAGGCACCTATCTGTGTTCAATCCGCACGATGTATCGGATATTGGCCGCGCAGGGCGAAGTTGGCGAACGCCGCCGACAGCGCACACATCCCGTCTATCAAAAGCCTGAACTTCTAGCTGAAGCCCCCAATCAGGTCTGGTCTTGGGACATCACCAAGCTGAGGGGCCCGGTGAAATGGTCCTACTTCTATCTCTATGTCATCCTCGACATCTTCAGCCGCCGCGTTGTTGGCTGGCGCGTCGAGCACGCGGAGAGCGCCAGCCAGTTCAAAGAGCTGTTCATCGACGCGATGGAAAAACACGAGGTTCCACGCGATCAGCTGACATTGCATGCAGATCGCGGTGGGCCCATGAAGGCAAAGACGACAGCCCTGATGCTGGTTGATCTTGGTGTGCTCAAGTCCCACAGTCGGCCCCACACCTCAAACGACAACCCGTTCTCCGAAGCCCACTTCAAAACACTGAAATATCAGCCAGAGTTCCCCAAGAACTTTGAAACCATCGAGCAGGCTCGCGCATTCTGCCGCAGGTTCTTTGCATGGTATAACCAAGACCATCATCACGCCGGGATTGGTCTGATGACGCCCGACCAAATCCATTTTGGGCAGGCCCAAGAAATCTACACCGCGCGACAAGCAACACTAGACGCGGCATTCCTCGCCACGCCCGAACGCTTCGTACACAAACCACCAAAACCGCCTCAAATCCCGACCGCCGTCTGGATCAACCCACCAAAACCAACCGAAGAAACCCAAGCCTAAAGTCCAAAAGCCACTGTCTCAAAGTCGTTGACACGTTCCGGCGCGTGCGCGTCCACCCCACTCATATGGGCGTAATAGGACTTCCAGTGGTCATGAACAATTGTCCCGCCGGTCAGGAAGGATGGAACAGCACCGCGCTTGGCGCTGATGCGATAATGCGTGAAGGCGAGATCGCTGATTGAGTGCAGCCAGTGCAGCTTACCAGCAACACGAAGTCCGGTCTCATCCAGATGCCGAACGCCGCCTTCATTGAGCCGGGCCAGAATGTGTTCGACGACGCCACCCAAGGTACGCGCTGTGCCGTTCACCCAGTTGGTCACGCTGGCCGCGCATAGGCTGGTGGCACCAAACAAATCACGCAGGAGTTGGCAGACCCGATCCTCGGGGATCAGCTGCTGAACATTGCAGTAGACCGCCGCCGCCCGAATGCGCTTACCGTATTGCACGTGTGCATTCACGCCATCGGGAAAGGTGGCTGTCGTCGTGGCTCGGCAATGGCCACAACAATAAATCACTGCCTGATGCTCTGTGACCTCCAGACGCGGCACCGGTATGTCATAAACCTGACGCCTCTCCACCGCCTTGATCATCCCAGCCGTCAAGCCATGCTGACAGGTGCCACAGGCCTCAGCCTCATGTCGCTCCACAAAGTCAGGCGTTGCTGTCTGACGTAGGGTGTCGCCTCGGTGGCCAACTTAACCACCACTTTTCTTACCGGACTTACCACGCAGGCTACGCGGTACCGGCTTCTTCAACCCATCACTCGAAGGCGGCTTGCTGCTATTACTGCTGTTCTTAACCAACTGACGCCGCAGATCCGCATTCTCTTGCGCCATGCTCGCCAACGCGGCTTCCAACTCGGCGATCCTGCGCAGAGCCGTGGCGAGGAGTTGTTCAAGAGCAGTAACTTGGTCCATTCCACCAATGATTCAGAGAAATCGTCACAGCGCCACGAAATTCAGACCACAACAGAAAATTCATGCGCCTAATGGTCAAGGAGACTCACATCAAAACTGACAAAAACCCGTTATCGGCTGGGGTGCTTGGGAGTTACAATATTTTGAAGAAACCAAGAGTAATCCTGTAATTTTATTTATCCGCAATCAGCCTTGACGGCATCCACGTAGCTGTTGCTCTTTAGGATTAAGACAAACAAGACAAAAGCATCTGAGCTAAAGCACAAACTACAGAAAACACGAGAGTTATATTCAACCGTTGGGAAAAAGCCCCAAGGTCTTGAGTCGCTTGAGATTCGTAAGCGTGTTGAAGGTTTTTTATTAGAACAAAGCAAATTATGGGATATATTCGCCTTTGGTGAGGGAATTGCGATTGGTAATAATGGAACAGCTGATGCGCAGTTTGATCCATCAAAAAGCTTCAAGAATGATCCTTCTAAACTGGATCAGATCATTGAATTAGTAAGACATGATCTTCGCTTTAGGGAAGCTGAACTTTTAGAGGAAGCATCTACTGTAATAGCATCGCGTAACACTCTTCTTTTTGGTGTTGCTCTGAAAATTTCCAACGATGAAAAGCTGACAGATGATCTGAAAGAGTTTTTAGTTGAACATCTAATAAACCCTCAAGAAAACGAGAAAAAGAATGCAGGTCGACCTAAGGTCACTAGCTTAAGTGAACAGTTTCGTTATCAAGCAATTGAATTTGCACGGCAACATGGCCTTAAACCTACTCGACGTACTAATAATAAGGCTACTCAGAGTGGTAATAGCTTAGGCTCAAGTTTCAAATGCAACACTCAGAGCCCTTTGGGCATAGGATGTTGTGATGGACATACGAAGCAAGCACCTCAGCAGCGAGGACCGTGGCGTGATATTAGCCGAGCATAATAGGGGCAGCAGTCAGCGGTTGATCGGCCAGCTTTTGCATCGCCCGGCGAGCACGATCTGCCGTGAGCTGGCGCGAGGTCGGCAGGAAGACGGCAGCTATTGCCCGCAAGCGGCGCGGCAGGCCTATGATGCCCGGCGTGCGCGCTGCCGCCGCGAGCGCAAGCTTGTGGAGGGGAGCGATCTTTATCGTTTTGTTCATGGCAAGCTCGTACATCTGCACTGGTCGCCTGAGCAGATTGCGCAGAGACTGCGTCTCATGAAGCCTGATGATCCATCCGCCCATGTGAGCCATGAGACCATCTATGCCGCGATTTACGCGCAGCCACGTGGTGGGCTGAAGGCGGCGATGATCGAGGCGTTGCGTCAAGCGAAGCCTAAGCGTGGGCTCAAGCGCAGGACAGCGGCGGGCAGTGCTATGGTCCCGGAATCATTGCGCATTATCAATCGCCCTGAAGAGATCGAAGCGCGACTGGTACCAGGCCATTGGGAGGGCGACCTCATCAAGGGCGCATTCAATCGCTCGTCAGTGGGGACCTTGGTCGAGCGCAAGACACGCTTTGTCATTCTTTGCAAAATGGACGGCAATGGGGCCGAGGCCGCGCTCGACAGCTTCACCCGCCAGATGAGACGACTACCCGCTGCTTTGCGCAAGAGCATGACCTACGACCGCGGCTCCGAAATGGCCTGCCACCCCGAACTCGCCAGACGGTTGAAGATCGATATCTGGTTCTGCGATCCGCATGCGCCTTGGCAGCGTGGCAGCAACGAGAACACCAACGGACTGCTGCGTCAGTACATGCCCAAAGGAACTGACCTGAACGGTGCAAGCCAAACATGGCTGAACGACGTTGCAAACCTGATGAACAACCGTCCGAGAAAAACTCTCGGTTGGAGAACACCCGCTGAAGCCATGGCCGACGAAATCGCGGCCTTCAAATCAACCGTTGCACTTGATGTTTGAATCCAAGCTGTGACAGTGCCAATCTCTTGGTCCGGTGGGATCTGATCGAGTAGGTCAGGTAACATGGGTGAGTCCATTGCCTGACAGTGGTTTGTTTGCAAACCATGAAAGGGGCCGATGCTGCTACTCGTGACCTCGACAACATGTATCTCCGGCTTATAAATGATCACCAATTAGATGCTGACAAAGTCATGGGGATGTCCCGTACGATGTTGAAAATCGGGCGAGTGGCGCTGCTTGATTGATGGTTAGGCGACGTCCTTGATTTGGTCAAGCGTTACGGTATTGCGATGATCTAGCAAAGCTTGCTTGAGAATGGGGAGTTGCTTGTAGGCCTTTAGGCGGCGGAAGCCTTTCGCGGCTTCCAGCATACCAGCCCCTGTCCAGCGCAGCGCCATTTTTGCATCGCGCCAGCGTTTGACGTTTCGACAGACCTGTCGGATCACGCTGTTCATAGATTCAATGATGTTGGTGCTGGCCAATGAGCGTCTCAATTCCACAGGTCGGAACGTGTCAACGACTTTGAGACAGTGGCTTTTGGACTTTAGGCTTGGGTTTCTTCGGTTGGTTTTGGTGGGTTGATCCAGACGGCGGTCGGGATTTGAGGCGGTTTTGGTGGTTTGTGTACGAAGCGTTCGGGCGTGGCGAGGAATGCCGCGTCTAGTGTTGCTTGTCGCGCGGTGTAGATTTCTTGGGCCTGCCCAAAATGGATTTGGTCGGGCGTCATCAGACCAATCCTGGCGTGATGATGGTCTTGGTTATACCATGCAAAGAACCTGCGGCAGAATGCGCGAGCCTGCTCGATGGTTTCAAAGTTCTTGGGGAACTCTGGCTGATATTTCAGTGTTTTTCCATCGCGTCGATGAACAGCTCTTTGAACTGGCTGGCGCTCTCCGCGTGCTCGACGCGCCAGCCAACAACGCGGCGGCTGAAGATGTCGAGGATGACATAGAGATAGAAGTAGGACCATTTCACCGGGCCCCTCAGCTTGGTGATGTCCCAAGACCAGACCTGATTGGGGGCTTCAGCTAGAAGTTCAGGCTTTTGATAGACGGGATGTGTGCGCTGTCGGCGGCGTTCGCCAACTTCGCCCTGCGCGGCCAATATCCGATACATCGTGCGGATTGAACACAGATAGGTGCCTTCATCCAGCAAGGTGGCAAAGACCTCTGTGGGCGTCTGATCCGCAAAGCGGGGTTCGCGCAGGTGGTGCAATACCTGGTCTCTTTCCCTTTCCGGCAGAGCCCGCGAAGACGCTGCGCGCGGTGGGCGTGTGCGTGGTGGTGCCGTCAGCGCCGCACGCTGTCGAAGAACGCTCGCGCGCGATAATGATAGCGCGGCGCAGACAGCCGAGGTCAAGCCGCTGCCGGTGGGCAATGCAATCGCGACGGCCATCATGATTTGCCGCTGCGCTCTTGCGTCTGCTCCATCTCGTCCAGAAGTCCCGCCACTTTTTTTTGGATGGCAATGATGGCTTCCGCCTGATCCAGACGGCGCCGCAAGGCTGTCACCTCACGGTTGGCCTTGGCCAGCTCAGCTTGCAATGGATTGGCAGGTGCCTTTTGTGGGCCACGGCGCATTGGCTGCAATGCACCCAATGTGCCGGCCGCCCGCGCACGGCGCCAATCGGTCAGTGCAGAGGAATAAAGCCCCTCCCGCCGTAGAATGGCGGAAACCCCGCCAGTGTCTGCCACTTGGTCCGTCTCATCCAGAATGCGCAGTTTGTATTTGGCTGTGAAGTTGCGTCGCTTCGGGATGCTCGTCAGTTCCGCTGTGGGAGCCAACGGCGCATTAACAACGCGGGGGCGACGTCGGGGCCAAAACGGCTCCAGATCCAGCATCTGGCGAAAGTGGTGATTGTGAAGGCATAACCATGGGTTCGTTCTCCTACGCCCTCAAGTGTAAACTTTAGCCAGTCAATTGTCTCACGCTTATTGGCACGGAGGGGGTAGCCCCAACCTAACAACAGTTAGAATTTCGTCTAGGCCCTCAAGGATCGACTTTGAAACGTCCGGAGCCTCAAGCTCTAGTCGCTGGGCAAGATTCCGCATCAACCGCTCGGCTTTGTCGGCATCATCAAGCTCCCATGCTTGCTTCAGCGCGCGGCGTACGGAGGCGTGCAGCTTAGGAGGAAGCCTGTCAGTTATGTTGCGGGCCTTGTGTATCTGGCATCTTTGGATGGGAATATCGGCACCAAATGTGCGCCGAATTGCCTTGGTCAGTGCCTTAGCCCCATCTACGATGAACAAATAGCAGCCCGCTGGATCGAGCCCACGCTCTATCAGATTGTCCAAAAGCGCCTGAACCGTCGCGGCGTTCTCGGTCGCCCCTTCAATGACGCCCAGAGGGTGCTTTTCGCCTGAAACCTCCACACCCACGGCCGCAAGCACCAACAAATGATCGTCCAAATGCAGCCCGTCGATCTGGATCGCTACAAGGTCAAGCTCCGATAGATCAGATGACATCCACTCATCCAGGCGCGCTTGGGTGAGTGCTTTGAAGCGACGCGAAACTGCTGACCTGGACAGCCCGCTCCCTGCCTTATTAGGCACCTTCGCTTCGGGCAGCCGTACAGCTCGGTCATACTTACGGGTGGAAACATTCATCAACATTAGGCTCATTGCCCATTGTTCAAGGAAGCCACCCGAGGAGGCCTCTTCCCAGCTCGGCAGGACAATCTCTTTACCGGTCACTTTATCGCGCACACGGGGCGGAACGTGTCAACGACTTTGAGACAGTGGCTTTTGGACTTTAGGCTTGGGTTTCTTCGGTTGGTTTTGGTGGGTTGATCCAGACGGCGGTCGGGATTTGAGGCGGTTTTGGTGGTTTGTGTACGAAGCGTTCGGGCGTGGCGAGGAATGCCGCGTCTAGTGTTGCTTGTCGCGCGGTGTAGATTTCTTGGGCCTGCCCAAAATGGATTTGGTCGGGCGTCATCAGACCAATCCCGGCGTTATGATGGTCTTGGTTATACCATGCAAAGAACCTGCGGCAGAATGCGCGAGCCTGCTCGATGGTTTCAAAGTTCTTGGGGAACTCTGGCTGATATTTCAGTGTTTTGAAGTGGGCTTCGGAGAACGGGTTGTCGTTTGAGGTGTGGGGCCGACTGTGGGACTTGAGCACACCAAGATCAACCAGCATCAGGGCTGTCGTCTTTGCCTTCATGGGCCCACCGCGATCTGCATGCAATGTCAGCTGATCGCGTGGAACCTCGTGTTTTTCCATCGCGTCGATGAACAGCTCTTTGAACTGGCTGGCGCTCTCCGCGTGCTCGACGCGCCAGCCAACAACGTGGCGGCTGAAGATGTCGAGGATGACATAGAGATAGAAGTAGGACCATTTCACCGGGCCCCTCAGCTTGGTGATGTCCCAAGACCAGACCTGATTGGGGGCTTCAGCTAGAAGTTCAGGCTTTTGATAGACGGGATGTGTGCGCTGTCGGCGGCGTTCGCCAACTTCGCCCTGCGCGGCCAATATCCGATACATCGTGCGGATTGAACACAGATAGGTGCCTTCATCCAGCAAGGTGGCAAAGACCTCTGTGGGCGTCTGATCCGCAAAGCGGGGTTCGCGCAGGTGGTGCAATACCTGGTCTCTTTCCCTTTCCGGCAGAGCCCGCGAAGACGCTGCGCGCGGTGGGCGTGTGCGTGGTGGTGCCGTCAGCGCCGCACGCTGTCGAAGAACGCTCGTGCGCGATAATGATAGCGCGGCGCAGACAGCCGAGGTCAAGCCGCTGCCGGTGGGCAATGCAATCGCGACGGCCATCATGATTTGCCGCTGCGCTCTTGCGTCTGCTCCATCTCGTCCAGAAGTCCCGCCACTTTTTTTGGATGGCAATGATGGCTTCCGCCTGATCCAGACGGCGCCGTAAGGCTGTCACCTCACGGTTGGCCTTGGTCAGCTCAGCTTGCAATGGATTGGCAGGTGCCTTTTGTGGGCCACGGCGCATTGGCTGCAATGCACCCAATGTGCCGGCCGCCCGCGCACGGCGCCAATCGGTCAGTGCAGAGGAATAAAGCCCCTCCCGCCGTAGAATGGCGGAAACCCCGCCAGTGTCTGCCACTTGGTCCGTCTCATCCAGAATGCGCAGTTTGTATTTGGCTGTGAAGTTGCGTCGCTTCGGGATGCTCGTCAGTTCCGCTGTGGGAGCCAACGGCGCATTAACAACGCGGGGAGGCGACGTCGGGGCCAAAACGGCTCCAGATCCAGCATCTGGCGAAAGTGGTGATTGTGAAGGCATAACCATGGGTTCGTTCTCCTACGCCCTCAAGTGTAAACTTTAGCCAGTCAATTGTCTCACGCTTATTGGCACGGAGGGGGGGCGCTCCAGCTCAATCTTCCCACCATGGAACCCAACCTGACCTTTCGCGGTGCCCCATCTGTGGCCAGGCTTGTCAGTGCAATGCTCGTATCGGCCACCCGCCAGCGTATCTGCGTCCTCACCAAACATCTGAACCAGACTGGCGACGCCCGCCGTCAGGCAGAACTGCTCGAAGCTCTCGCCAACTTTGTCCCAGGCTGTTTCCACGAGTTGATGAACATTCGACGCGCTGGCAAGTCCAGCGCTTGCTGTGATAGTCTTCTTCATGGTGTTGCTTCCTTTTGCGATTAAACACCCAGAGCCTACGGCTCAGGGGAAGCAACGCCACCCTAAATTAAAATTTCAACATTCTTCGGGACATTCCCCAAAGTCATTGCGGAAATTATTGAAGAGAGCGAGGTCACTACGATCAAGAAAAAACGCAAGCGCCCCGAGTAACGTCCCTACACTAACGTTTTGCCTCATCTGGGTTTGTCTCATAAAGACCTACAGCTGCACATGACCGCGCGGGCTCCGTTGCAGGAAAGCAGACAAATCATTGATATTCATAATTTAGAATTTGACCACGTCACGGATGCCTGGCTGTCAAAGGTTCAAGATCAACTTGAAACACACTTCAAAGTCCGTAAAGCCATCTATCCGTAAGGGTACATGATTTACTCCCTTGCTGCGTTTGTTTTTTGAGCATTCCGAAATACTAAAGTGGAGAAATAGCCGCGTTCAGAGCGTGCCCTTGTACCTAGTAAGGAAAACCACAATGACCACTTTTACAGTTTTGACCAATGACGAAACAAATGATTCAGTGGTGCCGCTTACGTACTCAACCATTGATGCGGCCATAGCGTCGGCGCAACTGGGCGATACAATCAAGCTCACCGAAAATTTTGGGGATGAAGCGGCATTCGTTGTAGATGGTAACTTTACCGTTCTTAGTGCCGCTGCAGATACCATAACTGTTGGAAACGAAGATAACCTAATAGATGCAGGTGCAGGTGCTAACACGATCACAGCTGGTACTGGCAACAACACGATCATTTCAGGTGCCGGTGCCGATACCATCGCGATTGGAAACGGTAACAACTATGTCAATGCGGGTGACGGGGCCAACACGATCAGTGCTGGCGTAACTGGGACTGGCGATAATGTGATCATTGGCGGCACCGCTGCAGATACCATCACTGTTGGAAACGGAAATAACCGCATCAAGACAGGTGACGGGGTCAATACAATTGCTGCTGGAGATGGTAACAATTTCATTATTGGTGGCGTTGCCGTTGATACGATCACTGTTGGAAATGGAAATAACTACATCGATGGTGGCACCTTTGGTGCCAATACGATCACTGCCGGCTTTGGGGATAATTTCATCACCACGGGTAACGCTGTCGACACAATTACAGCGATGGGTGGTGATAACATCATCGATGCAGGAGATGGGGCCAATAAGGTGACCACCGGAGTTGGTAATGACATTATAGCCGTAGGTGCCGGCGCCGACACGGTCACTTCAGGTATTGGCGACGACATTGTATCAGTTGTTGGTGGTGCCGATACCGTGACAACAGGTGCAGGCTATGACCGGCTTGTTGTTGATTACTCTGCCTTTTCGACAAATATGGTAAGCAGCCCCGTCACTGGCGCTGTCAGCTATATTGGCAATTTTAGTGATGGAGCCGCAAACATCGTAAGCTTCACTGCTGTAGAAGAATTTTACATCACAACTGGTGGCGGCAACGACACCATCGTTACAGGGGCTGGCGCTGACATTCTGGATAGTAGATCTGGCGCCGACACTCTCGACGCTGGTGCGGGTATCGACACAATTCTTGCTGGGTTTGGGTCTGACTTGATCTACGGTCGTAGTGGCGATTCAATTGACGGTGGTGAAGATGCAGATGATACTGACGTTGACGTCCTGAACCTTAACCATTTTGGCGCGCACGAGATCGTCTTAGACGATCCCGAGAAAGGGACAGTTTATGCATTGGACGCTAGTGGAACCCGAATTGGTTCGCTCAGCTTCACAAATATCGAAAGCATTGTTGGTGATAACCTAGTCTTCGCAGCGCCAGAGGTTTTGTCGATTGCAGTGAAAGAAGTCGCGCCGGAAGTTTTGTCGATTACAGTGGAAGAAACTGACCTTGTTGTACCATGTCCCGAGGACGTCGCGGGCATCCTTGTTGCGATTGATATGGTTGGCCAAGAATGGTCAAACGTGAATGGTCACTGGGTCTACGACGAAACCAAGATTGTTCAAAATGGCAGAGAGCTTAGTGCCAAGGACGACACGATAGAAACCGGAAGTGGTGACGATGTACTACTAGGTAGCCGTGGAAACGACACTTTGATTGCATGGTGTGGCGATGACACCATGAACGCGGGCTGGGGCGATGACAAAGCCTTTGGCGGGCGTGGAAATGATGTGATAAACCTTGAGAAGGGCAATGATTTTGCCGAAGCCGGTTTGGGCGATGATGTCATAAACGGTGGCGCAGGCGACGATCTAATTTACGGCGACACCAAGATCGAAGATTCACTCGGTGGCGATGACAAATTGCGTGGTGGTGCTGGCAATGATGAGCTCCACGGGAACAATGGAAACGATCAACTGAATGGTGGTTCCGGTGATGACGTCTTGTTCGGCGATCAAGGGAACGACAATATCACAGGCGGTGAAGGCAATGATTGGGCAGCTGGCGGTGTTGGCGATGACCAAATGCTTGGACAAACAGGCAGCGATGAAATGCACGGCAACGACGGCAAGGACTACCTCAACGGCGGCGCTGGTAACGATACGCTTGCGGGCGGCAACGGTGTCGACAAAATCGTAGGCGGCACCGGATCAGATACGATCAAAGGTGGCGCTGGCAACGACAACCTCTGGGGCGGCAACTGGTCTTCTGACAGCGCGTCCGACACGTTTATCTTTGAGGGTGGCACAGGCAAAGACTACGTCCACGATTTCGAAGCTGGGCTCGACATCATTAACCTGTCCTTTTTCGCGACAACCTTCGACGTCGTAAAAGACGCTGTTAAGGACCTCGGTTGGGCCACAGTCATCGATCTGCAATACTTCGATGGTGGCCAGGCGGGTGACAAAATAATCATAAAAAATGTCGGTGTGGACGATCTGGGCTTCGATAACTTCATCTTCTAATAACTATACTCCTGCGCCTGAATTGACCTGACGATTTTGGGGCCTGTGATTCAGTTCGCAGCATGGTCACAGACGCACGGGTCTGTATAAGGCTTATCCCTTTTAGTCCGGTTGCCCCACATGTTGACGCGGCGCAGAATCTTGCCCTTGTGGCTTTAGAGGCGGATCGGATCAGTTTGTAACGTCTGGTGGGTTTATAGGGCGTGGCTTTTGCCGTGAACGAGGCCCTTCAGGCGCGCTGTTCAACAAAATCACGATATGTCGCTGGCCCGAGACCAACACCGATCCCCAGCAGCGTGTCGAAGGCGCTTCGCATGTGTCGCCGTCGGTTCCAGCGGAACACGAATTCGTCGAGATAGCGTTGTAGATGGCACTTTCTGAGGCCGTGGAAGACGCCTTTTGCCCACGTTTTTAGGTTGGAGAACACGCGGTGGACCCAGTGGAGTATGTCGTGTGCCTTCTTGCCGCTGACGACCTTTGCCTCATGCGTGTTTGCAGGAGGATTTTCGTAACCGAGCCAGCCATCCGTGATGATGTGAGCGCTAGGCTCTACAGCCTGACCAATGAACCCGTGCAGCGTCTTTGACGCGCCGTCGGGAATGTGTTTCATCCTGATACGGCGCGGATGTCCGTCACTTGATAACTCGACGGCACAGACGACAAACATCTTTCCAACCGGGCTCCGCCCACCCTTTGGCCGGTCCTCGGGATCATGCCGGGACCGGAACGGCATCTCTGTTTCATCGATTTCGACAAGGTCTTTCAGGGGGTTGCGGTCAGGGTTGACCATCGACCGCCGCAGCTTTTGCAAGAGGAGGTCGCCGAGAAGCGCCATCGGTCCGAGCGACGATGGCGACCCGTCTTGTAGCTGCCAAGGCCAAGTTGCGCCTGAAGTTGCAGCGCTGACATGCCGTTGGAATGGCTGGTGATGATGTGCGCGGCAAGAAACCAAATTCGCAACGGCAAATGGCTGCTGTGCATTACCGTGCCAGCCGTCACGGATGTCTGCCGTGCGCAACCGGCACATTCCCAAGTCGCGCGATTTCGCTTTAACGGCCAGCCCTTGCAGGTGCCACAGGAAGGACAGACGAAGCCCTCAGGCCAACGATGTTCCACCAGATAATGCGAACACGCTTCCTCATCAGAAAACCTGGCGTCGAACGCGGGGCGGGACATGGGTTTGTCGTTTTTCCATCTGGCTGGCATGGGAAGAACAATACCAGAACATTCTAGATTGGCAAGCCGCTTCGCACTACATCAGGTGCCGCCGGAGCAAAGGGGATAAGCCTTGGTCTGTATTTTGAGCGGCGTTGTTGCATGGACCTCCAGTGGTTCTGTCGCAAAGTTTGACGGGTGGTTTTTATTCTGGCCCGTCGTGGAATATGCTTTTGCAAAGAACTGCAGGCGGGGAACCCTTCATGACCATTGATTTTAAAGGCGCGCATTATCCAAAAGCCGTGATCGTCCACGCAGTTTTTTTCTACGTACGTTATGCCGTGTCCTATTGTGATCTTGAAGAGATATTAGCCGAGCGTGGTGTGTCCGTCGATCACGCCACCCTGAATCTCTGGGTCGTGAAATATTCGCCGCTGATCGCCGCTGTCATTGTACCCTAATTAATCAGATTCTACGGATTCGCCAAGATTTTGGGCATTTTTGTACCCTTAATTACAATATATCCACAGGCTAAGTTCGACGATTATCGACGTAATTTCACGCCCTCTAGATCTCGATTTTCTACACCATCTGCCCTTATCTGCAGCACTTCTCTCTGCGATCTTTTCATTGCTCGCAATCTTCTTTTTCCGTCAATTACCAAAACTTATCCACAATTTCGACCGTATGCCAATTAAGGGTACAGTATTGGAATTAAGGGCAGGGCAATCGCGTTTGGCTCATGTTGTTGCCAAGTCACTGAGAATGCTGCGTAAGAAGGTGGTGTCCCAGCCTGCACGTTTGATTTTTATGGAGAGAGAGCCCTTGGATGTGTCACGCCGGAGGACGTCGAGTGCGCGGCGACGTAGAACGGCGATGTTGCCGGGACCGTTGTCTTTCCGATTGCGTGCGGCGTCCTCGCGGAAAGACACATCCAACTGCCAATGAAGGGCATTTTCGATGGCCCAATGGTCGCGGACAGCGGCCAACAGCACCTCAGGTGTGGGAACCCAAGACAGCGCGAAGTAGCGGGTCTCTGAGGTCACCTTTCCGCCCATCTCTCTGGTCGCCTCGATGCGACCGAACCCCTTGAGGCCAGGGAATTCGTGGTATTCTGCCAATGCCTTAGCCGATACCACGACCGCCTTACGGGTTTCTTTTCTTCCATGGCCGGTATTTTCCGTAACGGCTGTTGGATCGCTTTTGTGCCCCTTGCTGAAACATCCACGGGCGTCAGACAACAGGGATTCCTGGTTACCCTTGAGGGCGAGGCACCAATCACCGCCGCCTGCGTTGATTGCGGCAACCGTGCGGCGGTTGCAATGTAATGCATCACCGGTGACCACCTTGCCCCGCAGATCGATCAACCCAAGCGCCTCTATGGCCGCGCTGAGTTCTGTGCCTCGGTCGGCAGGTACTGTCGCCAACGTCAGGCGCAGCCGCGAGGCATAGGCTGAGACCATCATGCGGGTCCGTGCGCTTTCGCCCGGGTCGCGCGCACCCCGTAACGCTTTGCCGTCAATCGCGATGATATCACCGTCTTTGAGGAGCTTGGTCACATCGGCAAGTACCTTACTGAAGGCCGCATCGAGTGCCTTCGGGTCGATGATCCGGAAGACCTCCGAGAAGGTATCATGCGATGGAATGGCATGCTTGAGTTTCAGGAAGTTCCTGAAAAAGCTCTCTTTTGCACGGCCAAATGCGGCCATCTCGGCGCAGGAGGTCGATCCACATAAGACCGACACGAAGGCGATAACGAGCAGTTCACCAAGGTCGTGGCGCACGTTACTGGCGCGCGGATCAGGAACTTCGTCGAAGGCGGATAGAAAAATATGCATGGCGATGAGCACCCGATGAGAACAACCACCCATCCAGAATCCATCCCGCCATCACCTGCAAGAGCAATCCTTTACTCACTCAGTTCCAAACGCGATTCCCCTGTAAATAAAGGGACAACTCCGCTTTGAAAACAAATGACTTTTTTTACGCCCAATTCTGATTAATTAGGGCACAACGACAGTGAGGGTGCAAAATTAATCAAGTTCTTCAAATGTTCTCCCTTATCGTTACTCAGCGAACAAACCTTGATGGGGTGGATGCTTCCTCCCGACGGCATCAAAGTGCCAATGTACGTGGTCAGTGCCACAAAAAGAGGAGAAAGCACCATGAATGAAGTTACACTAATTGGCGTCGATTTGGCAAAATCTGTCTTTCAGGCGCACGGAGCAGCGGCGGACGGGTCGACAATTTTCCGCAAAAAGTTGACCCGAATTCAATTTGCTAAATTCATGGCTGAGCAACCACCTTGCGTCGTTGCGATGGAGGCCTGTGGAAGTGCTCATTATTGGGCCCGCGAAATGACGAAGCTTGGCCATACGGCCCGTCTCATTGCGCCTATCTACGTGAAGCCATTCGTAAAGCGCCAAAAGAATGATGTCGCCGACGCAGAAGCCATAGCTGAGGCGGCGTCGCGTCCCAATATGCGTTTTGTTCCGGTTAAATCCGAGGAACAACAAGCCCGCTCGGCGCTATTTCGAACACGTGAGTTGCTAGTTCGGCAGCGTACTCAGGCAGCAAACGCACTGCGCTCTCATTTGGCAGAATTCGGGATTATCGTGCCAAAGTGTATGTGTAATGTGAAGCGCCTCGTCACATATGTTGACGATCCTCAACGGCTTCTCCCTAAAAGTCTGCGAGATTTGGGATTGATGTATTTGCTTCAAATCGCAGATCTCAAACATCAGATTGACCAGTTGGAAAAATCAATTAAATCAGAAGCTCAAGACAGCCAAATCTCGCGGCGACTTCAGACAATGCCAGGGGTCGGCCCCATTGTAGCCATGGCAATAGAAGCCTTTGCACCGGATATGAGCAATTTCAAGTGTGGTCGTAATTTTTCCGCATGGCTCGGATTGGTTCCGCGACAACACTCAACCGGTGGCAAGCAAATATTGGGACGCACGTCGAAGGTGGGCCAAAAGGACATACGCCGACTTCTAATTATAGGGGCTATGTCTGTTATCAAAGCGACAACAATTAGGGGCACGGTCAAAGGTTCATGGCTTGAGCGTATGCTTGCCAAGAAACCCCGTATGCTGGTCGCCATTGCCCTTGCTAACAAAATGGCGCGCTCAATCTGGGCGATGCTGACACGAGGAGAGAATTATCGGAATCCGATGATGGCGGCGGCCTAAATAGCAACCATTATTCATCGGTATGTTGGGATGTGAGAGGTGTACGATATTTATGGGCAAATGATCGAGTAGATCCGGAACAGGAAAACCAGTTCATCGCATAGCGCTCAGAGCGCGTAACCTTGTAATGGACCTGATCCGCGAACTATCCATAACGGCCCGCGGCTTCCAAAAACGTCGCACATTCGAGGCCTGACACATGACCGCACCCGATCACATGTTCAAAAATGTCAAAAAAGCAACTTGCATTAACGGAAGCATCCACACATGCGATGACGCCGATAGGATGGAAAAAGGCGACGTGCTGATCGTCACCAAGCTTGATCGCCTGGGCCGTGACGCCATCGATGTCAGCACCACCGTCGCAAAACTTGAAGAAATAGGCATCCGCGTTCATTGCCTCGCATTGGGTGGCGTTGACCTCACCAGTTCAGCTGGGAAGATGACGATGAACGTCATTAACGCTGTAGCTCAGTTCGAACGTGATCTGCTCATCGAACGTACGCAATCTGGCCTCGCCCGTGCCAAAGCTGAAGGTAAGCTTTTGGGGCGGCCATCAGCCCTATCAGCGGATCAGCAGGTGGAAGTGAAGGAAAAAATCAAAAACGGAGAGGCAATCTCAGCCATCGCACGCCTTTTCGAAACCAGCAGGCAAACAATCATGCGCGTCAGAGACCAAGCATAGTTCTATGTCGTGTTTCGTACCTTTATGCAAACGTACCCATCTTTAGGAAGAGATGGACATCTCATATTTCCATCAACATCTGATCATCATTAATAAGCTGGCGAGAGGCAGCTACCCGATTGGATATGTTTGCTCTCTTATGGCCCGCCTTTCTATTCTGAATGCGACATTATCTTCTTGAATTTTAAAGGTAATTTTACTTAAGAAATGTCCCCGATATAAGGAGAAGCGCAGTGAGACCAAAACATGTCGTCATAGTCTTTGCAGTATCGTTTCTTGCGGGCACAAACTTGGCGCAGGCACAGACCGCAACGGGCACAATGGGGGTGGGCGCTGAAGTTAATAGAAACTGTACGCTCTCGGCCGAAAATCTCAACTTTGGTAATCTGAGCGTGGATACGACTAACACGACCTCAGTGGTCGTCACTCTGGCCTGCAACGGTGTGACAACAGTCACGACCGTTCTGGTTGGAATGGGCGAGAATGCAGCGCCGGCCACCCAGCGCAACATGAAGTTAGGAACGGGAACCGACGTGGTGCCCTACACGCTACATGTCCTCGAAGCGGGTGGTGCCGATATCGCCACGGAAGGTGCTGTCACGCTGGTTAAGGTGGGCACGACCAACACTTATCAGGTGACGCTCTATGGCCGGAGCCAGCCTAGCACCGACTATGCGAAGGGAACCTACAGTGACGCCGTCCTCCTAACCGCAGTCTATGCACCTTGACCCAAAGGGATCGATGATATTTAACCAACGCCTCCTTGATAGAAAAAGAGAAGCGCAGTGAGGTCAAAACATGCCGTCATAGTCTTTGCAGTATCGTTGCTTGCGGGCACAAACTTGGCGCAGGCACAGACCGCAACGGGCTCCATGGGTGTGGGTGCTAAAGTTACAAGAACCGTTACACTCTCGGCTGAGGATCTTCTTTTTGGCGATCTAAGCGTGGGTACGGCTAACACGGCCTCAGCGGTCGTCACACTGGCCTTCAACGGTGTGTTGACCGACACGACCGTTCTGGTCGGAATGGGCGAGAATGCAGCGCCGGCCACCCAGCGCAACATGAAGTTAGGAACGGGAACCGACGTGGTGCCCTACACGCTACATGTCCTCGAAGCGGGTGGTGCCGATATCGCCACGAGAGGTGCTGTCACGCTGGTTAAGGTGGCCAAGACCAATACTTATAAGGTGACGCTCTATATCCGGAGCCAGCCTAGCACCGACTATGCGAAGGGAACCTACAGTGACGCCGTCGTCCTAACCGCAGTCTATGCACCTTGACCCAAAGGGATCGATCCACATGTTGAAACTTGTACGCACGACGATCGCCGCAGCCATCCTTGGCACCGCAATAGCCATAGCCGGGGCAGTCGTTGCCGAAGGATTTTCGGTTTCCCCAACATCCTTGACAGTGCCCACCGGGGGTCAACAGACCACGCTGACCGTAGAGTCGAGTGGCGCTGGAGAAACCCTTGGCCAAGTGCGTGTAATGCGTTGGCTTCGGGATGGCGGGCAGAACAAGCTGATTCCGACGCGGGATGTGGTGGCAAGTCCACCGGCACTGCGGATGAGGGGAAATCAGGAAATCACGATCCGGTTGATCCGCACTGCTAAGACACCGGTAACTGGTCAGGAATGCTATCGCGTGCTGGTCGATCAGCTGCCGGGCCCGCGAGAGCGGGATGACGGGGTCAGGTTCATGCTCCGGCATTCCGTACCACTGTGTTTTCGCAGCTAGCCTGCTTATCGCGGCGGGACGGCGACGCGACGTTGCGCTGCCACCCGGCACATGACGGAGGGAGAGATAGATGCTCAATTGGGGATGGAGCCTCGCATTTGCGACAGCCTTTTGCGTCGCCGGAATAGCGGCTGATCAGTCCCTTTGTGCGCAGTCAATGGACGCACCGGCGTGGCGGTCGGTGGATGCATCTTCCACAGATGCCACGTGGGACTATGACCCGGTCACGGACGAAGCGCTGTATCTTCTGGTTTCGGTGAACGGTCAGAGCACCGGCCTGATCGCCGAATTCAAGCTGTCACGCCAATCCAATCGCATGTCAGCCCGGCGAAGCGAACTGGAACGCGTCGGGATTTCCGCCCCTCGCAACCTGAGCGGGACGCTTTTTCTGGACCATATCCCGGGACTTGCCTACAACTATGACGCACCGACACAAACCCTGCATCTTACGGCAGATGCTGCGGTGCTTGTTCCAGCCGAGATTTCCGCCACCCCTCGTCGTGAGATGCCGCAGGTCCAGACTGGCTTTGGTCTCGTCCTGAACTACCGAGTGTCGGCTAACCTTGGCTACAATGTCCCGAGCGCTGACTTCAGACGTTCCGATGCGTTCGCAGGACTTGAGCTGCGGGCTTACACGCCGCTCGGTGTCCTGACCCACACCGGCTCTGTCAGTGCGCCACTGAGCTATTCGGGCCAAGCTGCCGTCAGACGCCATGACACGTATTTTACGAGCCACTTGCCTGGCCAGATGTTGACCCTGACGGCTGGGGACTTCACTACAACCGGTCTCGCCTGGACGCGTCCGGTCCGCATGGGCGGGCTGCAAGCCCGACGGGATTTTTCGTTGCGCAACGACGTGGTGACCAATCCGCTGTTGTCCTATTCCGGAACGGCAACGGTGCCCTCGACCATCGACGTCTTTGTGGACAACCTTCGCGCATATTCCGGGGCCATCCCTGCTGGGCCCTTCAACCTGACGGATGTTCCTATGATCACCAGTAGTGGCGAGGCCGTCTTCGTGATCCGTGATGCAGGTGGCAATGAACAGTCAACCACCGTCCCGTTCTTTGCGACACAGAACCTTCTTGCAAGGGGCACACTAGACTATTCGCTGAACATCGGACGGCTGCGCCAGACTTCGAGCAATGGCGATATATCCTATGATGACAAGATAGCCAGAGCAGCCAGTCTGCGCTATGGGCTATCTGACCGCCTGACGGTCGAAGCGCATGCCGAAGCAATGAATGACATGTGGATGGCCGGGCTGGGCCTGAGCACAGCACTGTTCAATCGTGCCGAGGTCACACTGGCTGCAGGCAAGAGTGCAAACGGGGCCGAGACCGGCAGCTTTGCATACGGAACTTTGCGCACCGAACTGGCAGGAATCCAGGTTAATTTGAGTAGCACACGCTATTTTGGAAATTATCAAGATCTAGCGTCGATCTCAACGTCAGATTTGCTGGGCATCTCCCAAGGCCCCGTCAAGGCGCTGGACGCCTTGTCGCTGACCTTCCCCATCTTTGCGAACGAGGACAGAATCGGGCTGAGGGTGATCAATTCGGAACGCAGAAACATGACGAACACGTTTCTGCATGCCTCTTATTATCGGCAACTTCCCGGGCCGTCGGCAGCGCTTCGGGTTTCTGCGTTCCAGGATGTCGTTGGGGATGGAGGCAGTGGTATATCGGTCAGCTTGTCGTTTCTGCTGGGACCAGGGACACATGCCAGAGCAGGACTGCGCCGCGACCGATCAGGCAACATCACTCCTGTCGCCAGCCTATCGCAATCGGCAGATCGGGCACCGGGCAGTTTTGGCTATCGCATCGCCCTGTCACATGAGACCGCGGCGCTGAGGGCGACGTATCAGACGAGCTACGGTCGTGGAAATCTGGCACTGCGTGACAGTAGTCATGGCACCGATGTCATTGCCAGGTTAGATGGGGCACTCGTCCTTGCGGGGGGTGGGCTCTTTGCTAGCAACAGGGTCGTCGACGGATTTGCAATCGTCAACGTGGGTGTGCCGGATGTCCCAGTAAGCCTCAACAACCGGTTGGTTGCCGAAACCGGACCGTTCGGCCGAGCGATAGTCCCCGATTTGACATCTTTCCGAGTGAACAGAATTTCGATCAATCCCCTGGCTCTGCCGCTGGATGCAAATCTTGTGGCAACGGCACAGGACGTGGTCCCAGCGCGGCACTCTGGCGTCACCGTCGATTTCGAGGGCAATACCGATAGCGCCGCGCTTGTCGTTCTGCGAGACGCTGCGGGAACGCTGCTGCAGCCCGGCAGCACCGTCCGGTTGGAGGGGAATTCGACCCCGTTTACTGTGGGATATGACGGCGAAGTCTGGATCGAGGGCCTGGGTGCGCAAAATCATATTATTGTCGAAACCTCCAACATTACATGTGCGGCGGAGTTTACTTATGCCAAGACCTCTAATGCGCAAGTCTATATCGATGGGGTGGAATGCCGATGATGCTGCGTGGTCTTATTCTATCTGCCGTCTTGTCCCTCTTCGCCCTGCAGGCCCGCGCGGCACTGGTCTGCGAGACCAATATTGTTTCCCTGGATTTTGGGACGATCTCAGTCCGGGATGGACTGCCCCAGCAGACCAGTGGCCCGGTCACAATTTCCTGCTTTGGCGGCACACCAGGTACGACGATACAGGCCTGCCTGACCCTCGGTTCGGGCAGTGGTGGGGCAGCTGCGGGCCAATCACCCCGCTATCTGACCAGAGCGGGCTCCGCGACACTTCAGTATCAGCTTAGCAGCCAAAACAGCTTTTCCAACGGCGGCACGACGTGGGAGGCCGTCGGATATGCCATGGCACTCGATGCAACTGGCAGCGCCATGATTGCGCCGACGCTCTATGCAGAGGTGACGGCGGTTGGGTCAAATGCGATCGTCGGAGCTTACAGTTCCCATTTTGACGCCGGCGTAGATACTGAAATATCCTATGGCGCGCTCGGGTGCGACCAGTCCGACCCCGCAAGCGCCTTCACGGTTAGCGCAACCTTAACGACCAGTTGTACAATAAACGTCTCAAACATGGACTTTGGTGTCATCGATACAGCAATTGTCGCACCGGTGGACCAGACAGCAACCATTGAGGTGTCCTGCACAAATGCCTCACCATACACGATCAGTATCGGCTCAGGCCTTCAGCCCGCAGACGCCGGAGCAACGGGTCGGCGCATGGCGAATGGCCCCAATCTGCTTGCGTACGGACTCTATCATGATCCGTCACGAACCTCCGCATGGGGCGTCAGCCCGGCGACGGTGGCTGAGGGCTTCGGCACGGGCGCATATCAGTTGTTGACGGTCTACGGGAGAATTTTTGGCAATCAAACGATGTCCATTGGCAGTTACTCGGACTCGGTCGTAGTGACGGTTACCTACTGAGGGCGTTGTTGCAGGGACCCCAGCGGGTCTGCTAGACACCTAGCTTGCCAACGACTTGGATATTCATGATGCCGCATAAATTCAACGCTTCCCGCCGCCACAAGTTTGAAAAGAAGTGACAGAAGGTCACCAACTGGCGAGTGTACAATGAAGGCCTGCGTCAGCGTGGTGATGTGACAATTTGGTTAAGCCCTGAGGTTGAAGATAAGTGGCTTGCCGATAAACGTCAGACGCCAGGCGGCCAACCCACATACTCTGATATGGTCATATCAGTATGCCTGACGCTGGGTATGGTTTTCAAACAACCTTTGCGGCAGACGCAAGGATTGGTCGGCAGTTTGGCGCGGCTTATGGGGCTGGATGTTCCCGTTCCGGATTTCTCGACCCTCTCGCGGAGAGGTCCGGAGCTCAGCATGCCAGAAAAATCTAAAGCCCAAAGGGCCGGCCCAATCGAATTAGTTGTAGATAGTACGGGTCTGAAGATATTTGGCATACTACACGACAGTAGGGTGGTTGAGGGTGTCAGAAGGTGATTTAGGAGCGGACTCTTATCGCTAAAAAGGGTTCCACTGATGATCACGAAAGCCCTGACGACCCGCAAGAAGAGGTTATCCCCCCATTTAGAGTTGAGCAACAGTCGCCTTGAAACGATGTGCCTCTTGATCATGGGAATGGTGAATGCCCGGACGGTAAATTTGAGCCATCTGGCCTGTGAGTTTCCTACCGATAGCAAGGTTGAAAGCACCTACCGTCGCCTACAACGCTTTTTCCAGCATGTTGATCTTGGCTCGGATTGGGCGGCCCCCTTGCTTGTTGAAATGATTGGTTCTGGCCCCACCTGGCATTTATGCTTGGACCGAACAAATTGGAAAATTAGCCAACGCCATGTCAACTTCTTGGTCTTAGCCCTTGTCACACGCCGCCACCGTATTCCGTTGATGTGGAGCGTTTTGGGGCGTGCAGGGAACAGCGATACTGCTCAGCGCATTGCCTTGATGAAACGTTATCTGTCGGTGTTTGAGGTCTCCACCATCAAGTTCTTGTTAGCGGACCGGGAATTCATTGGAGCACAATGGTTGGATTTTCTTCATAAAAACAACGTCCCATTTGTCATCCGTATCAAAGCAAACCAACTTGTGACCACACAGGACGGGAAAACGCAAAATCTAAGCACCTTGTTGCGCACCTGTCGCGGTAAGCGCAACTTTGATGCCCGATTTGGAGGCAACAATTTGGGGGAGGCCACGTGGTTTAGCTTTGCTGCAAAGCGCATCAAGGGGGGTGAGCTTTTGATCGTCGTCTCTAATCGGCCCGCACATCGGGCCCTCGCCACCTACAAGAAAAGATGGGCCATTGAGAGCCTCTTTGGCGACACAAAGGCACGCGGCTTCAATCTTGAAGACACACGACTAACCATCTCCCAAAAACTTGAGCTTCTTTTAGGTCTCGTTGCGCTCGCGGTTGCATGGGCATCTAAAACCGCCACAAAGCTTATTGGAGGCGGGAAAATGAAGCGGAAAAAACACGGATATTTTGCAAAGTCATTCTTTCGAATTGGCTTCGATCAGCTCCGTAAACTGCTCAGGTCAGACCCAAACGCCGCTGTCTCACCGTGGCTACTAATTCCACCCATAATCACAAGAGTCGTGTAGTATGGCGTTCGACTAAGGACGCCACGTTGGTCTTGCCCTGTGCGCGCTCAAAGATCATCAGATCGCCTTCCCATTCGCCAAAAGTCTCACGTGTTTTAACGTAGTCTGGTCGTTCATGGATTGACCGATCGGGCGGGAAAACAAGGCCACGCGGCGTGCGGCGGCACCGTGGTCGACGTTTCTTGCGTCGGTGCGGCAGATGGCGCGCCAATTCTTCGGACTGGCTATCTGGACCGTAAACGTAGGCATAGATAGTCTCATGGCTGACGCGCAAAGATTGGCCGTCATATTGTAGGCGACCGGCGATCTGTTCGGGCGACCATCCGGCCTCCAGCTGCGTGATCACGTGCTTTCGCAGGTCCACAAACCGCACCAGCTTGCGACGCCGCGCACGCCGAGTCACTGCTGTCCGTTGCGCATTCATTCCGTAGTAGCCATTCAGCTTCGGCAACTCATCATCGACGAACCTGTTCCGTTTGATCTCTCGGAACACGGTTGAACGATGCCTGCCGATCTCAGCAGCAATCTTGTCTACCGACATCTTTGCATTAAGCATATCTTCGATTGTGCGTCTTTCACGTAAACCTAACTCAGTGTGGGCCATCTTCCGTTCTCCTTGCTTTCCAGCAAGATAGGGGATTTGTCGCAACCCAGTATAAAATGTGCCCCGCGTACAAGCTTAATTCGTATAATAGTAGTTATGTTAAATAAAGTAGAGTCACTGACCTTTTTTCGGAGGTTTGCGTCAATCCACTTTGACATCACCTCACGATCTCGGAAACATTCCTGCGGCACTTCACGCCGTTTCATTCGCGCAATCGGCTCAGCAAAACCAACCTGCTTTGATGTTGGATAGTTTGAAAATGGCTCAATTCGCATTAGCTATGCACTCCCCAATGATATAGAACAAAAAGTGAACTCAGGAGGCGCGCATGGACCATCACGACTATCTGGCCTGGCTATCTGAGATTGATGATCTGTCCTCGTACCAGCGGATCGCAACGGTTCGGTTGCTGGCTGGTCAGCCGTCGCTGGAAGCCGTGATCGGACTGTTGGAGGAGCGGATCGGGACGGCACGAAACTGTCCGCATTGTGCGGCGGGCGGGGCTGTGATCCGAGGCCGCTCTAACGGGCTGAAGCGGTATTTTTGCAAGATCTGCAGCAAAACCTTCAACGCCCTAACTGGGACGCCGTTAGCTCGGCTGCGACACAAAGATTGCTGGACGGAATTTGCTGGGTCATTAAGCGATGGCGACACGGTGAAGACCTCGGCGGCCCGCTGCGGGGTGGCCAGCAGCACGGCTTTTCGCTGGCGTCACCGCTTCCTGCGGGCTGTGACGGCTGGCGCGATCAAACTGCGCGGTATCGTCGAGGCCGATGAGACATTTGTCTTGAGCAGTCGTAAAGGCGAACGGAACCTCGATCGCAAGGCCCGCAGGCGCGGCGGCAAGGCGTCCAAACGGGGGGTATCGCATGAGCAAGTTCCAGTTTTGGTGGCCGCCGACCGCTCCGGCGCGACCGTCAGCGCCATATTGCCGGCGGTGTCTGCCGCTCATTTGCAAGCGGTTTTGCAGCCAGTTCTTGATCAGGACGCCCTGCTGGTCACTGACGGCTGCACCAGTTATCCGCCCTGCGCCGCCGCGATGGGCATCAGCCATGAGGCGCTCAACCAAACCGCTGGCGAGCGCGTCCGGGGAGAACTGCACATCCAGACCGTCAACTGCCGCCATGAGCGGCTCAAGTCCTTCCTTCGTCGCCACCAAGTATCTCGACAGCTATCTCAGATGGTTTCATCTCGCAGTGCTTCCAAGGCAGCCAACACCACGCGCAGTCCTCGCCGCAGCAGCAGGGATCCTGCCGGTTAGACCATGTGCATAGCTAATGCAAATTGAGCCTTGCAAAATGGACGGCAATGGGGCCGAGGCCGCGCTCGACAGCTTCACCCGCCAGATGAGACGACTACCCGCTGCTTTGCGCAAGAGCATGACTTACGACCGCGGCTCCGACCCTCTCATGGTTTGCGAGCAAACCACTGCCGGGCAGTGGATGGCCTGCCACCCCGAACTGGCCAGACGGTTGAAGATCGATATCTGGTTCTGCGATCCGCATGCGCCTTGGCAGCGTGGCAGCAACGAGAACACCAACGGACTGCTGCGTCAGTACATGCCCAAAGGAACTGACCTGAACGGTGCAAGCCAAACATGGCTGAACGACGTTGCAAACCTGATGAACAACCGTCCGAGAAAAACCCTCGGATGGAGAACACCCGCTGAAGCCATGGCCGACGAAATCGCGGCCTTCAAATCAACCGTTGCACTTGATGTTTGAATCCAGGCAGTATGTGCAACAACGCCATCAACAACCCTCAAACACCAGATTTGACAATAACTCTTTCGCCGCGCTTAGTTGGCATAGTTTTTGCCTAAGTTTAACGACATTGCTAAATAAATATATACTCCCGCGCCTGAATTGACCTGAGGTTTTCCCCTCAAATCACTTTGTATTCCTTGAGCGATATGACGCGGAAGTTGTCGGTGACGGTGTCGCGGAACTCTGGCCATTTTTCTGGCAGGGTCTTGCGGAAGAAGTCGAAAATGGCCTCTGTGAATTGGTTGAACGTTGCATAGTGCCGATTGTGGGTGACCCATTTGTGCATAACACCCCAAAGACGCTCGATCGGGTTGAGGTGCGGGGCATATGCTGTTAAGAAATGCAACTTCACCCGACGTTCTGGGCTGTCCAGCCATGGCTGTAGTATCTTGGCATGATGATAGCGGGCATTGTCGACAAAGACGTGGATGGCCGTCTTGGTTTGGTTGTTGCGTTCCAACTTTTCCAGCATCTGTCGGGTTGTCTGGGCATTGATCTTCTCGCCTTCCACAAAGGTGAACTGGAAAGTCTCAAGGTCAAGCGCGCCCTGAATGTTGAGCCGCTTGCGCCCTGATGTCGCCTTCAGGGCCGTCTTTTGTCCCTTGGGGAACCAACCATGGGCGGGGCGGCTCTGGTGTTCGGGGTGGACAGCGTCCGAAAAGACAACCATCTCATCTGCGGCCAACCCGTTCATCAGGGCCTCATATTTGGCAATAAACGCAGCCTGCTTGGCTTCATCGGCCTGTGCAGGCAGCAATTGTGGTTTCTTATACGCGAACCCCAGGCGGCGCATCAGCTTGGCGGCTCCCGACGTGCTGTAGTTTTGGTCGCACTCGGCTAGAACATAGGCACAGACCTCATCGGCATTGCGGGCAGGCTGCGCGGTGAAATGGGCTCTCACCGCCTGCTCTTGCACGACGGACAAATGACCCTGACGCTGGCTGTAGTCCTTCAGACCGAAAAACGATAGTCCCGCACCGGCAAAGGCTAATCGCCACTCCGTCAAAACTGTCGGGCCAATATCCAAAATCCGGCAAACCGTTCCGGCGTCTTCTCCTGCGTCCAAAAGAAGAAACGCGCGCGCCCGTTTCCAAACAAGGGCGTCAACTTTGCGGCGGCGGCAAAGCGCTTCAAGTGCTATGCGCTGCTCGTCGGATAAGGAGACTGTTTTGTATTGCTTGCTCATAAACTCAAAATACAGACTGAACCGCCTTTGGCCATGCGACGAAGTGAATCGCAGGCCCAAAATCGTTAGGTCAATTCAGGCGCAGGAGTATAGATAAACTATCTTTTGGATTGTAGCTTTGATTTATAATATCCAATTCGATAGAACATTAGCCGCCAGTAAGCTGGTGGTTCCGAGAGTAACTGCTTGGCTTTTTTCTTTGAAGAAGTATTCAAAGTTGGGGTCTATGGTTGGCATGGTTTTGCCTTTAATGGCCCAGGCTGAAGGCGCTCCATTGGTATCGTTGGATAGTATTAGCGGTGTAGCTAAAGTTGAACAACTCATGGATGGCTCGGCGCGTGTGACATTGATGAATGGTCAAGAGCTTTTGGTCAGTGCCGAAGATCTCAACAGTATGGCGGATGGTGCCTTGGGGGTGTCGCAGGCGACCGCAGAGTTTATTTCCGAAGTTGTTGTGCAAATTGGTGCTGGCGACATCACCTTATACGAGGCGGTTGGCGCTGTTCTTGTGGTTTTTGGTGCCGACGCTGGACTGGCTGGCTCCTCAACGACGGCCGTCAAAAATGAAACTACTTTGATCAGCGGTACATCGGCGGGGAATGTGACCGAGGATACGGGCGCGACCCTGACTGTGGGCGGTACGCTGAGCGTGACGGACGCCGATACGGGCGAAGCACTGTTCGGAACGTGTCAACGACTTTGAGACAGTGGCTTTTGGACTTTAGGCTTGGGTTTCTTCGGTTGGTTTTGGTGGGTTGATCCAGACGGCGGTCGGGATTTGAGGCGGTTTTGGTGGTTTGTGTACGAAGCGTTCGGGCGTGGCGAGGAATGCCGCGTCTAGTGTTGCTTGTCGCGCGGTGTAGATTTCTTGGGCCTGCCCAAAATGGATTTGGTCGGGCGTCATCAGACCAATCCCGGCGTTATGATGGTCTTGGTTATACCATGCAAAGAACCTGCGGCAGAATGCGCGAGCCTGCTCGATGGTTTCAAAGTTCTTGGGGAACTCTGGCTGATATTTCAGTGTTTTGAAGTGGGCTTCGGAGAACGGGTTGTCGTTTGAGGTGTGGGGCCGACTGTGGGACTTGAGCACACCAAGATCAACCAGCATCAGGGCTGTCGTCTTTGCCTTCATGGGCCCACCGCGATCTGCATGCAATGTCAGCTGATCGCGTGGAACCTCGTGTTTTTCCATCGCGTCGATGAACAGCTCTTTGAACTGGCTGGCGCTCTCCGCGTGCTCGACGCGCCAGCCAACAACGTGGCGGCTGAAGATGTCGAGGATGACATAGAGATAGAAGTAGGACCATTTCACCGGGCCCCTCAGCTTGGTGATGTCCCAAGACCAGACCTGATTGGGGGCTTCAGCTAGAAGTTCAGGCTTTTGATAGACGGGATGTGTGCGCTGTCGGCGGCGTTCGCCAACTTCGCCCTGCGCGGCCAATATCCGATACATCGTGCGGATTGAACACAGATAGGTGCCTTCATCCAGCAAGGTGGCAAAGACCTCTGTGGGCGTCTGATCCGCAAAGCGGGGTTCGCGCAGGTGGTGCAATACCTGGTCTCTTTCCCTTTCCGGCAGAGCCCGCGAAGACGCTGCGCGCGGTGGGCGTGTGCGTGGTGGTGCCGTCAGCGCCGCACGCTGTCGAAGAACGCTCGCGTGCGATAATGATAGCGCGGCGCAGACAGCCGAGGTCAAGCCGCTGCCGGTGGGCAATGCAATCGCGACGGCCATCATGATTTGCCGCTGCGCTCTTGCGTCTGCTCCATCTCGTCCAGAAGTCCCGCCACTTTTTTTTGGATGGCAATGATGGCTTCCGCCTGATCCAGACGGCGCCGCAAGGCTGTCACCTCACGGTTGGCCTTGGCCAGCTCAGCTTGCAATGGATTGGCAGGTGCCTTTTGTGGGCCACGGCGCATTGGCTGCAATGCACCCAATGTGCCGGCCGCCCGCGCACGGCGCCAATCGGTCAGTGCAGAGGAATAAAGCCCCTCCCGCCGTAGAATGGCGGAAACCCCGCCAGTGTCTGCCACTTGGTCCGTCTCATCCAGAATGCGCAGTTTGTATTTGGCTGTGAAGTTGCGTCGCTTCGGGATGCTCGTCAGTTCCGCTGTGGGAGCCAACGGCGCATTAACAACGCGGGGAGGCGACGTCGGGGCCAAAACGGCTCCAGATCCAGCATCTGGCGAAAGTGGTGATTGTGAAGGCATAACCATGGGTTCGTTCTCC
Organism: Octadecabacter arcticus 238; assembly: GCF_000155735.2. GTDB lineage: Bacteria > Pseudomonadota > Alphaproteobacteria > Rhodobacterales > Rhodobacteraceae > Octadecabacter > Octadecabacter arcticus. The sequence continues at coordinate 4,948,785 of NC_020908.1, forward strand.
TACGCCCTCAAGTGTAAACTTTAGCCAGTCAATTGTCTCACGCTTATTGGCACGGAGGGGCGGGTCTCGCGCTGTTCAGCCCGCTAAGCTCTCTGCTAGCGAGGGGCAGCTAGTCTAATGGATACGTCTGCTCTCTTATAACCTGTCTTTCTACTCTTACAGGACCATTAAAGACTCAACAGCTTTAGCTATATTTAAAGCACCTCAGTGGAACTAAACTTTAGCTTGAATACTAGGAGTTATACATATGCCACCATCATTGTTAGCACCAAAAACTGAAACCCAAGTTAACACCTCTATGACAAGTACTCAGTATTCCGTTCAGATCACCGCGCTGAGCGATTGCGGCTGGGTGATCAACGTTGTGTTTCCCAACCGCTACGCCAGATAAGCTCAGCCTTTCTCTGTGAAGTTGCTGAATGCCCTTCGCGGGATTGAGTCCGCTGGCAGTCAAGCCCAGCATCATGAGTCTTTTTCAAGTGTCTGGTTGAGTTGAGATCGAATTTGACCAGATGGTCGAAATGGACCTGTCCTATACGGCGTTACGCAGCCTTTTGCTCCATCTGTTTTTGATCCTTCAAACCTTCGGTGCGGTTACTCCCGGCCGCGGCGCTTACTAATCCAAATCATCCTAAGAAAGGAACCCAAAACATGACACATAATCTCCCAGCTGTTTCCCATGTTTCATCTCGTTCTGTATCTTTGATCGGCTCATCTGAGGCTTTTAAAAGAGGTCTGGCTGCATATAATGCAAAGAACTATGCTAATGCCCTGACTGAGTGGAAGACGATTGCTGAACAGGGCAATGCTTCCGCACAATACAATCTTGGCCTTATGTACGACACGGGCGAAGTCGTTCCTCTAGACTATGCTGAAGCTATGAATTGGTACCGCCTAGCCGCTCAACAGGGGCATGCAAAAGCCCAGAGCAATTTTGGCCTTATGTACCACAAAGGTAAGGGCGTCCTTCAAGACTTTTCGGAAGCTATGAAGTGGTATCGTCGCGCTGCTGAACACGGTGGGTCTAAAGCCCTTTATAATCTTGGCCTTATGTACGACAACGGAGAAGCTGTTTCTCAAGACTATGTTAAAGCTGTGAAGTGGTACCGTCTGGCGGCTGAGAAGGGGCACGCTCTTGCCCAATACAATCTTGGTTACATGTACAAGAATGGCGAAGGCGTTCCTCAAGACTATGCTGAAACTGTGAAGTGGTTCCGTTTGGCTGCTGAACAAGGGGATTCTGATGCCCAGAACAATCTGGGTGCCATGTACGACACAGGTGAAGGCGTTCCTCAAGACTATGCTGAAGCTGCCAAGTGGTACCAATTGGCTGCTGAACAAGGGGATGCTGATGCCCAGTTGAATCTGGGCACCATATACGCACTTGGCCATGGTATTCCCCAAAACTTTATCAGGGCACACATGTGGTTCAATGTTGCTGCGATTAAAGGGGAGCCCGATGGGGTTAAGGGTAGAGATGCAGCAGCCAAACAAATGACCTCTGTTGATATTTCCAAAGCACAAACCAAGGCCCGCGAATGGACCTTGTTGCACGGACCCAGTTTGGTTTGATACGGAGTTGTTCAGTTATTTTAGGATGCTGTAGATGCCACACAAGTTCAACGGCGATCGTCGTGACAAGGTTCCAAAGCAAAAGCATCGGTTCCCTCCGTGCCAATAAGGGTGAGACAATTGACTGGCTAAAGTTTACACTTGAGGGCGTAGGAGAACGAACCCATGGTTATGCCTTCACAATCACCACTTTCGCCAGATGCTGGATCTGGAGCCGTTTTGGCCCCGACGTCGCCTCCCCGCGTTGTTAATGCGCCGTTGGCTCCCACAGCGGAACTGACGAGCATCCCGAAGCGACGCAACTTCACAGCCAAATACAAACTGCGCATTCTGGATGAGACGGACCAAGTGGCAGACACTGGCGGGGTTTCCGCCATTCTACGGCGGGAGGGGCTTTATTCCTCTGCACTGACCGATTGGCGCCGTGCGCGGGCGGCCGGCACATTGGGTGCATTGCAGCCAATGCGCCGTGGCCCACAAAAGGCACCTGCCAATCCATTGCAAGCTGAGCTGGCCAAGGCCAACCGTGAGGTGACAGCCTTGCGGCGCCGTCTGGATCAGGCGGAAGCCATCATTGCCATCCAAAAAAAAGTGGCGGGACTTCTGGACGAGATGGAGCAGACGCAAGAGCGCAGCGGCAAATCATGATGGCCGTCGCGATTGCATTGCCCACCGGCAGCGGCTTGACCTCGGCTGTCTGCGCCGCGCTATCATTATCGCGCGCGAGCGTTCTTCGACAGCGTGCGGCGCTGACGGCACCACCACGCACACGCCCACCGCGCGCAGCGTCTTCGCGGGCTCTGCCGGAAAGGGAAAGAGACCAGGTATTGCACCACCTGCGCGAACCCCGCTTTGCGGATCAGACGCCCACAGAGGTCTTTGCCACCTTGCTGGATGAAGGCACCTATCTGTGTTCAATCCGCACGATGTATCGGATATTGGCCGCGCAGGGCGAAGTTGGCGAACGCCGCCGACAGCGCACACATCCCGTCTATCAAAAGCCTGAACTTCTAGCTGAAGCCCCCAATCAGGTCTGGTCTTGGGACATCACCAAGCTGAGGGGCCCGGTGAAATGGTCCTACTTCTATCTCTATGTCATCCTCGACATCTTCAGCCGCCGCGTTGTTGGCTGGCGCGTCGAGCACGCGGAGAGCGGGTTCTGTCGCAAGTTTTGTTGGAGTTTGAGTGCGGACATCGGCTGGACATAATTATGCTGCGAGCTCCGCAAACTGCTGAAACGCGGTGAGGCCGTTGGCATGGAGCTGCCCTTTTCGGATCATGTGCGCGGTCTCGATCCCAGCCAAGGTCGCCTCGGCAGAATGGAAGGCCTTGAAGCCAAGCATCGGGGCCGTGATCCGCTTTACGAAGCGATGGTCCTGTTCAATGATGTTGTCGAGGTATTTGACCTGCAGGATCTTGATGGTGTTGCCTGAGCCCGTGAACTTCAGGATCACATTGATGTTTTGCAGACCCGCCAGATTGGCGCCGCTCTTGTCGATGACGACACGGTCAGGCACGCCATTCGTGCCAATCGCGCGCTTGAAAAACCGACGGGCCGCAGCCTTGTCGCGACGCTCAGACAGCATGAAATCAAGGGTTTCTTCCAGTGTTGTCGACCGCCCGGTAATAGTAGGTCCATTTGCCTTTAACCTTGATGTAGGTTTCGTCCATGCGCCAAGATTTGGCGGTTGGCTTCTTGCGGGACTGCGCTTGTATCGCCATCAGCGGCCCAAACTTAACCACCCAACGGTTCAAGGTTGCATGGTCAACTTCAGCCCCACGCTCCTCCATGAATTTCTGAGTTATTGTCAAATCTGGTGTTTGAGTATTGTTGGTCATGCGGTGATCTGGTCGGGGTTTGTGGTTTCGATTCCGTCTTTGAACGTGACGCCTGTGATGACTTTTGCGAGGTAGTCAAAGCCGCGTAGCTTCCTCCAATTTTGCTCAGCACATTGCCCCAGTTTGAACATCATGTGCAGCATGCCATCGCGTGACAGGCAGCCCTTTGAACGCTTGGTACGATGCCGGATCGTCGCGAAGGCCGATTCAATTGGATTGCTAGTGCGGATGCTTTGCCAATGCTGCGCCGGGAAGTCGAAGAATGCCATGAGTTCCTCACGATCTTTTTGCAGGCATAGTGTGGCCTTGGGATATTTGGGTTCGTAGGTTTTGATGAACAGATCGAACGCCTTTTCTGCATCGACTTTGGTCTCGGCCTGCCAGATGTCGTGCAGCGCGGCCTTGGCTTTTGGCTGAGACAGCTTGGGTAAACAATTGAGCACGTTCATCGTTTTGTGTTGCCAACAGCGTTGATGGCGGGTCTCAGGATAGACTTCGTCCATGGCCGCCCAAAACCCCATGGCACCGTCCCCGATGGCCAGTTTGGGCGCATTCATGCCTCAGCTTTTGAGGTTAAGCAGAACCTCGCGCCAGCTCTGCGTGGACTCGCGCACCCCATCCTCAATTGCCAGAAATCGCTTCTTGCCACGGGCAGTTACCCCAATAATAACAAGGGCACAGAGCTTGTCATCCTCGCCCCGAAGGCCGCTGTGAACGCCGTCGGCCCAGATATGGACGATGGGCTCGTCATCTAACTCAGCGCCTTTCCAAGCCTCGTATTCATTGGCCCAATCGCGTTTTAAACGCGAAACCGTATTAGCCGACAAGCCAACGGCATCTGGGCCCAGAAGAACCTTGAGGGCGGGAGCCATCTCGCCGCTGGAGATCCCTTTGAGGTAAAGCCATGGCAAGGCCGCTTCCAGCGTCTTCGTGCGGCGCACATAGGGCGGCACCAGGGCAGACCGGAATGTCACCGGTGTGCCGTCCTTGGACCGAACCTTTGGAATGCGCACGCTCACAGGGCCAATGCCCGTTTGAAACGGGCGGGCCGGATGATGTCCATTACGCACGACTGCCGCGTGACCGGCATCGGTGCGTAAGCCGGTAAATTGCGCCAAATAACTGACAAGCTCAGCCTCAACTGCTGTCGCGATCAATTGTTGTGCTCCCGTTTTCAGCAACTCCGTCAACGCGTCCGTCATCTCGTCTCGACGCGCAAAATCAACAATGTTAGTAGTTCCCATGGTGGTGTATCTCCTTTGGTTGGGCTGCTGTCTTCCAACAACAATTCAACCAGATACGCCGCCAACCTTCAAACCACTCAAACACCAGATTCAGTCATAGCTCATAGGAACTCCATATCGCACATAGAAATAAACCGCGTACAGGATTACGCTCTTAGGATAATGGGCTCCCTTGAAATCAACCGACATCCGATACACCCTGTTGCTTGCTTGTTTGAGAACCATGTCGCAAAATTAGCCAACAAACGAAAGATCCCAAAAGTTTGCGACAGAACCTGTCAGAGCAACTGGAAAATTGGTGCCTGATCGCAGATCAGTCACACATGCTCTATCTGAAAAAGTTCGCAAAATCCCTAAGAAAACATTGTGTGGGCATATGCAACTACGCGAAACACAAGCTGACAAGCGCCAGGATAGAGGCTGGTAATGTCAGTATAGGAATGATCCGCAAACGAGCCAGGGGCATCAGGGATACCGAATACTTCAAACTCAAAATTAGACAATCATCCATCCCAGATAATCAATCTATGTTCTATTTGAAATCCTAGAATAACTCTACAAAGCGGAGAAGAGCCAGCTTCTTTTAGGTCTCGTTGCGCTCGCGGTTGCATGGGCATCGAAAACCGCCACAAAGCTTATTGGAGGCGGGAAAATGAAGCGGAAAAAACACGGATATTTTGCAAAGTCATTCTTTCGAATTTGCTTCGATCAGCTCCGTAAACTGCTCAGGTCAGACCCAAACGCCGATGTCTCACCGTGGCTACTAATACCACCCATAATCACAAGAGTCGTGTAGTATGGACCACAACAGAAAATTCGTGCGCCCAATGGCCAGGGAGTCTCACATCAAAACTGACAAAAACCCGTTATCGGCTGGGGTGCTTGGGAGTTACAAAAACTATACGAATGGCTGGTTATTTTACGAAAAAAGTGTTTTTTCATAACTCAGTCATATGTAAGGCTAACTTTATTAGATTAACGGAAGAAATAAATGAAAATTTTGATCGCAGACGACCACGATATGTTAAGGGATATTCTGGTTCAGTTTCTAGAAAATGAAGGTGGATTTCAAACAGTTGGAGTTCGCACCTTTGATGAGGCTGCCGTGCGGATCAAAGCGGATGATCCTTACGATCTGATTTTACTTGATTATAATATGCACGGCATGAACGGGCTCGATGGGCTTAAGGCCGCTATTGCATTTGGCGAGGGGCATCGTGTTGCGTTGATGTCAGGTGAAGCAAACAAACAAATTGCCGAAGACGCGCTAGAGGCTGGTGCGGCGGGGTTCATTCCGAAGTCCCTTCCTGCGAAGTCACTGATTAACGCCATTAAATTTATGGCGATGGGCGAGCAATACGCGCCAATTGATTTCATGACAGCCATTAAGGAGACGCTACACAACCCCCTCGTGGACAAGCTGACTGAACGTGAATTGCAAATGCTGAAGGGGCTAACCGAAGGCAAGTCCAACAAGCAAATTGCACGTGATCTGGAAATTCGGGAACCAACGGTCAAACTGCACATGAAAACTTTATACCGCAAAATGGGCGTGGAGAACCGCACACAAGCGGCCATGATCGCTAGTGAAGCCGGCTTGTTTTAGAGCCACCTGTCACATCCCGTGAGGTAGTAAGGGTTTTCTTAAACAGTTCTGGTATAAGTTTGTGCCAGAGCCGTGTTGCATGGATATGGCGAAGTCCGAGATTTTCCTTACCCATAACTCAGGTCATGCAACAGCCTCGTACTTGGCACGGGCCGAGCCCGTTCATTTTGTTGAGAATGTTTGTCCCAATCCTGGCTTCAGTTTTTTGGTTTGGAAAGTTCCGAGCGTTCAGTTTGGGGCCGATGACCATCTTCCAGCGGCCTATTTGTGCTTCGCCTCGGCTCCGGTGATTGTAGCCGCTGCTAACTTGCCATGCTAGGCGCCCCTTGTCTCGAATCTCCGCGATGTGTTTATCTCGGGGCGTTGGATCACGGGCAGAATCGAGGCTGAGAACGGCCGTGATCGGAGGCGGGATTACAATCTCTATCGCAATCTCACGGGCGGATTCACATCCTCTTCTCAGTGGTTATATGGGCAATCAAATTGGCAAGCCTCGGACGCTTTTGAGCGAAGCGCGCCGTCAATCACTGTGCCGCAGGAACAAACCTTCGAGCTACGAAGTGGTTCGGAACCTTTGGATCAATTATTGGATCTGATTGCGTCAGTGGAGGCGGGTCCATCTGGTTATGATGCGATCCATATGTCGGCGACGCGTCTGCCCTCTGCTCCGCCAACGCAGCTCACCTTGCGACAGATTTATGAGTGGATTGATCAGACGCCCGGACAGCATCACGCCATCGGTCGCTATCAGTTCATCCCGAGCACGCTGGCGCGTTTGGTGGAGGCCGAAGGTATATCATTGGATCAGGAATTCACGCCACAGGTTCAGCGCCAGCTAGCGGCCCATCTTGTGTTTGAAGCTGACTACCAAGAGTTCCTAAATGGTCGCACCGATGCTGACACATTCATGGATAACCTTGCTCGGATCTGGGCTGGTCTTCCGCTGCGCAATGGCAACTCTGCTTACCACAATTATGCTGGCAATCGCGCAACCATCACCCGAGCAACCTTCAGTGGGGTCGTAGAGGCGACATACGGGCCGTAGAGCGCGATGTTGAAATTTTTGAAGGGTACGTCGTCGAGCAGTACAAAACGCTCTCAGAGTGAGTGGATTGATGTTCAAGCCAAGAAGCGGGCCTCGACCCCTGTCGTTGTGCCCTAATTAGTCAGATTCTACGGCTTGAGGGGCGCGGGGCATTTTGGGCGTTTATGGCACCCTTAATTGTAAACAACTCGCTGGTCTTATTCACAGGCACTCAAGCCGAACTTGGCCTTTTTTACTTTCCACAAACGGGATTAAAGCCACCGGCTTCCAGCCGGTCCGCTTTAGCGTAATGTACTATAATCTTCCCTCTCATTTTTAAGACCCCGCGAAGCGGTAAGGGTCTTAAAAATGAGAGGGAAGATTATGATCTATTCCACAGGAAGCCATACCAAGTTTTATCACCGATTTCACTCCGTCTGGACAACAAAATACCGATACAAAGTTATGCGCGGTGAGATGCGTGAGCGTATCCGTGAAATCATTATCCAAACATGCCAAGAACTTGGCGTGCATATTGAGAAGGGCGTATTGTCGACCGATCACGTCCACATGTTCATATCGGTCCCGCCTCAGATAGCATTGTCAAAGGTGATGATGCGGATCAAGGGACGCTCGTCTTATAAGATACAGCGCGAGTTTCCCGAACTGCGCAAACGGTACTGGGGCCAGCGGTTTTGGGCTCGCGGATTTTTCTCAACAACCAGCGGCAATGTCACTGACGCTGTCATACTTCAGTATCTTGAATTACATTCAAAAAGGGAACCTACCGGCGTCAGCCGGTAGTCGTTCAGTTTTACGACAGCTAGTTAGCTAAGCAAATCCAATGGGCCCTAGGCTCCCAGTCCCAAGCTATCCAAAAAATCAGTCCGTATGGCCATTAAGGGCACAGTACGGTAAATAAGGGTACAATTTAGCTTTGAAAACGAACGATAATTTTCTCTTGAATCTGGTTAATTAGGGCACCACGACATCCGGGCTAGCAATCTGACGGGCCAACAGGTCAATTGAAAGGGTCACAACTCGGCGGTGATATGAACTAACTGCCACCGGATGCTTTGCGAGCACCGCCGGATAGTGACACAGACTCGGTAGCTAAGCGGTGGGAAATCATCCGCAAACCAGACCGTCTCAAAACACCTGAGCTCCAATGTGTGGTCATAGGTTCATGATTGGTTCAGCTGGTCCTCTAAGGCGTCAATCGAAGCAAGAATATTGTCGAAAGACGGAGCTTCACCGAAGATCATAGCTTCTGTATTTTTGTAGTCGCCGATCAATCGTGCTGCCATGTTCTCGGACGGTGCGAGTGTGAAAGTTCCAGGCTTTGCAGTGTCGAGATTAAAATCAGGACGGTTAAAGAATGTCTTCGCGTGGGCCACACAATCATTGCCAAGTTCAAGGTCAACCATAGCAGCCTTGCCCGTCTCGGTCTCCAACATGCAATGCAGATCGTAATAGTGGCGCAGAAACCCCTCCGTGCCAATAAGCGTGAGACAATTGACTGGCTAAAGTTTACACTTGAGGGCGTAGGAGAACGAACCCATGGTTATGCCTTCACAATCACCACTTTCGCCAGATGCTGGATCTGGAGCCGTTTTGGCCCCGACGTCGCCTCCCCGCGTTGTTAATGCGCCGTTGGCTCCCACAGCGGAACTGACGAGCATCCCGAAGCGACGCAACTTCACAGCCAAATACAAACTGCGCATTCTGGATGAGACGGACCAAGTGGCAGACACTGGCGGGGTTTCCGCCATTCTACGGCGGGAGGGGCTTTATTCCTCTGCACTGACCGATTGGCGCCGTGCGCGGGCGGCCGGCACATTGGGTGCATTGCAGCCAATGCGCCGTGGCCCACAAAAGGCACCTGCCAATCCATTGCAAGCTGAGCTGGCCAAGGCCAACCGTGAGGTGACAGCCTTGCGGCGCCGTCTGGATCAGGCGGAAGCCATCATTGCCATCCAAAAAAAAGTGGTGGGACTTCTGGACGAGATGGAGCAGACGCAAGAGCGCAGCGGCAAATCATGATGGCCGTCGCGATTGCATTGCCCACCGGCAGCGGCTTGACCTCGGCTGTCTGCGCCGCGCTATCATTATCGCGCGCGAGCGTTCTTCGACAGCGTGCGGCGCTGACGGCACCACCACGCACACGCCCACCGCGCGCAGCGTCTTCGCGGGCTCTGCCGGAAAGGGAAAGAGACCAGGTATTGCACCACCTGCGCGAACCCCGCTTTGCGGATCAGACGCCCACAGAGGTCTTTGCCACCTTGCTGGATGAAGGCACCTATCTGTGTTCAATCCGCACGATGTATCGGATATTGGCCGCGCAGGGCGAAGTTGGCGAACGCCGCCGACAGAGCACACATCCCGTCTATCAAAAGCCTGAACTTCTAGCTGAAGCCCCCAATCAGGTCTGGTCTTGGGACATCACCAAGCTGAGGGGCCCGGTGAAATGGTCCTACTTCTATCTCTATGTCATCCTCGACATCTTCAGCCGCCGCGTTGTTGGCTGGCGCGTCGAGCACGCGGAGAGCGCCAGCCAGTTCAAAGAGCTGTTCATCGACGCGATGGAAAAACACGAGGTTCCACGCGATCAGCTGACATTGCATGCAGATCGCGGTGGGCCCATGAAGGCAAAGACGACAGCCCTGATGCTGGTTGATCTTGGTGTGCTCAAGTTCCACAGTCGGCCCCACACCTCAAACGACAACCCGTTCTCCGAAGCCCACTTCAAAACACTGAAATATCAGCCAGAGTTCCCCAAGAACTTTGAAACCATCGAGCAGGCTCGCGCATTCTGCCGCAGGTTCTTTGCATGGTATAACCAAGACCATCATCACGCCGGGATTGGTCTGATGACGCCCGACCAAATCCATTTTGGGCAGGCCCAAGAAATCTACACCGCGCGACAAGCAACACTAGACGCGGCATTCCTCGCCACGCCCGAACGCTTCGTACACAAACCACCAAAACCGCCTCAAATCCCGACCGCCGTCTGGATCAACCCACCAAAACCAACCGAAGAAACCCAAGCCTAAAGTCCAAAAGCCACTGTCTCAAAGTCGTTGACACGTTCCGTGCGCTGTCCGTCCTGCTTTAACTCGCCACGTGTATCGAACCAATTCCGCAGCCCGTGCAAGATGACAACCTTGTCCCAAAACGTGCGCTCAGCATCGATTGCTCGAACGTCTGGGACATCCAAATCGATGCCGTCCAAATCATCCGAGATGTAGGGTCGGATCAACTGCGGGCTGTTGGGATCAAGGGCTGATTTCGCACCAGATTCAATTTTGACTGCTGCTTGAACATATCCGATGTCGGACTCATCCACCCGCGGGTACCAGACGAGAAGCGTCTGTCGCGTGCCATCATCAGGATCAATTTCGATCCTACCTTTGCCTTTGGTGTCTTCGGCAATGATCTGAGTAAGTGCCTCGAGAAGTGGGCCGGTGATGTAAGCTTGGCAGTCGTTCTGGATCGCCTCGATCGCTGCTTTGCGCTTTTTGCCAGAGAGTGCTGCCAACGCTTCTGGCGTCGCCGCATGACCAAGGTCGTCATGAAACACGGTCACGTCGATGTCTTCAGAAAACCTATCAATCAGACCGTATGCTTTTGACAGGGACGTACCGCCTTTGAATGAAAGTCTGGGGCCACCGGCGGGGAGGCGATGATAGAGCGCATTGAGAGTCCAGCACACCCAGAAGTCTTTCTCGATATTGATCAGCGGAGCGCCAAGCCGGTTTGCCGTTGAAAGAAAAAGATCAGATCGATCCGCGATGCTGGCCGAAATAATCGTCCGGAAGCCCTCTGTGCTCATCCCTGATCTCCCTCAGCCGTCTCAAACAGTGGCTGGCGCAAAATGTCCTGCATCCAGATTGGCATGGCCGACAGACCTGCCTTCAAATCACTTGCGAGGCGCGGACCCGTTTTCTTATCGGCAAGCATGCGTCGCACAGTTTTGCGAACCGCGTCACTTTCGACGTCATTCGACATAACATCATGGAGCCAGTGCAAAGCCTGAACCAGATACATGCCAGGTCGCCCGGCCCAGTAAAGCCGGCTTGGGGCCGCATGTTTGAAAACAATTTTTTGATTGCCCAAGGTGACGGGTTTTAGCCGTGCATCGACCAGCACTTCGATTTTGGCCGGCACCGCGTTGGTGAGACCAAGCGTGTTTGCAGCAGTCATCCCATCGATCAACCAGCGGACTTGGTCACGGCGGGCAATCGCGTCGATGACGGACCTATAGTCTGGTACGGTAGATTTGCCTGTAAGCGCGTTTTGGACCGGTTTGTCGTAAAACCCTCGCTCAATGCGCCGCAGTTGACCGGACGTGACCATGCGTTGCAGCGCTTTGTCGATGGCATCGCGACCGCCGATGTCGGCAAAATCGGCCGGGGTCCACACCTGGCGCGGCGCATCATTTATGCGCGCGCGGAGGCGATCTGGCAATGTTTTGGTTTGAGCAGCATCTGTCATGTCCGAAATATACCACAAGTTTCGGACAAATGCGAGTCCGAAGAACACTACATATTTCGGACATGAATACTAAACCAGACAATCTCGGCACCGCATCCAGAAAACGCGCCAAGCACATTCTTTAGTTTTCCCAGAAATTCAGCGCTCATGACGCTGAAAATGACCATTTACTGAAGAGAAAGCAGCCAGACCGCCGAAGCGGTCTGGCTTGTTAATTAAGCGGCGTCTTTCGGACCCCAAGGAATGATGGCCTGCAGGGTCATGTCGTCCTGGCTTGCAGCTTTGCCGAGATTGGCGTTGAAGGCGTGATCGCGGACCGTCAGGGTGAAGTAATCAGAGCCTGTGTCTTTGTTCTGTTTCTTCCAGATGCCACCACATTCGACCAGCTTGCCGCGAGGGGAGCGGCCAAGGACACGATGCATAGGTGCCATGGGGTTGCTGCTGGCAACAGGTTCGACCGTGATGTCGAGGTCGAAGGTCAGGGTTGAAATTGAGCCGATGCTTTTTGCAGTTTCGATATCTTGGGTTCCTTAGCATAAAGGTACGAAACCCGACATAGCGTTTGCGGTATGACATTGGATTGACTGGGTTTTTCTTGTTTTTACATCCCCCATTTTTGCACTGATTTTATGCTGCCTTTTTCGGGGGCAGTATTCTGAGGGTATCTTTGAGCTTTTCTTCAGAGAAATCATATTCCCCGAGCATGTTAACCCGCATTCCCCAAGTAACTCGACGTTTTCGCGCCTCTGATTGCCAGTAATGTGTTTTATTTCAGCATGTTAATTGGGCCGGAGTTTGCGGATTATGGATCACCCAGAGGGTGCAGGCAAAACGGGTGATGGGCGGCTTGGTTTTGACCGCGGGTGCGGCTGAAATTTCTTGGCACGCAGCTCAGTTCCGATGGCGGTTTGCTGGTGATGCGCGAGTTGGATGACGTGCTCGGATTGTCTAATCTTGCGTCGGGTGCGCTCAATAACAACCGCCGGGGCAAGAAAACCGTTCACCGGCTCGGGGGGATTTTTCGACAATCGGTCTATGGTCTGCTTGCGGGCTACGAGGACGTCAACGACGCAGACCGACTGGCCCTTGATCCGGTCATGCGCCAGGTTGTCGGTGGCCGTGCAGTCGAGGTGCAGGCAGCATCGGCCTCGCAGATGGGACGGTTCGAGACCGAGACATAATCCTATGTCGCATTACGTACCTTTATGCTGATAGACTCTGTCCGCTGCTCTTCACGCTAGTGGATGATTTGACCTCATAAAGGTTGATCGTGCCATCATCCATTATCACGTATCACGTCTGCTTTGGCATAGAGACCGCGTTGGGTTTAGAAGATTTACTGGAATGAATAGAAGGTTACATTTGGTTGATTTTTATAAGTTTTTGGACGTAAGCCTCGACTTAATACCCTTCAAATATCAGTTTTTTCATATAATTGGAAAACTAGCGGTGCGGATATTTGTCGGGTTTGTGCTTCAAAAGCCAAAGCGACATTGGGCAGTTCAGGTGGTGTATGAAGTCAGTCTTAGAAATCTGCATATTTGCCCAATCACACCGTTGAGATGCCCTTCAATTCACCAACTATAGGCTGAGTGAAGACCACTTTAAGTGCTAACTATATGACGTTTTTAGCTGTGTCGCACTGGCCATATCCAAACACGCAATCAGAGGCTGAGGTCAGTGCCGTTGTGCAGACTCAAGAATGTCGTTGGTGTCCAGTTTCAAAGCTGAGTTCCAAAGCGGTGTCTTGAAGTATTGGCTCCCACCTATTCGTTGATGCTCTGCTTCAACTTCGACAAGTAGCCCAGCCCAACACAACGGCTCCAACACGCAATGACTAAACGCACCAAGTTCCCGCCAGCCAGATAGATCGTCAGGGGCCACACCGTATAACACCTCGTATAGTTGCTTGATGCTGCCTCCGTCTTCGACTTCGATGTTGAGCACGTTCAGCCAAACATCCCAGTTGCCCACTGGACCATCCTTTAAGCGGGAATATGCGGCGTGATCGATCTCAAGCAGAAAGAACGGGATAACTGCTGTAAACAGTGCAGCAGGTGACTTGAGCAGTGCAGTGCCACGCTTTGTTATGCGGAACTCGCCCTTGTAGTGCCGCGCCAGTTTCATTTGCACCAAGATAAAATGCAGCAGTTCAAGTGGAGGGAAGTCATACTCGTTCAAGACCTTGTTCATTATGAACAGTTCGTCATGGCTCATACCGGGCCAATCGAAGTGTTCAGCGGCCCATTTGACAAACGCACGTTTGAACGCACTCGTCTTGGTTAAGCCAATCGGGCCATGATCTTGTGTGTATTGCAGGGTCAATTGCGCCACTCGCAACAAAGGCGAGTACGACAATTCGGGATGATCATCTGCTAGGTCTTGAAAATAGCTCATGCCACAACCTGACACGCAAGCCAGAGCCCTGCCAACCCTAACATGCTTACATGTTGAGTGGTTCTTATGGCGCACTGTCAGAGCAAAATCGGTTGAGGCGGGCAGGGTGAGCAATTAGCGTCGCGGGATGACAAAACGCAGCCCTTTTCGCCACTTCAAGACGCGCCCATAGACCATGCGTCTGGCCGTGATGATGTATGTCCGTTTCCCGTTATCGCTCAGGAATGTCGAGGATCTGTTGCACGAGCGCGGCATCGACATCAGCTGTGAGACGGTTCGATTTTGGTGGAACAGATTTGGCCCGCTGTTTGCCGCTGAGATCCGCAAGAAAAGGGTCAGCTAGATGCGCGCATATTCAAATTGGCAGTGGCACCTGGACGAGGCGTTCGTGAACATCGACGGCAAGACGCTCTACCTTTGGCGGGCTGTGGATCACGAAGGGGAAGTCCTGGAAAGCTTTGTCACAAAGCGCCATGATCGCAAGGCAGCATTGAAATTTCTCAGGAAAACAATGAAGCGCTTTGGTCGAACATATGTCATCGTGACCGACAAGTTACGTTCCTTCGGCGCGGCGATGAAGGTCATTGGCAACGCAGACAAACAGGAAACTGGGCGCTGGCTGAATAACCGAGCTGATAATTCCCACCAGCCTTTTCGACGAAGAGAGCGAGCCATGCTGCGCTTCCGCCGAACGCGAAGTTTGCAAAACTTCGTCTCCGTCCACGCCTCAGTTCACAACCATTTCAACCAAGAGCGCCATCTCTACAACCGATCAAATTTTAAGCTGAACCGCGCCGCCGCTCTTACCGGGTGGCGCGGCCTCTGCGCAGACTAAGAGATTGAGGTTACTGGAAAAATGAGACTGGTTAGCTTTTGTCTGACAGCACCCCCAGGCTGCCAAAATGAGTTGAGAGACCGGAACGTAAGCGCGACAAGACCATGAGCGCGAAACCCGCCGGCAAGAAAGTTCCTCTGACACTGTCTCGAAATATCATCGGCCTCAATCCTCAACCGTCTCGCCAAGGATCAAGCGCGATCAGTGAACTTTTAATAACATCAACGAACCCGTCAGTCATCGGATAAAGTGAAACTTGTGCGCCTGCAAACATATCAATCCTCCTTGCTAAGCTGGCATTATCCAGATCAGCTTTGAGGGCCCGTGTGCTTGTCGCCCACATCTCAGCCGCAGCAGTATGCGACACCTCTGTGGTATCATCATTTTATGCAATTCGCGCCCCCAGTACGCAAGCCGGTTCGCGAACTACTTTCCTTAGATTGCTGAATGCGCGTATCCACATACTGGTTTAGTTTCTAATGATGCCGGTCGGTACTCGTTTAGCATCTAAATAGGGCGAATATAGTATGGTTTCAAAACTACATACTTGCCGATATGATGGCTAATCCCTATATGAATCAATGAACTTATAAAAAAGGATAGATTTCTAAATGGACAGCAGCACTATCACCGAACAGCTTATGTACCTGGGACGAATTGCGTCAGGTGACGGCCTCGTGGAGGGTTTGACGCCGGGTCAGTGGGCTATTCTACGATATTTCGCCCACGCTAACCGTTTTTCGCAGACTCCATCTGCGTTTGCTGCGTTTCACGGCACAACCCGAGGCTCGGCCTCCCAAGCTATCAAAAGTCTGGTGAAGAAGGGTTATTTGCATCAGGCCCGATCCGAGTCCGACGGACGCAGTGTGCGATTGGGCCTGACGGATAAGGCCGAAGCCATAATCGGCAACGATCCAATCCAAGCCTTGGTTGAGGCTGTGGAAGCTTTACCTCAAGGCGTACAGGGAGTGTTTTCCAATACTCTACAGCGCATGCTGGGGCGCGTCGCGCTTGCGACCGGAAAGCCACATTTTGGCGTCTGCGAAAACTGTGCGCATTTCGCTGATAGCGGCTGTTGTGAAGAAGGTTGGCCCAGCCATCTTTGTAAGTTCCAGAACGAACCGCTTATGAAGGAAGATCTGAACAGACTCTGCATCGATTTCACTCCGGTCAAGCTTGTGCCCAAAGTTGGGCTCGGCTTGCAATGACCTACTTTTCCTCAGTAATCGTAAACATAGCTGATCGCAACGTCGTGACCAACGCCAAGGCGTTGGCACCCAAACTTGGCGTTAACGTCAGATCTTTGAAGGGGAACATGGCTAACAGCATCGTTTGCATCGCCGCTGAGGTCAGCGTTAACGAAGACAAATGGCACACACGCCTTAATTCCCACTGCCTTGCGCGTGTCTGGCGCGTCATTACCGAAGCTGATGGAAGCTTGATCAAGGGCTCTGTGCCCTTCATCAAGACAAAGCCTAAAAGGTATCGGTTCGGCTTGTTTGAATTAGCAAGGCACGGGGCGGATTGCTAGTACCTGGATCTTTTGCCGTAGCCTTCCTGCTTGGGCGCTTTATTGGCGATACTTCGAGACCAAAGTCATCAATATTTCACAGAGCAGCGTTCATCACGGGGGCCGCGTTCTGTGCGGCCGCCTTAGAAGCCACTGCGAAGGACATTGCATGACCTCTTTCATTTCAGAACTTAGAAAAGGGCCTCAAATGCACCTCACTGATGATCATGCCATCACATGGCAGCGACCGCGTGTAGCCATTGTCGGCACCGGTTTCGGTGGGCTCGCGGTCGCAAAGGATCTCGCCAGAACGCCCGTGGACGTCACGCTGATCGATCGCGAGAACCATCATCTCTTTCAGCCGCTGCTCTATCAAGTGGCGACAGCCGGGCTTTCGCCGGCGGACATCGCCTGGCCAATTCGTGGACTCGTCCGCCAGCAAAAGAACACGCGCGTGCAGATGGGCGAGGTTACCGGTGTCGACAAGGTTCGAAAGAAAGTCCTCTTGGGGGATTGCGAGATCGGCTACGACATCCTTGTTCTCGCAACTGGGGCGACTTACGGCTATTTTGGCAACGACGACTGGGCCGTTCACGCGCCGGGTCTCAAGACGATCGATGACGCCACGGAGATCCGCCGCCGGTTACTCCTGGCGTTTGAGCGCGCCGAGGTTGAACCTGATGCGGAGAAGCGCCGTGGCCTTCTGAGCATCGTCATCGTCGGCGGCGGACCTACCGGGGTCGAAATGGCAGGCGCCGTCGTGGAACTCGCGCGAAAGACGCTGGCGGCTGACTTCCGCGCCATCAATCCAGAAGAAACCCGTGTCGTGCTGGTTGAGGCTGGCCCCAGAGTGCTTCCCGGGTTTCCGGAGCCTCTGTCGAGCTACGCCGCCAACGCGCTTATGGGGCTGGGAGTCGACGTCCAGTTGGAACGCCCGGTTACGAAATGCGACGCGGACGGTGTTGTGATAGGCGATGAGCGCGTGATGGCTAAAACAACAATCTGGGCCGCAGGCGTGACGGCTTCACCTGCGGCAACCTGGTTGGGGTTGGAAGGCGATCGTGCGGGGCGGGTCCCCATTGGGTCAGGCCTTAAACCAACTGATACAGATGATATCTACGTCATCGGTGACACTGCGTTCGCTCATTATGCAGCTGGTGAGAAGCTGCCAGGTATCGCCCCAGTTGCCAAGCAACAAGGCACTTATGTTGCCAATGCGATCAAGGCGCAAGTGTCCGGCAGGGCCGCGCCACCACCCTTCCATTACCGCGACCGGGGTCAACTTGCCACGATCGGTCGCAAGGCCGCGGTTATCACCTTTGGTCGCTTTCATCTCAAGGGATGGTTTGCCCGGTGGATCTGGGGCCTCGCCCACATTTTTTTCCTCATTAGTTTGCGTAACCGGCTAATTGTTATGACACAATGGCTCTGGTCGTACATCAGCTTTGAGCATGGCGCACGACTAATCACCGGTATGCGTCCTCAGCCCAAAAGAGAGCAAATAAAGATTAACCATGAAAAAGGTCCGCCGACTATCGTTCAAGAAGTAGCGTCAAAGAAGACACCGAAGGTCGATCGCAGAACGAGAGTTTAGGTGTGTTCATTCAAACCAAAGCAAACCAGATTCCGACTCATTTCAGATTGTAGCCTCGTCGATTGGTTGCAGAAGTTTGAACGGCGAACTTCACAGCACAGGAGGATGCGTTTCTTCATCGTCGGAGCGGCTCCATACCAAGACATCGAGAGCGTCGCCAGCTCTCCTGAATAGGCAGTACCAACCATATGAAAATGAAAGCTCACGATATTGATGTTAACGCTCTAGCCGCGATGCGTGCGGATGGGATCGTTCACACCGTGCTCGATATCCGCGAACAAGTTGAGGTGGAGACCTGCTCCATCGCGGACAGCCGATGGATTCCCATGCAGAGTATTCCTCAACACATAGAAGTCTTGTCCCGTGGTTCTCCACTTATTGTGCTGTGTCATCACGGCGTGCGCAGCGCCATGGTGACAGAATTCCTGCGCAACAATGGCTTTGAAAATGCTTGGAACTTGGCCGGCGGGATTGAGGCCTGGTCCCGGTTAATCGAGCCGGACATGCCGCGCTATTAAGGAGGACAAAAATGAATATTTCAGCCACTCCACTTTACGTAAAAACGTTGACGCAAGATCGCCACACTGTGACTGCACCACGTCAGGGTCTCTACGAAATCACAGGAGATATCCTGAGCTGGATCGAGACACAGGCCGCAATCACCGGACTGCTTAGGCTCAAGTTTCAAATGCAACACTCAGAGCCCTTTGGGCATAGGATGTTGTGATGGACATACGAAGCAAGCACCTCAGCAGCGAGGACCGTGGCGTGATATTAGCCGAGCATAATAGGGGCAGCAGTCAGCGGTTGATCGGCCAGCTTTTGCATCGCCCGGCGAGCACGATCTGCCGTGAGCTGGCGCGAGGTCGGCAGGAAGACGGCAGCTATTGCCCGCAAGCGGCGCGGCAGGCCTATGATGCCCGGCGTGCGCGCTGCCGCCGCGAGCGCAAGCTTGTGGAGGGGAGCGATCTTTATCGTTTTGTTCATGGCAAGCTCGTACATCTGCACTGGTCGCCTGAGCAGATTGCGCAGAGACTGCGTCTCATGAAGCCTTATTTTCGTTCGATTTACTGAGCGAAGAACTCGGTTGGATGTGTACCGCCTTCGTCCGCCGGGAGGGTACGAAAGTGGCCTTTCGACGGGGGGCTCGTTTGCAAGGGAGTCCTGTGGCTGTCACGTTTCCAGCCTGAACAATCACCAAAACAAGAAAGTTGAAAATATGTTTATACAAAGCCAACAAACACCAAATCCGGCAACGCTCAAGTTTCTTCCCGGCGTCGCCGTAATGGAGCAGGGAACAGTAAGCTTCCCGACCCGGGAAGATGCCGCGCGCTCACCTTTGGCCAGCCAGCTATTTGACGTGAACGGCGTCGATGGCGTGTTCTTTGGCGGTGACTTCATCACTGTCACTAAAACCGACGACATGGACTGGACGCCGCTCAAGCCTGCAATATTGGGCGCGATCATGGAACATTTTACGTCTGGACAGCCGCTGCTGAACGAAGATGCAAGTATGTCCGACCATGCCGTATCGGATGATGATGACGAACTGGTAACTCAGATCAAAGAACTTCTGGACACGCGCGTCCGTCCGGCGGTCGCCCAAGACGGCGGCGATATCCTGTTTCATGGTTTCGAGCGAGGCGTCGTTTACCTACAACTGCAAGGAGCCTGCTCGGGTTGTCCTAGTTCGACGGCAACGTTGAAAGGTGGTATCGAGAACATGTTGCGACACTACATCCCAGATGTGATCGAAGTGCGAGCGATATGATGTCAAGACAGAACACCTACTGCGAGATGGATGCAGCGGCGAAAGATCAGAATGCCTGGGCAGTGTTCACCACTATTGAACTCAAAACGAAGCTTGCAGAACTTCAGAAGCTGGTAGACAGCGGCATGTTGTCAGATCGTTCGTTGCAGCATCAGTTTATAGAAATGGGGATCATCGAAAATGAGCTGGCCGAACACCAAGATGCATGACACTTATGCAAAGTTCAAGAACGATCACGGCGTTCCCGAGATCCGAATTGGCGTGAAAGAGTTCAAGTGCGCTGGTGCTTCAGCGCCCCATGATCATCCGCATATTTATCTCCAGATGGTTGCGGCAGACACAATTCTCTGCCCCTATTGCGCGACCTTGTTTCGCTATGATTCCCAACTCGGTCCCAATGAGTCCGATCCACAGGATTGCGTATTTTTGGACAATGTTAATAGATAAAAACATTGAATTTCCCACAATTCGTGCAGGCTTAGCAGCCAACGCACTCCATTTGGTGCTTAAATGTCCTACCAAGGCGACGTCTTGTCCAGATTTACACATATCCATGGACTCGCGGATCGGCCGTAAACAAAATTGGAATCTTATTATCCGGGCTTCGAGCTGAAATACTTGTCGAACTTGTTCTCCATCCCGTCATATTCTTCAGCATTGGCCAGAGCTTGGATTCAAACATCAAGTGCAACGGTTGATTTAAAGGCCACGATTTCGTCGGCCATAGCTTCAGCGGGTGTTCTCCATCCGAGGGTTTTTCTTGGACGGTTGTTCATCAGGTTTGCAACGTCGTTGAGCCATGTTTGGCTTGCACCGTTCAGGTCAGTTCCTTTGGGCATGAACTGACGCAGCAGTCCGTTGGTGTTCTCGTTGCTGCCGCGCTGCCTGGGAGCATGCGGATCGCAGAACCAGATATCAATTTTCAATCGTCGCGCCAATTCACGATGGCAGGCCATTTCGGAGCCACGGTCATAGGTCATGCTCTTGCGCAAATCAGCGGGTAGTCGTCTCATCTGGCGGGTGAAGCTGTCAAGCGCGGCCTCGGCCCCATTGCCATCCATTTTGCAAAGAATGACAAAGCGTGTCTTGCGCTCGACCAAGGTCCCCACTGACGAGCGATTGAATGCGCCCTTGATGAGGTCGCCCTCCCAATGGCCTGGTACCAGTCGTGCTTCGATCTCTTCAGGGCGATTGATAATGCGCAATGATTCCGGGACCATAGCACTGCCCGCCGCTGTCCTGCGCTTGAGCCCACGCTTAGGCTTCGCTTGACGCAACGCCTCGATCATCGCCGCCTTCAGCCCGCCACGTGGCTGCGCGTAAATCGCGGCATAGATGGTCTCATGGCTCACATGGGCGGATGGATCATCAGGCTTCATGAGACGCAGTCTCTGCGCAATCTGCTCAGGCGACCAGTGCAGATGTACGAGCTTGCCATGAACGAAACGATAAAGATCGCTCCCCTCCACAAGCTTGCGCTTGCGGCGGCAGCGCGCGCGCCGGGCATCATAGGCCTGCCGCGCCGCTTGCGGGCAATAGCTGCCGTCTTCCTGCCGACCTCGCGCCAGCTCACGGCAGATCGTGCTCGCCGGGCGATGCAAAAGCTGGCCGATCAACCGCTGACTGCTGCCCCTATTATGCTCGGCTAATATCACGCCACGGTCCTCGCTGCTGAGGTGCTTGCTTCGTATGTCCATCACAACATCCTATGCCCAAAGGGCTCTGCGGAACGTGTCAACGACTTTGAGACAGTGGCTTTTGGACTTTAGGCTTGGGTTTCTTCGGTTGGTTTTGGTGGGTTGATCCAGACGGCGGTCGGGATTTGAGGCGGTTTTGGTGGTTTGTGTACGAAGCGTTCGGGCGTGGCGAGGAATGCCGCGTCTAGTGTTGCTTGTCGCGCGGTGTAGATTTCTTGGGCCTGCCCAAAATGGATTTGGTCGGGCGTCATCAGACCAATCCCGGCGTGATGATGGTCTTGGTTATACCATGCAAAGAACCTGCGGCAGAATGCGCGAGCCTGCTCGATGGTTTCAAAGTTCTTGGGGAACTCTGGCTGATATTTCAGTGTTTTGAAGTGGGCTTCGGAGAACGGGTTGTCGTTTGAGGTGTGGGGCCGACTGTGGAACTTGAGCACACCAAGATCAACCAGCATCAGGGCTGTCGTCTTTGCCTTCATGGGCCCACCGCGATCTGCATGCAATGTCAGCTGATCGCGTGGAACCTCGTGTTTTTCCATCGCGTCGATGAACAGCTCTTTGAACTGGCTGGCGCTCTCCGCGTGCTCGACGCGCCAGCCAACAACGCGGCGGCTGAAGATGTCGAGGATGACATAGAGATAGAAGTAGGACCATTTCACCGGGCCCCTCAGCTTGGTGATGTCCCAAGACCAGACCTGATTGGGGGCTTCAGCTAGAAGTTCAGGCTTTTGATAGACGGGATGTGTGCGCTGTCGGCGGCGTTCGCCAACTTCGCCCTGCGCGGCCAATATCCGATACATCGTGCGGATTGAACACAGATAGGTGCCTTCATCCAGCAAGGTGGCAAAGACCTCTGTGGGCGTCTGATCCGCAAAGCGGGGTTCGCGCAGGTGGTGCAATACCTGGTCTCTTTCCCTTTCCGGCAGAGCCCGCGAAGACGCTGCGCGCGGTGGGCGTGTGCGTGGTGGTGCCGTCAGCGCCGCACGCTGTCGAAGAACGCTCGCGCGCGATAATGATAGCGCGGCGCAGACAGCCGAGGTCAAGCCGCTGCCGGTGGGCAATGCAATCGCGACGGCCATCATGATTTGCCGCTGCGCTCTTGCGTCTGCTCCATCTCGTCCAGAAGTCCCGCCACTTTTTTTTGGATGGCAATGATGGCTTCCGCCTGATCCAGACGGCGCCGCAAGGCTGTCACCTCACGGTTGGCCTTGGCCAGCTCAGCTTGCAATGGATTGGCAGGTGCCTTTTGTGGGCCACGGCGCATTGGCTGCAATGCACCCAATGTGCCGGCCGCCCGCGCACGGCGCCAATCGGTCAGTGCAGAGGAATAAAGCCCCTCCCGCCGTAGAATGGCGGAAACCCCGCCAGTGTCTGCCACTTGGTCCGTCTCATCCAGAATGCGCAGTTTGTATTTGGCTGTGAAGTTGCGTCGCTTCGGGATGCTCGTCAGTTCCGCTGTGGGAGCCAACGGCGCATTAACAACGCGGGGAGGCGACGTCGGGGCCAAAACGGCTCCAGATCCAGCATCTGGCGAAAGTGGTGATTGTGAAGGCATAACCATGGGTTCGTTCTCCTACGCCCTCAAGTGTAAACTTTAGCCAGTCAATTGTCTCACGCTTATTGGCACGGAGGGGGGCATCTATTTTTGTTCCGTGGCCGTCGTGGCCGTCGTGGCCGTCGTGGCGATCAGATCAAGATGATCTGGTGGGATGGTCAGGGCGCGTGCCTGTTTACCAAACGGCTTGAACGTGGACGGTTCGTATGGCCCTCAGTCAAGGAAGGTAAAGTCAGCCTAAGCCGCGCACAGCTTGCGATGCTGATGGAAGGCATAGACTGGCGTATTCTCAAGAAGACATGGCGTCCAAGTATGGTTGGATAGCTGTATGTTTTATAGGACTTCTTGCCTTTGTGGGATTCCCATGATGCCCGAGATTTGGTATGTAATGGCATGAGTAAGACCCCTCCAAATCTGACTAATCTGCCCCCTGAAGTACAGGCATACGTTGCCGCGCAAACAGCGGAATTGTCAGAGCTGAAGCAAGCGTTTCTCGGGTCATCCCTTGGCTATGCGACGGTACAAAAACGCCTCAAGGATGAGATGGCATCAGTGGACGCCGCCCTGAGTGCCGAGCGCACCGCTCATGCGCGGGCCATCCAGAACCGAGACACCATCATCGCCGATCTTCGCCTGCAACTCCACGGTCACAACAAGCACCGCTTTGGCTCAAAGTCGGAAAGCAGTGCACAGCTGGCGCTTGAGTTGATCCTTGAAGAACTTGAGATCGAACAAGCCGTTGAGACAGATGATGAACCCTCTGACGCTGAGGCCAAGCCGCCCCGCACACCGCGCAAGCGCAAACCTTTCCCAAAGGGGCTGAAGCGTGTCCAAAAGACCATCACCCCCAGTGATGCTTGCACCGACTGTGGCGGCAGCTTCAAAGTGCTTGGAACGGATGTGATGGAGGAGTTGGAATATGTCCCGGGACATTACATCGTGAACCAAATTGGCCGCCCGCGTCTGGCCTGCACCTGTTGTGAGGCCGTTGTTCAGGCTGAGATGCCAAGCCGACCCATTCCGAAGAGCTTTGTCGGCCCCGCGCTGATGGCCCACATCCTGTGCTGTAAATACGGCTATCATCTGCCGCTGTATCGCCAGAGCCAGATGTTTGCCAACGAGGGCATTGATCTGAGTGGATCGCTCATGGCGGGATGGGTCGGCAAATGCACCAAACTGCTGGAGCGCGTCTCAGATGCAATCTGCGATCACGTCTTTGAGGCGCAGGCGATCTTCATGGATGACACAACGGTCAAGCTGCTCCAGAAGGGCAATGGCAAAGGAAAGAATAAGACCAAAACCGCGCGACTGTGGGTCTATGCCCGAAAAGAAGACACTTGGGCCAGCGGCGCTCCACCTGCGGTGTGGTACCAGTTCTCCACCAGCCGTGAGGCGGAGCATCCCAGCAAGCATCTCGAAAGCTATGAAGGCTACGCCCATGCGGATGCCTATGCTGGGTATAATGACGCCTACCGCACGGGGCGGGTCAAAGAGATGGCATGCATGGCCCATGTGCGGCGTGAGTTCTTTGACCTTTATGAAAGCACAAAGCTGCCCGTGGCGGGCGAAGCCGTGCTGCGGATTAAAAAGCTCTATGATGTTGAGACACAAGCGCGGTTCCTGCCCCCTGCGGAACGCGTGGCCCTGCGTCAGGAATACGCCAAGCCGATCTTTGATGACCTGGAAGTCTGGCTTAAAGAGCAACTGGGCAAGATCTCTAGCAAGACGCCGCTGGCCAAGGCGATCAAATATGCACTGGCGCGCCTGCCAAAGGCACGGCCCTATCTTGATCACGGCTTTCTTGAGCTGGACAACAACACAGCCGAGCGCGCAGTGCGCCCTGTGGCCGTGGGACGCAAAAACTATCTCTTCATGGGATCAGAAGCAGGCGGCAAATCTGCAGCAATTGCTTATACGTTGATAGAGACCGCCAAGATGAACAAAGTGAATCCCGAAGCCTGGCTCGCATGGGTGCTGGAACGCATCCAGGACCATCAAGCAAACCGTATCAACGATCTCATGCCGTGGGCCTATCAGGACATGATCGATGCTAAAAACGCCGAGGCCGAGGCAAAAGACGCAGCTTGATCAAGGGCAGCGTTGATGCTTACTTTAAAACTGAATGTTCAATAAAAGATGCGCAGCGGGAAAATTGAAACAAACCAGCATGACTGGCCGCTATTTCAAATTGCCGACTATTTCGCAGAAATTGGACCAGCCGAGTGTAGTTCCTGTCTTTTTGCTTCCTTGCTTAGGGCGCCGCGCAAAACGCGCGATTTTAGTGGTTCGAAAAACCTGACGTTAGCGGTATAGCCCATGCGTTGCATCGCGGCAGCCTCCTGCGGGTGTGCGGGCAGTGTCAGGGATGCCCAACTCAGCATAGCAAGTTGTCGCTTGCTGCCCACGGCATCGCTAAGGCCGGACAGAGCAGGCAACAGCACTTGCTCAATGGTGACCTGCCCCGGCCTTGTTGCATGGACCTCCAGTCCACTGATATCGGCTGCGGTCTGTCTTCTTGAGGATGCTGTAAATGCCGCACAAATTCAACGCTCATCGTCGCGCCAAGATCCCAAAGCAAAAGCGTCGTGTGACCAACTGCGCCGATTACGATGAAAGCCTGCGGCGGCGTGGCGATCTGACTGTTTGGATCAGCGAGGATGCACTTGCGGTGTCGTTGTACCCTAATTAATCAGGCTCTTCTCCGCTTTGTTGAGTAAGAAAAGATGCTGACCATCAAGTAACCTGTTGATATGTTAGGTTTCTGACAACTTTACATAGGGCAGGTATATGACCATCGACATCTCGCAACATATTTTACGCCTGAAGGGGCAACGTGTAAATGAAATTGAGCTGGCTGAAGACGGTGCGAAGGTTATTGTTCAGTGCAGTCGGGATGCCCGCAGGAGCGCTATAGACCCTGCAACCGGCAAGAAGGGTAGCATCAACCAACATATTCGCCGACAAGTAAACGACATCCCGTTTTTTGGGTATCCTTGTGTGATTGAGATTGAGCTAGCGCAGGTTTTTATTAGCAAGGGTGAGCGCCGCATTGAGGCGTGTCCTTTTGTTGATAAAGGGTGCCGTTTCACCCATCGATTTTGCCATCTTATCAGTGGATTGTGCCGTCATTTATCCATTCTGGCTGTCTCCAGGCATTTAGGTATACGATGGGAGACGGTAAAGAATATCGACAAGGCATACCTGATGGAAACGCTCCCTGCGCTTGATCCCGCACAGCTTGCTGGCTTGGAATACATTGGTGTCGATGAAGTGGCCCGGGCGAAAGGTCATGACTATATGACGGTGGTCTACGATATGGTCGGAGGGCATCTGATCTGGGTGGAAGCCGGTCGAACTGCCGAAGTTTTTTCAAGGTTTTTGAAACAGCTGCGGCCAGATACAGCCCATAAAATAAAGGCCGTGTCGATGGATATGGGGCCTGCCTACCAAAAGGCTGTCAGGGAGTCCTTGCCGATGGCCGACATCGTATTTGACCGTTTCCACGTCATGAAAAACTACAGCAAGGCTATCCATAATCAGCGTCGCCTTGAGTTCAGGAAGGCCGATCCAAGTGGTAAAGAGTTGATGAAGGGCACGCATTATCTGTTGCTCAAAAATGCGGATAAGTTGAATGAAAAACAAAGTAACAAGCTGCAAACGTTGCTGGAGAGCAATAGCAACCTGAATACGCTTTACGTCTTAAAAGAACAGCTTCAGGCTCTGTGGAGCGCCCCATCATTTGAGGGGATGTCAGAGCAACTGGAAAATTGGTGCCTGATCGCAGATCAGTCACACATGCTCTATCTGAAAAAGTTCGCAAAATCCCTAAGAAAACATTGTGTGGGCATATGCAACTACGCGAAACACAAGCTGACAAGCGCCAGGATAGAGGCTGGTAATGTCAGTATAGGAATGATCCGCAAACGAGCCAGGGGCATCAGGGATACCGAATACTTCAAACTCAAAATTAGACAATCATCCATCCCAGATAATCAATCTATGTTCTATTTGAAATCCTAGAATAACTCAACAAAGCGGAGAAGAGCCATTAATCAGAATCGATTGTGATTTTATCCTTTGTTTTCAGTATGAGTTGGTATCGTTAATTGCAGCATTGTACCCTCAATTACCATACGGTCGTTGTCTGTGCATAAGTGACGGCTTCGAAGTCCTAAGGAACCCAGGTTTTGAACAGTAAGCCGCCGTCAAGGCGTCAGAGAACGTTCTTGCAGCTGCGCGTCATGCAATGTCAAAGCTCGGTTCTTCAGCGGACCGTCAGGCGTTCTTGGCGTGAGCGAATGCAATCTGGAGGGGGCAAAGGAAAAGCGACATCGACCAAGCTCAGCCTGTGGATATATTGTAATTAAGGGTACAAAAACGCCCGATACACCCATGAATCCGCAGAATCTGATTAATTAGGGTACAACGACACCCGCATTGGCATGTGAACTGACGCACGGGCTGGCCGCAGCCAAGATCCAGAACCTTGGCCCCAACGGGAAGCGGCGACATAAAGGCTTTCAATGCCTTACTTACGTGCCCGCGATGCATGAGGTCTGCGTATGGTATCGTCAAGTTGCGGGACATCTCAAAAGCCGGTACGTGGGCGTATGACCAAACCCAAGCAATCTGGTGCCTTTTCAGGCCACCGTTTCCCACCTGAGATTATCTCATACGCCGTCTGGGCCTATCATTGATTTCCCATGAGTTTGCGCGATGCTGAGGATCTGTTAGCCGCACGCGGTGTTGTGGTCAGCTACGAGACCATCCGCGCTTGGGTTGCTAAATTCGGGTTACAATATGCCAAGGCGATCCGCCGAGATCGACCTAAAGTGGCGGACAAATGGCACCTGGACGGAGTCGCCCTTCCGATAAATGGTAAGAAGTATTGGCTGTGGCGCGCTGTCGACAGCAAAGGTGATGTGCTGGACATCCTCGTGCAGTCTCGGCGCAATAAACGGGCCGCCATTCGGTTCTTCCGCAAACTATTCAAGGCATTTGGTGAGCCACGGGTGATCGTCACCGATAAACTCCGAAGCTATGGCGCCGCCTTGAAGGAGCTTGCTCCGGGAATAGAGCATCGCAGTCATAGGGGGCTCAACAATCGATCCGAAGGGTCACACAGGCCGACCCGACGGCGAGAAAAGGTCATGGGGAGGTTCAAATCGCCGAGGCAAGCCCAGCGATTTCTTTCCGTTCATGATCAGGTCCAAACCGTCTTCCGCCCGCGCCGCCACACCCTTTCAGCAGCTGCCTATCGCCAGACGAGAGCCGATGCCCGTTGAGTTTGGGACGGCATCACGCGTGAGCTTAAGGCTGCTTGAGATCTAGCGCCCCGGCTATCGTTGCGAAGATAGCCAACAACTTGACGATGCCGGAAGGCGACCTGATTGGCGGATCGAAGAACAGCTATGTGGCAAAGACTGGAGCCAATGCTTGCGCGTTTTGAGAATTTCCCGACATTTGTACGCGACAAAAGGCAAGGTTTCTTTGGCAATTTTGATTGCCGCGTCGGAAAACCGCACCAGACTAGCGGCAAACAACGATGGGGTGCCTTTTTATTGGATCAACGCCGACACCGCGCTCTGCCAGATTTTGACCTGATGGATTCAACAGGTTGATCAGCCTCTTTTTCAAAACGGGCCTTGCGAAGTTTGGCGGACTTTTCATAGCGTTTATGAGCGTCTTCATCGTTAATCTGCTTTACAACGCGTGTAGTCTTGTCGAGCATCGTTTCCTTTTGAGGTTGTGCTCTAGGAACCTCAATCGTCTTTTCTGGATTTGCCATTAACTTTTCTCCTTAATCTATTCCGCGCTGGGTCGCGGCGGCGCAACGTCAGCTTTCATGTCTGGTCATTTTAGCCCTTTGGCCCAACTGCAAACAGCCGACGGGCTACGCGGCCTCTGGCACGACCAAAACAGGACAGGGTGCGGATTTAGTGACCCTGCGCGCGATGGAAGGATCGAACAAAGTTTTGAGCCAAGACCGGTTAGGAGACCCGACAACAATGACATCAGCGTCGCAGTCATCGGCGTAATCGACGATCACTTTCTCGACGTCGCCGCCTCGCACCTCAATCTCTGTCTCGACATTCGAACCGCTTTCGACCCGCAACTCCGCTAGTTGCTGACCACGGTCTTCGATGATTTGCGCATTATCAGCCACGACGATAGGGATCGTGGTGCCTATTCGCCCTGCAGCGACCAATCCGGCCCCTTCAAATTGCGACGGGACGACATTCAACAAAAACACCTTACCGCCGGTAACCTCCGCCATATCATAGGCGAAATCCGCAATCTCACGGTTTAAGTCCTGATCAACTGTTGTCACAACCATGATCCGTTGGAAGCGGGCAGTTTGAAGATCTATGCTCTCAACTGTCTCGGCCTTTTTGATTTTTTCCAACTGGATCAACGCAGATTGAAGGTCCTTTGAACTATACGACAAATTGCCGACAGCTATACCTTCGGCCGTGGCTTCAATCGACAAATTCGCGTCGAGTACCATGGATCGCAAGACCTTTTCTTTATCGTCCAAGCTCAGCTTTTTATCGCACAGAACTTGTTCTGGCGTTTCAAAATAGGGTGAAGGGTTCGATATTCTCATTTTTGAATAGATGGTCATGGATCTCCTTTTTGGTCGCGACCGAATATTAATCGGGCAACTTTCGTAGGTAGATTGTTTTTTTCGACTGCCAAGTTTAGTTGAGCCGACTAGGAACCTGCGGGCGATTTGAACGTTGTCCACTGCGCGCATCTGACCCAGCTGTCATGTGGGCTTTGTTAGTTCTGATACCAATAACATATAATAAAAAAAGGAAAAAATCAAGGTCACGGCCGTCGGGTGTGTCCTCATGATGGTGTTTTCGCTGTTTCGGATTAGCTTCGTAAGGCACACAAAGTGTACCAAAACATGTCGTGTTGTCCGGCATGTTTCCTTTCAAATCAGCATAACACGATCAACTGCGCGGCCCTTCGCCCGATGATCCCTGCGCGGTGCGTTTGCCCCCAAATGCGCCTGCACGTAGAGCTATGGCAGATGAGGAAGATGCGTTTGAACATCGGGCGGCCACTATTGAATACGAGGGAGACTTCGCGCAGTAGTTCGCAGAGGTCTTAGCGAGGCAAGGCAGGGGGTAGTGGGAAGGCCGTTTTGCCGAGATGGGCGATACAATGCAGCGCAAGTATAATGTGCTACGCAGTAGCATCTGCATCGGTGCGTAGTATTGCCGCTATCTGCTCAAAAGGGGACCTCCAAGATCGAAGCCTCAATCTCCGCTCCCTAGTCTTTCTAGCTTGAAACATCTTGACCCCAAGCGACCAATAGCTTTGCATAACGGGATCAGCCAAGGAGGCTACCCTAATGCCGTTTGTAAATACGCTCGCAAAGCAATTGATGGCTTATGCAGCGGCGCAGAACTTTGTGGGCGTCTGCCAAAGTTTTCGGCCCCATCTGGAGGGCGGCGTCAAGATGCTCAGTTCGCGTTTTGCACCCTGATGCATCCGCTAGAAAGCGCTCTAAAAGTCAAAAACATCTGTGGCATGAGGCTTCAGCAATGATCCAGGCTGCCAAGTTCCATCCCACTATTGAAGAGGCGGACTGCGCCTTTGTCGATAACAAGCAGCTTTGAGGCAGAGCGGATTGCAACACTCTCCCTCTTATGGTGTTGGCCTCGCTCTGGCTGGGGCACTCTTGTTGACGCCAGATGTGCTCCTCATGCGCATTTCCGGCATGTCCACCTTTCAGATGCTGGGATGGCGTGGGCTCTGTCTCGGGCTTATTTTCCTCCTGGCTTGGTGGCTGACAAGTAAAGTCTGGCGCGCCGACCTTGCAGCGCTTGGAAGCAGTACTGCGCTCATCGTGATCGCATGCCAAGTAATGAACACGACGCTTTTTCCCATGGGGATTTCAATAGCGCCGGTCGCGCCGGTTCTGCTAGGCGTCGCTACTGTGCCAATCTGGTCAGCGTTGCTGGCCCGGCAGCTTTATGGCGAAACTACAACCCGCGCGACATGGATCGCCATCACTCTGGTTATGGTGGGCTTGACATTGGCCGTGACTGACAAGGGTGAGGACGCTCTGGACGCATATGCCCTTGCCGGAGCAGCTTGCGGGCTTGGCGTCGCCTTCGCCCTCGCACTGACTTTCGTCATATTGCGCCACAACCCCAGCCTGCCGCTACTCTTGGTGATTGGCCTAGGTTCGCTGGCGTCGGGCACTTCTGGCTGGCTGATCATTGGTCCAGCTCAGATGACTGATGGAACGGTCTGGGCCGTTTTGGTGAGCGCCTTGCTCATCTTGCCGTTGTCTTTCTTCGCGCTCAACGAGGCCTCCCGACACACCGCCGCCGCTAATGTCAGCTTGCTGCTGTTGTTGGAGACGGTGCTTGCGCCAGTCTGGGTGTGGCTTGGCACCGGCGAAGCGCCATCACCACGCATGATGGCCGGAGGTGCAGTGGTGGTCGCTACACTCACGGTCTACGTGCTCAGCGCGCGGCGCCTTCGTGGTCAGCCACCGAACACCCACATTATCTAAAACAAAATTCGCGACTGGGCCAGTCATGCACAGGATTGCGTCACTATATTTCTAATCTTTCATGGCCGAGTTGCACGGATCAACTTTAGCTTGGACCGCGCCCTACCCGAGACGGATTTCAGGCGGTGCGTTCGAATTGCGGGCGACCGAGTTCGGTCATCCGGTTCAGCACGCGGACGCCAATCTTCGCTTCCGTTTTCTGCTTTTCGAAGGCGCGAGCTTTTAGCTTGGGCCCGATGACGGCCTTCCAGCGGCCCATGAGGGTTTCGCCTCGGCTGCGTTGATTGTAGCCAGAGGCTTTCTGCCAGGCCATCCTCCCGCGGGCTGCGATGTCGGCGATATGGCAGTCTCGCGCCGTCGAATCCTGGCCCGCAATGGCGCTCAGGATCGCGGTTTTGGGAGGTGGGATCGTGACCTCGATCATCGATCCGAACCGAGCGGCAAGCAAATCAGATGTTGGTTCTCCATCGTAAGCGCCGTCCATTGCCCGGCAGGCGATGCTTGCATCGCTGAGAGGGGCCAGAAAGAGAGCAACCGGGCCGTCGACCTGATCAAGCAGGCCAGGCAAGGCCGTTGGATCTCCGACTTCATCTGTGGTCAGATCGGAGCTGACAATCTCGCCACTGACAAGATCGAGACCGAGGTGCAGCTTGCGCCAAGAGCGCCGTTTGCGTTTGGTTTTATGCTTTTCCTCAAGCCATTCGCCTTTACCGAATATCTTCAGGCAGGTACTGTCAACGACGAGGCGTATCGCGGCTTGCTTGTCCGCCCTTGGACTCGTCTGCAATATCACGCCGTTCCCCCAGCGAGACAGGGTTGAGAAATCAGGCACTGCAATCTCAACCCCCAGTATTCCCGTGATGCCGCGCATAAAGCCTTGGGTCTGGCGCAGCGGTTGCTTGAAAAGCATGCCCAAGGTCAGACAAAGTTCAATCGCTAGGTCCGAGTAGCGCGGCTGCCCTCCACGTGTCGTTCGGCGCGCCGCCGACCACATACCAAGCGCCTCATCGCTGATCCAAACCGTCAGATCACCGCGCCGCCTCAAACCCTGATTGTATTCAGCCAAGTTGGTCACCTGATGCTTTTGCTTCGGGATCTTCGCACGGTGCTTATCTTATGCTGTCTGTCGGCTTTCCCGAATAACGATGAATATGCCGCTCACCACAATCACAGCCGCTCCCGCGAGCGTCCACATTTCGGGGGTGTCACCCCAGATCAGCCACCCGAATAGGGACGCCCAGATCAGCGCCGTATAGTCGAACGGTGCTACCACCGCCGCGGGCGCAAAGCGGAAGGCCTGCCCGATCAACGTGATCCCCAGTGTGCCAAACACAGCCAGCGCTACAAGGAATGGCAAATCACTGACCTGCACTTGCACCCAAACTACGAAAGCTAAGGGTGCGGCATAGAGCATGGGAAAGAGCATTACGAAGAACATCATCGTCCACATACTCTCCCGGGGGCCAAGAAAGCGCGCGCTGATCATAAAGAGCGCATAAAGGCCGGCTGTACCAATCACGTAAAGTGATGCGGGTTGAAAGGTAGCCCCACCGGGCCGCACGATGATAAAGACACCGATGAACCCGACCAGCACCGCGCCCCACCGTCGCCAGCCGACCGTCTCTCCCAGCAGTGGAACCGAGAGGGCAGTGATAAAAATCGGGGCCGAAAAGACCAGGGCGGTGGCCTCGGCCAGCGCTAAAGCCTCGAGCCCCTTGAAAAACATGTAAGCCCCTCCCAGCATCAATAGGCCGCGTATTGCATGGACACGCAGGTGGTTTGAGACAAAACCAGAGACCCCAATTTTATACATCACCACGGCACCCACCATGGGCAAGGCAATGAGGTTGCGCAGAAACACGATCTGTACCGGATCGTAGCGCTCGACCAGCAATTTCGCGATGGCGTCGTTCATAGAAAGGAAAGCGACACCCGCGCATATTGTCAGGATCGCCTGCCGCGTACGACCAGCTTCGATCGCGGTTCTCGCTGTCATCTTTTACTTCCCCTCCTCGTCTGCATGGCAGGACTAGCAGGCGTGCACGTATGATACCACGGCAGACCTGTTTTACTGTTCCGCGAGCCCCGTCTCCAGCAACTTCTCATGGTTTGGCGGAACACGCAGGCCCTCCAACCCGATGGCCACCAAGAGCCGTCAGTTGTTACGAATGCACAGCAAACGCCACGACGTGGGCTGCGGAACTGGCGGCAAGGAAGCTGGGACGTAGGGCTGAGCGTGCGGTTACCTCTGTCCCTTCGAAACGTTGAGAATGTTTGTCCCAATCCTGGCTTCAGTTTTTTGGTTTGGAAAGTTCCGAGCTTTCAGTTTGGGGCCGATGACCATCTTCCAGCGGCCCATTTGTGCTTCGCCTCGGCTCCGGTGATTGTAGCCGCTGTTAACTTGCCATGCCAGGCGTCCCTAGTCTCGAATCTCCGCGATGTGTTTATCCCGGGGCGTTGGATCACGGGCAGCATCGAGGCTGAGAACGGCCGTGATCGGAGGCGGGATTGCTGGGAGTTGCGATCGCGGTGCCGGATTTCTCCACCCTCTCGCGCAGGGGTGAGGGTCTGACTTTGCACGCGACGCGCAAGACGGTCCGATCTGATCCCGGGCCTTGCTGAACTTCGCATCATGCATATCTCTTAATAGTAAGACTTGAAACCAGGAGGATATCAGATGGCAGGCAACTTGAATGCTTTGAAAGAAAACATGCATCGCTCGAAAAGAACATCACCCGCGAGCAAAAGCGCCCCGGCAGCGATGATCTCGAAATCAAAGATATGAAGAAGCGTAAGCTGGTCATCAAAGAGGATATCCTCCTACTTGAACACCGCGGCGCAACCGCTTGATGTCATCGGGACGCGGGCAAGACCCACGCCCTTTGTTATTTAAGGCTCAGGGGAGAGTACCCCAAAGCGTGGGGCAATTGCGTTTTCGGGATGATCTGACATATTTCCTCGATGCCTGTACCGTTGGAAATTCTTCAACTCAAACTTCAGCTTCTGGGGACCAGCCCCACGCTTTGGGGTGCTCTCCATCAAGTCGTACACGAACAAGACGTTAGACAAAGAAATTCCGGGCACAAAGGCCCAGCGAAGTACAACAGGGAGATATAAAGCGGCAAAACCGCTCTACCCTGTATATTTATGAGGCAGAGTTGAAGCGAACAAGCACTAACGGCTATCTTGGACGCATCCCCGCCATGCGTTTGTCGCATAGGTCACGACCCTGAGCGATGTGATGAGATGCATTTAAGCGATCGCGGCGGCGCCATCACGAATACGGCGGCGATGGGTAATAATCTCATCCTGAACAAAATCGCGGAACGCCATGATGCGTTTGGATTGCCGCAGCTCTTCAGGATAGGCAAAGTAAACAGGGACTTCGCCGCTTTCAACCTCAGGCAGAACGCGCACCAGTGTGGGGAAGTCCTCGATCACATAATCAGGCAAAACGCCAATACCGAGGTCGGACAGTACCGCCTGAAGCACACCAAAGTAATTGTTCACATGCAAAAGACTCGGTTTGTCATAGCTGAGCAGATGCCCAACCAGCGTCGCCCCCGCCGCCACCTGAAACGCGCTGGGGCTTTGACAAATGAGCCGATGACGGCCGATGTCCTCGATTTCATCGAAACCACCCACTTTGTCGAGGTATGCCTGCGACGCATAAAGCCGCATGCGCACTGTCATCAGCTTTTTGCGAACCAGATCGGCCTGTGAGGGTTCTTTCATGCGAATTGCCACGTCGGCTTCGCGCATTGGCAGGTCGAGCACGCGTTCTTCCAGCATCAGGTCGATGTTCAGGTCCGGATATTTTTCATAGAGTGCAGGCAGACGCGGCGCGAGCCAGAGGGTGCCAAAGCCTGTGGTGGTGGTGACCTTCAGTTCGCCAAAGACTTCTTCGGCGGAATCTTTAATTCGTGCACTGGCGACATCTAGGCGGCGCGACATGGATTTGGTTGCATCAAACAGCAGTTCGCCCTGTTCGGTCAGGATCAACCCACGGGCGTGACGGTGAAACAGAATCGTCGACAGTGATTCTTCGAGCGCGCGAATTTGGCGTGACACTGCAGATTGCGACAAGTGTAGCTTGTCACCCGCAGCGGTCAGCGACCCTGCGTCAGCGACCGCGTGAAAAATTCGTAACTTGTCCCAGTCCATCGGATATCCTTGCTGCATCTGTTACCGCTCACATGTTGGCACTTGTTACGAGAGTACCCCAAACCGCGTAGGAAATAACAGAACGTGGGAAATGGTGGCCTTTGAGGCGCAGCTGGGACCTCTGGCAGATCATCGGTACGCGCTACGACCAACCAGCATTATGGTCAACAACTTGACAATGCCACGCGCAAGTTGGGGTCGAGTCCGGTAGGGGGCTAAATCGTATCATAAGGAATTTCGACCCTGGCTTTTGGCAATCTATATTCAGCGGCTGTCGCGATGCCCTAATTAACCAGATTCCAGAAAAAAACTATCGTTTGTTTTCAAGGCTAAATTGTACCGCGGATTCAACCCGCCAGTGCAACTTTACCCATGGTATGATGCGTGAGGCAGCGATGCCCAAATGCTTCTCACCGTCTAAAGTAAAGGAACACAAATGCGAGCCTATCACCGCCTCACTGAGGGGCAGCGTAACCAGGTTTATGCGTTGAAGAAAGCAGGTTTGAAGCAATATGCCATTGCTGATTAGATCGGCGTGAACAAGTCGACGATTTCGCGGGAATTTAAGCGCAACACAGGCCTGCGCGGATATCGCCCCAAGCAGGCGCATCGTCTGGCTTGCTCGCGGTAGGCACAAATCTGCCGGACCCGTATCTCGGATGCGGCGTGGACTGGGATTGGAGAGATGATCCGCGAAGACTGGAGCCCCGAGCAAATCACAGGCCATCTGAAAGACATTGGTGAGCCAAGCATCAGCCCAGAATGGATTTACCAGCATCTCTATGCAGATAAGCGTAACGGTGGCGACCTTCACGACCGCCTGAGATGTCAAAAGCAACGGCGCAAGCGCTATGGCAGTACCGAGCGGCGCGGGCAGATCAAGAATAGAGTATCCATTGAGAAACGCCCTGCAGTCGTTGACTTGCGTAGCCGCGTTGGGGATTGGGAAGCCGATACCTTGATCGGCAAGCAGGGACACTAAGTCCTTGTGACACTGGTTGAGCGCAAGACGCGATTTACCGTTGCCATAAAGGCAGTCAATAAAACAGCGCGGGCTGTCACGGATGCGATCTGTGATCACCTGAGGCCCTATCAGGAAAGGGTTCTCACCTTGACCTACGACAATGGCAGAGAATTTGCTTACCATAAAGAGATTGCCCGCGAGCTGACTGCCGAGGGTTTCTTCGCGCACCCCTATCACTCCTGGGAGCGGGGCCTCAACGAAAACACCAATGGTCTGATACGGCAATACATCCCAAAGGGAAAAGACATTGATGATCTGAGTGATGAGGACGTGGCTAAGATCATCGAAAAGATTAACAGCCGGCCCAGAAAATGCCTTGGCTTTAAAACGCCAAATCAGCTATTCCTAGGGCCCAAACAGCATGTTGCACTGGCAAGTTGAATCCGCGTGCCTTTATAGCAACGGTAAATCGCGTTTTGCGCTCAACCAGTGTCACAAGGACAGAGTGTCCCTGCTTGCCGATCAAGGTATCTGCTTCCCAATCCCCAACGCGACTGCGCAGGTCGACGATTGCAGGGCGTTTCTCAATGGATACTCTATTCTTGATCTGACCGCGCCGCTCGGTACTGCCATAGCGCTTGCGCCGTTGCTTTTGACATCTCAGATGGGTGTGAAGGTCGCCACCGTTACGCTTGTCTGCATAGAGATGCTGGTAGATCCATTCTGGGCTGACGCTTGGCTCACCAATATCTTTCAGATGACCTGTAATCTGCTCGGGGCTCAATTCCTCCCGGATCATCTTTTCAATCCTAATCCACATTACATCCGAGATACGGGTCCGGCAAATTTGTGCCTGCCGTGAGCAAGCCAGACGATGCGCCTGCTTGGGGCGATATCCGCGCAGGCCTGTGTTGCGCGTAAATTCCCGCGAAATCGTCGATTTGTTCACGCCGATCTGATCCGCAATGGCATATTGCTTCAAACCTGCTTTCTTCAACGCATAAACTTGGTTACGCTGTCCCTCAGTGAGGCGGTGATAGGCTCGCATTTGTGTTCCTTTACTTTAGACGGTGAGAAGCACTTGGGCATCGCTGCCTCACGCATCATACCGTGGGTAAAGTTGCACTGGCGAGTTGAATTCGCGCTGTGTTTTTAATTGGTATTGCCGTTTAAGCCGTTCATATAGAGCCATGCTTTTCATATCTCTAAAATCAGTTTTACATCACGTCAGATACTTTCCTTTGTGGTCGGCTTTGACTGTTCTTCGATGGCGCGCCTTTGATTTGCGGTCACGTGGGTTAGGAACGACATTCGGTTTGATTCTGCGTTGGTTTCCGCCAGCAAGACGCCGGTTTGACCGTGAAGCCAAACGGGTTTTCCCGGATATGAAGCGTGGTGCGCGCGCTAAGCTTGGTCAAAAAATGGGCATGCAAATGGGGCGGACGCTCTTTGAGATCTATCACGACGCTGAGTTTCAAACCCAACACCACAAATTCAACACCTCAGGCCCTGGTCTTGTTGCACTGAAAGAGGCTCAAGCGGCTGGCAAGGGAGCGATCATTGTTTCTGGCCACTTTGGGCAATGGGAAGCTGTTCGCGCCGTGGTCAAAATGCATGGGCTCGAAAGCGGAGCTGTGTATCGACCGAACAAGAACCGCCATTACGAACGCCGCATTCTTGGGGGGATTGAAGCAGGGGGAAAGCCAATTTTGGCAACCGGCAGCGTGGGAACCAGGGCCCTAGTGCGGCATCTGCGGGATGGCGGTATTATCTCAATCTTATTAGATGAGAAGTATTCGGAAGGTGTGCGAATACCTTTCCTTGGGTATGATGCTCTTACGTCTCTCTCTGCGGCCCAGCTTGCACTCAAATACGACCTACCCATGATACCAGCCTATGGTATCCGCACTGAAGACGGGAACGCGTTCAACGTGGATTTCGAAGCCCCAATCCCACACACCGACAGCATTACAATGACCCATGCTTTCAATGACAGCCTATCTGCGCGGATCATGACTGATCCAGAACAGTGGTACTGGATGTTGAGGCGTTGGGATGGTGTGTGACCTTGGGGTCTGATACCGGAGGGGGCAGCACCGTCAGCCCGGTATAGCTTCAGCAATCGAAACATTTGCCGCTTCGTGACGTCCAACATGTTCGCACCGTTCTGAACGCTCAGGCGTCCATCATCGACCTGCGCCAACACCTCAATGCGATTTAGCTCGCGTTCGCTCATAATCACCAGTCCCATGTCCAATCTCCCGTTGTTCATTTGAACAAGAGAGTGACATTTCTGAATTGCACAGGGGTGACATTATCGCTTTGCAGCTACAACTGACTGTTGCAACCAAGTTAAAATGTCCGTCGTTCCGCAAAGTAGAAATGTCTCACTTGGTGGTGTGGGAGCATGGCTGGGCTGGGTGGAGACCTCACACATCGCAGCCCGGACCAGCCATGCGGGCGTGGTTATTCCGCGGCGTGTGGCGTGGCAGCCTCGGCCTTCTCCTTCGCGCGTTTAGCCAGCTTTGAATTCCAGCCGTTGTTGCGTTTGCCAGTCGGTTGATAGCGCGTCGCTTGCTTGCCGGCGCGGCGTTTTTTTGGAGCCGCTTTGTCCTGTTCGGCTTTGATGTGCTCCAGGACCGCGCTGAGATGTTTGTTCTTGGTGATGGCTGCGTGGGTCACACGCTGATCTTTATCAAAGATGGAATAGGGGATGGAGACACCTTTCCAGCGGACCTCAAATCGCCCATCCGGGAAGGCAAACGTGTCCACATATTTGCCCGGCAACCCGCGCGTCATCTCATTCTCGGCAAGGATGATGCGTTGGCGTTCATAGGAGAACGCAAGTTGAGCCCCAACAAGCCGTTCGTCTTGGAGCGCGAACACATCTCGCAATCGATCGGGCTCGATGTTCATCGGCCGATGCAAGTTGTCGGCACGGCGCGGGACCTTTGCGAACTTGGCGTTATAGCTCTCGGTGAAGCTGGGCAGAAACGCATTAGCGGCGTCCATATCCGAGATGCCTGCAAGCCTGAGCTCTTTGACCAAACGGTCCTGTAATGTGCGATTGGCGCGCTCGACGCGGCCTTTGGCCTGAGAGCTGTTTGCACAGAGAATCTCGACGTTTAGCGCGTTTAAAGCCCGACCGAATTGCGTCATCCCGTGCCCGGATTTGGCGGACTGGTTGGCGACGCGGAACACCGTTTGCTTGTCAGAATAGAACGCAACCGGCCGGCCATGTGCTGCCAGATACAAATCGAGCGCCTCAAAGTAACTGAACGTGCTCTCAGACGTCACAAACCTCAGCTGCATCAAAGTGCTGGTCGCATCATCGATGAAGACGAGCAGGGTGCATCGCGGACCACGATCCTCAAACCAATGGTGATCAGATCCATCGATCTGGATCAGTTCGCCGAAGCATTCCCGACGCAAACGAGGCTGATGGAACGTGCGGCGCTGTTTGCGGCTCAACCAGATCCCAGCGTCCTGCATCCACTTGCGCAGCGTCTCACGCGAAACCTTCAGGCCATGATCTTCTGCCAGCTTCTCAGCCGCAAACGTCGGGCCAAAGTCGATGTAGTTCTCGCGGACCAGTGTCACCGCAAACTCACTCACCGCAGGGTCGATCCGGTTGTTCGATCTTCGGCCGCGCGCTTTGTGGCGGATCGCAGCGGGACCATCGGTCTGGAAATCCTTCAGCAATCGATGCACTTGTCGTCGGCTCAGTCCAAGCACGTTGGCCGCAGTCACAGCCGTCATCCGGCCTTGTGTCACTTGGCTCAATACTTCAATGCGGTTCAGCTTGCGTTCGCTCATAATCACCAGTCCCACAGCCACACTCCAATCCTGCTTCAACAGGGAAGTGTGCCATTTCTACTTTGCAGATGTGGGACATTCTAACTTTGCGAGTACACTGACTTATCGCATAATAGTAGTTATGTTAAATATAGCAGAGTCACTGACCTTTGTCAGAGGTTTGCGTCAATCCATTTTGACATCATCTCACGATCTCGGAAACATTCCTGTGGCACTTCACGCCGTTTCATTCGCGCAATCCGCTCAGCAAAACCAACCTGCTTTGATGTTGGATAGTTTGAAAATTGACCAGTTGGCTTCGCGATTTTGTGCGTATCAATCCAACGGGAAAGCGCATAGCGATTCTGCTGAACTTCCCAAGGAAGAACAACGCCAGAGCGTGTAGCGATTTGCCGCGCATAGGCCATCTGTTTTTCGGTAACTGGGGCCTGATGGTAGTCGTTATACGGCGCCGACGCGGCAGCCGTTTGTTGGATAGCACTCATGGGAATTTCTCCTCACTTTAGTTTCTATTGAAGGTAGAACATTTAGAGGAGCAAATCAATATGTTGTATATGAAATCTATAGCATCACATTATCTGGTGCGTGACGTATTATTCTACGTCGATCTCAGTGCGTAGTTGGGGTCGATTCTGGTAAAGAGCAGAATGACACCTTAACGCATTTTCAAAGATCCGAACGGATACTTATTGCTACGGAAAGTCAATCGCTTGTGAGTTTTGCTTTGTCCTATTTGATGGAGTGTCTGTTTTGGACAATTTCTGGCTCAACAAAAACAACGGCTTACTGGTTAAAAAAATCCAATAGGTTCAACTGGTACACCGAGTAGTAATTTTCTTAGGGTGTCATTCTGCCCCCTACCAGAATCGACCCCTCACCTCGGAGAAGGTCGAACCCCGAGGGCGCGTCTATCGAGTTAGAAACACCAATGTGTGATTTCACGGTGACTCAGCTTGTTTCAAGCATCTCTGTTTCTTGCAGAATCCTACAGTATGCGGATGCTGGCCGTTGAGGTTTCGCCTGTATGATACCTCAACTGCTCAAGGTGGTGCTGTCCGCACCGCTTTACCTGTCTCAGACTGTGCCAGCCTCGCGCTGGCCCTTTTTTATTTGCCTGCTTTCAGGGCGGCGGTAATTTGGGCACGCGTCATGCCAAACTGCCGTGACAACGCTGCTGGCTTCACCCCCGCTTGGATAGACGATCGGATCAAGCTGATCTGCGATCCGGTCAATTGCGACAGGACAGGATCTGGTGCGTTTTTGCGTGGCGGCTGATTTTTCTCCTTCGCTGCTGTAAGCCCGCGGCTCCCCATTTCGACAGCCAATGCCTCTGTCAAACGCATAATGTCATGCTCAGGCAAATGTTTTAACGATGCCGCAAGATTATGCGGCAGGACAGTGCGTAGCACCTCGCCCCCACCCGTTGACCGGCGCGCGTTATGATCTTTTTGACGACTCATGCAGTCATGTATCGCCCCCCGGCAATCCTTTGCCAAGCCGCACGAACAAGCGCCGCAGCAGGTAACCCCTTGCCAAAGACACTCCGACGAAGGCGACACCGATCGCCAGATGTGCGTCCAGCGTAGCCTCGATGCCAAACCATGGAAACACAGCAATCTGGGTGACGATGGCGAGGATATAGCCCACGGTGACATTGGTGGCGGCTTCTACAAGAGACATCATGCGCGACTGGGTCATGCCGCGTCACTCGGGCTTTTACGCTCAGCTTTCAGATCCGCGAACGCCCTCCCATCACCATCAAGCACTGCCGATTGCCCCGAGAAAGCAGGCCAACGTTCAACAGCAACATCTACATACGCCGGGTTCAACTCGATCCCGTAGCACACGCGGCCTGTGGTCTCGGCCGCGATCAGCGTGGTGCCAGACCCCATGAACGGCTCATAGACCGCCTGCCCAGGGCTGGAATTGTTAAGGATGGGCCGACGCATGTATTCCACTGGTTTCTGCGTCCCGTGTATCGTCTTGGCATCCCGATCCTTGCTCGGGATTTACCACAGCGTCGTCTGCAGCCTGCGCTATACTCGACCGCACGCACGGTCGGCCACGCGCGTCACCGTTGCATGGGCTTTCTGGCGGATTGAATGAGCTATTGTCACCCTGACACCCAGGGGCCGGACATTTAAAGCGTAGCATCACGGTCTGCGCGTTTTGACATTCCCGAAGTCGATGTGGCCTATAAAAGAGCGCGCGTCTCAGCTCAATGAAGGCCAAAAAAGGATTCCGAAACGCAGACACAAACGGTCGTTTCTGGAAGGTCTGCGGCACGGTTTGATGAAGCATTATCGATGTTAAAGTCAAAACTATATTTTGGGCTCGATGAGATGACGTGGGCCGGTTCCAGACGAACGAGCGCGATCCTGAGGATTATAGAGCTCACATTTTTTTAGCGAAAGACAGCCGCAGCCAATGCATCCATCCAGGGTGTCTCTTAGTCGCTGTGCTTTGGTAATGCGTGCATCGAGATCCTTGCGAAACTTAGCTGACATTCGCGTCCAATCCGCACGCGAGGGTGCACGCCGTTCTGGTAAGGTCTGCA
This sequence comes from Octadecabacter arcticus 238, assembly GCF_000155735.2. Taxonomy (GTDB): domain Bacteria; phylum Pseudomonadota; class Alphaproteobacteria; order Rhodobacterales; family Rhodobacteraceae; genus Octadecabacter; species Octadecabacter arcticus. Next base: position 4,991,960 of record NC_020908.1, read on the forward strand.
TTAGGACACCAAGGTCACTCAAAGAAACACCTAACTCTTGGGCTATCATCACAAAGCTGAGTTTGCGAATGTCCGAGCGGTCATAACGCCGGTGGCCTGACGCGTTTTTGAGCGGGGCAACTAGCCCATGAGTTTCATAAAATCGGATGGCTGATACCGCCAAACCGGTGCGATCGGCCACGGCCCCTATCGTCAAACCTTGTGAAATAGGCACGGCAAAGAAACCTCTTGATCTAAAGTTAACTTGAGGAGTTACACCATGAAGTAGAGATATTTACAAAGGATAAAATCATGGCTGAGCTTAAACATCTTAACATAACAGTAAAAGACACCGCAGCCACCGCAGAAATGTTATGTGATCTGTTTGGATGGAAAATACGCTGGGAAGGCGCTTCAATCTTTGATGGGCATTCCGTGCATGTCGGAAGTCCGACCACCTATCTGGCACTTTATTCACCACCCACTGATACAGATACTGCTGCCGAGAGCTATCACAGACGCGCAGGTCTGAACCATGTTGGTATTACTGTCGATGATCTGGACGCAACAGAGGCCAAAGTCAAAGGGCACGGATATGTGCCCAACAGTCACCAAAACTACGAACCTGGCAGGCGGTTCTATTTTGATGATGAGAATGGGATCGAGTTCGAGGTAGTATCTTACTCTTGAGTTTCGTGGGCAGATGATAATCTTATAACGGGAGGTGAGGGCCATCGTCGTTTTACGCAACGGCTATTTTAGAGCCTTCCAAAAACGCTCCAGACTGTGTGAAAACAATCGAGTGCTCTACAAAGCGCCACAAACCCCATTCAAAACCCAACAGGTTGTTGAACGTTTTTGGCTTACGGTATCTCGCGCTGACTGGCCTTGTTGTAGACATCGTTACGATCACGCCGTCCAACTGCGACGACGACGATCAATATTTCCGCATCTTTGACCTCGTACACCAGTCGACAGCCAACGCCGCGCAGTTTGACTTTGTAGCGGTCTTTCCCGCCGGAAAGCTTCGCCGATGGAATGCGAGGTTGCTCGCACCGCTCAACAAGCTTCTTTTTGAACCGAGACTGGGTGGTCTTGTCGAGTTTGCGCCATTCCTTCAGCGCAGCTTCAATAAAACCGAGATCAAAGCTCATCCAGCGTCACCCTTACGATAGGATCGCCTTGGCGTGCATCCGCTATCGCGTTCAGCTCGATGTCCTCAAGCCGATCCATCATGTCCTCATACGCCGCAGCAGGCACGCAGTAGAAAGCGGGTTCGTTTCGATTGAGAATCGCTACGGCCGCACCTTCCCCTGCTGCAACTGTGCCCATGGGGTTTTTCTTAAGCTCCGAGATACTCGCAGCGATGTCCGCCATCACATTGTAGGTCATAGGTCCTCCGGTATATCCTTAAGCGCTTTTAATAGCACTCCTAAAGGCACAAATAAAGATGTCTTTTGAGGTTCTCAATGTGAGATTAAATGTTTTGAGCGAGGCTTGAGCACGCCTGCCGGTGTAGCCACATCCGCCACCCGCAGCCGTACCAGATCCGCAGGGGAATCGCGTTTGGAACTGAGTGAGTAAAGGATTGCTCTTGCAGGTGATGGCGGGATGGATTCTGGATGGGTGGTTGTTCTCATCGGGTGCTCATCGCCATGCATATTTTTCTATCCGCCTTCGACGAAGTTCCTGATCCGCGCGCCAGTAACGTGCGCCACGACCTTGGTGAACTGCTCGTTATCGCCTTCGTGTCGGTCTTATGTGGATCGACCTCCTGCGCCGAGATGGCCGCATTTGGCCGTGCAAAAGAGAGCTTTTTCAGGAACTTCCTGAAACTCAAGCATGCCATTCCATCGCATGATACCTTCTCGGAGGTCTTCCGGATCATCGACCCGAAGGCACTCGATGCGGCCTTCAGTAAGGTACTTGCCGATGTGACCAAGCTCCTCAAAGACGGTGATATCATCGCGATTGACGGCAAAGCGTTACGGGGTGCGCGCGACCCGAGCGAAAGCGCACGGACCCGCATGATGTCTCAGCCTATGCCTCGCGGCTGCGCCTGACGTTGGCGACAGTACCTGCCGACTGAGGCACAGAACTCAGCGCGGCCATAGAGGCGCTTGGGTTGATCGATCTGCGGGGCAAGGTGGTCACCGGTGATGCATTACATTGCAACCGCCGCACGGTTGCCGCAATCAACGCAGGCGGCGGTGATTGGTGCCTCGCCCTCAAGGGTAACCAGGAATCCCTGTTGTCTGACGCCCGTGGATGTTTCAGCAAGGGGCACAAAAGCGATCCAACAGCCGTTACGGAAAATACCGGCCATGGAAGAAAAGAAACCCGTAAGGCGGTTGTGGTATCGGCTAAGGCATTGGCAGAATACCACGAATTCCCTGGCCTCAAGGGGTTCGGTCGCATCGAGGCGACCAGAGAGACGGGCGGAAAGGTGACCTCAGAGACCCGCTACTTCGCGCTGTCTTGGGTTCCCACACCTGAGGTGCTGTTGGCCGCTGTCCGCGACCATTGGGCCATCGAAAATGCCCTTCATTGGCAGTTGGATGTGTCTTTCCGCGAGGACGCCGCACGCAATCGGAAAGACAACGGTCCCGGCAACATCGCCGTTCTACGTCGCCGCGCACTCGACGTCCTCCGGCGTGACACATCCAAGGGCTCTCTCTCCATAAAAATCAAACGTGCAGGCTGGGACACCACCTTCTTACGCAGCATTCTCAGTGACTTGGCAACAACATGAGCCAAACGCGATTGCCCTGACCAGATCCGAGCCCTGGAAACTGCTATCAAGGGCCACTTTGAACAGCGCCAGATCACGCAGCGCGCGATCCTGGCGCGGGATCATCCGGATCAGGGATACCTGGTCAGGCGTCAGCGGTGGCTTTTTGCCTACAACGCGGCCTTTGTTCTAGGTGGTTTCGGGTACAGTCGGCACCTACAAATCCTTGCGTGCTTATTGGATAAATATACCCATAAACCGTGCATGATGAAAGTAGCATGTTTTGCGATGTGGCGCTTTACTTAAGTTTTGATGGATTTTAGTCTACGGTTCCATGCGAGCTTTTAACAGAAAGCTCGCATGAATTGCAGGCGATGATTGCGCAATTCGGTAATGCCGTTCGACATGATCGGCCCATTACTGCCATTCAACAGTAGGCCGAGATGGCTGCGGCGCTGCCCGTCGAAGGAGACACTCGCCACGCGTGCTAAATTCAAGCCACGTCGAATTCACACCGTCCAGGAGAGAACCCGACTTTCGCACTCCGCTTGCCGCTGTTAACCTGTGCTGAGATGGCCATCGCGTTACTGCATTTGACGCGGTGGGCAGCAGCAAAAAGTTGGGAGGGCATAGATGTCTGAAATCATTGATAATTGTATCTTGGATCGGCCAACCACAGGTGATCCAGGCAGAACGCTGTTGTGGGTGGATCGATGGGCGGCGCCTCTTTCTCATAATCCCGAAGCAGTTCTGGAGCTCGTCGACACGCTGTCAGATGTTGACACGGAATGCACCGATGATTGTCTTTCCCTTATCGAGCGCATCTTGGACGTGGCGCGTATGAACAATGAAAATGAGGAGCCGGGGGCGAGTCATTTTTTCCAGACCTTGGCGGCGGGCCTCGCAGGGCGGGCTGAGGCGGGTCAGCTTGGTGCCGAGTCCTGCTTCAGTCTCTGCCAGACCTACCTCCGTGCCGGTCTCACCCCTCCCGACCAGCTGCGCACAGCACCAGACACCCTCGAAGTTCTTGAACGGGACGAGATGCCCGAGCTTCCAGACGTCGCGGAGCTCGCGGAAGGGCTTGTCCCTAACGGGGCTACGCCTTTTGAAACCTATAATGCGCTACGTGAAATTGCTGGCGCTATGCCGGTACAAATGACAACGGCATTTCTGACGCAGATGATCGGGCAAGGCGATCCACGCATGATTGCCGTGGGGCGGTACTTTCTGCTCGATCCTGTCGCGGAGATGCGCGATGCGGCCATCACCGGGTTTGGGCTGCTTGCTGAAAGCGCGCATGTGAATGCGGCCTTGCTGTCCGATCTCCTCCTGATCCGTAACTGGCTGTCAAACGGCGAAGCGCTCGATGCGCTGATCAAGACTGCGCTGCGGCGGGAACCTTCAGGCGGAACTATTCCGCAACCTTGGCAGCTTCATCGAGTGATGACGTCGCTTCCTGACGGCACCGGCTCGCAAAGCATTATAGGCGTCTGTAGTCGTGGAAGCGCGCGCGCGGTGGCTGCGGCAATGATTAAGGAAGGACACGGGATAAAGGACGCTTATGTCATTCCATGTACAAGCAGAGGCGATCAGAAAACCATCGTTGAGCAACTTGAACAAATGATGACGATGCATGACGTGTCGCCTTCGTACCTTTCCCCTGCTTTTCGCTGCGCCCTTGGCGACGGGCTGGCGCGCGGTGCAGTGACAGCACCAGGCTTCTTGGATGTCGCTCCAATGTTCGGTATTGGCGATGTAACGCCACAAACTGGGGGGAATGCGGCGCTTTTCGCGGCGGTTGATCCAGAAGATGAGCTCGCGGCTCTATCAGACAATCGCCGGGGCCGGTTAATCAGCAAGAGCAGAGACTGGTTTTCTGAGCATGACATCTCTAGCAGCTGGTTCGTCTCAGATGCCACTTTGATGGAAGCGCTTGAAGAGGCGTCGACCGTTGCAAGCGCAAAGAAGATCGTCGCGAGTCATCTCCATGAAAGCCGCGACCGCTGGGCAAAACTCTTTGCCCGATCAGCGCTTATCCTGCGCCATGACTGCAACGCCCCGCCTGACGCGTGGATGAGCTTTGCCGCTCTCGGCCAGGCACTGGAAGATGGACGAGAGATCAAGAACATGCCCGTCTTTGAGGACATCCTCCGGCAAACGTTGGAGGCCGCAGCGGCGCGCGCACTGGAAGACGATGAAACGGAGTGGGACAATGAAGGTTCCGAGCCGCCTGACATCGAGCCTGAGCGGAAGGGCGAGTTGGCCAAGTTACTCAAGGGCAGCCCGCTCAACCCGGATCAGATTGATGGCTACCTAACCGCTGTTTTGATCGCGCCAGAATTCTCATCACCCAATGAGTGGCTAATGCCGCTGATGGACGGAATCGAGGTGAAGGGCCACGGTTCCGTTCAACGTATCTTTGACATCGTTATGTTGCGATATGGCGCGCTGAACGAGGCTGTGACCCTCGGCGAGATCGGTGGAGACCTCCGAGACCTGCCCCCGAAACGTTTTCAAGCTTGGACCGAAGGCTTCGCGCAGGCGGTAGATGGCATCAAGGGTGCTTGGCCGAAAAGAGCACTGAGCCGCGATGACAAACAGGTCCTCAGTATGATCCGAAGCTCCGCCAGTGATAGTCCAATACCAACCTTGAAGCCGCTCCTGCCCAGCTGGCTCCAGATGACTGCCGTCAAATGGCAGGAAATTTTGTGAGTCTTAAGCTGGTTTGGTTGGCTGTTTCCGGCCCTGAGCCGCCATTGGCCACCACCTCAAATGTTGCAGCGCGGCCCGTCATCGCGGCCATTCGTGCAGAGCGCAGCATTTTGTCGGCTCAAACGTCGGTGTGCGGGACTTTTCTGCCGTTCGATGAAATTGGCCAGATGTATATTTTTGATAGTTCCACTTAGCTGAGACTATCGGTTCAATGTTTGTCCGAGTTCGCATTCCTTTATGGCATGTTCTCCACTTCCTGCTGTAAAGAGCGTACCGTCAGGAGACATCGGCAGGGCCTTGTTGCACAAATGGGCTGATGGGATTCACTGTATGAATCCAGCGTGATAGATGAGTGGAATGAGCAGTTGGGCCCCTACGAAGTACAAGGCCCCATCGCAAGGTTTGTTCGTAGGGTTACCCTAGACGTGAACAAAGAGGGAACCTTTGCTATTTGATGTTATGAAGCCCATTTTCTCGTGGCGCTGAGGTGCAATGGTCGGGCATTCATGCGTTCAGCGGCCCCAGAATTCCAAACAAAATCACCTGTCAGATTGATGTGCATCCAGCCTAATGGCGAGACGTGCCGGAGCAAACTGGGATCAGCCAATTGGCCCGCCTTCAGAAGGTGTTGAGCTGCCTTATCCATGTACATGGTATTCCAATAGACGATAGCGGCAATAACAAGGTTTAACGCCATGGCACGCTTTTGTTGAGCGTCGGCTGATCGATCATGGATTCGACCCTGTGAATGAGCAAATACAGCCTTGGCCAGCGAATGACGGGCTTCCCCTTTATTCAATCCGGCTTGGCATTCCATGCGCTGCTTCGGATTTTCCATCCAATCCAGCATAAAGAGCGTCCAGGCATTCGATGGAACGTATTTTACTGAAATCGTCCATATCAGTGGAAATGTCGTGTTCTTTCACTCTGCGTTTGTTGATTACGATGACCAGTTGGCATATATTGCCAATAAGGAGATAGACCTATGGTTACACTCAATGTCGTACTGACAGAGTCCCAAGATGAGCTGGTGCAAGGCCTGATTTCGTCGGGACGATACCAAAATGCGAGCGAAGCTCTGCGCGCAGGTTTACGGCTTCTTGAGCGCGAGGAAGCTGGTTTGATCGAGCTTCGAAATGGATTGCGGCTGGGTCTCGCACAGATCGAATCTGGAGACCTCGCCGAAGGGACCGGGGCCGACGCCATTCGACGTGCCTTTGGTAAGGGCCGTTCGGGAACTTGACCCGTTCATTTAGACTGACAAGGAAGGCTGAAGACAGCTTGGTCGATATCGCGCGTTGGACGATTGAGCAGTTTGGTGCACGACAGGCCGATCTCTATGAGACCGAACTGGTCGCGAGATGCGAAGCACTTGCGCGCGGTGATGCCGTATCGCGTAGTTGTGCCATCCTTGTCGATGACGAAATGGAGTTGCGCTACGTGAGGGCAGGAGAGCATTTTGTCGTATTCTTGGAACGCTCTGCTGAGGTGTTGGTTGTGGATATCTTGCATTCGCGAAGCGATTTACCCCGCCACATCGCTGCTTTGGGAGCACTCAAAAATGACGGGTCGAACTAGGATTAGCGTCTCGCCAACACCTTACAGGCCTGCAGCCTTGGTCAGGTTGACACGGAACCGATCGCGGCGGCGTTGGTAGCGGCGGGTCATCTCGGCTGACGCGTGGCCGAGGTGTTTCTGGACGTAGCGTTCGTCAACTTCGGCAGAACTCGCGAGGCCGGCGCGCAGGGAGTGGCCCGAGAACAGCGCGATGCGTTCTTTTTCGGGGAGGTGGGACCGGATGCCAGCATCCAGCACTGTTTGCTTAATGAGCCGCGCGACGTGTTTGTCACTGAGCCGCGCCTCCAGAGCCTTCGTGCAATCACGGGACGTGCGGACGAACACAGGACCAAAACCGATCTTGGCAAAGTGCAGCCAGTGTTCCAGCGCATGCACAGGGCAGGTCTGGTTGCTCGATCCCCGACCGATTTCCACTTCGCGCCATCCGGTCTTTGCGTTGAGCGTGAGCAGGGCGCCCTGGTCAAGAATATCAATCCATCCTTCCGAGTCCGGTGTGTCGTCCTTATGGACGTCAAGGCTGACGATCTCGGAACGCCGCAACCCGCCCGCATAGCCCAGAAGCAGGATAGACCGATCGCGCAGCCCACGCAGGTCGTAGGGCAGGGTAGCGACCATGGCCAGAATGTCATCGCGTAGGATGGCTTCTTTCTGCACCGGCGGGCTGGCATGTTTGCGTTTGATCCCGGCCAGTACGGTCGCGATATGGCGATCCTTACGATCAAGGATGATGCCACGTTTCTGGTATTGCCAGGCGAGACCAGACAGGCGGCGCTCGATCGTACTCACGGACAGGGCTGGGGTCTTGGTATCTGGTGCCGCGCAGTTGGCAATGTAGAGGCCGACCAGTTCTGGAGACGGGGGCAGGGGGTCGGCACCACGTCTGCGGCACCAGCTGGAGAAATGAGCCCAGTCCTTCTTATAGGCCTTGTTGGTGTTCTCGGACGTCGCTTGGCGGGCATAATCGCGCGCGGTATCGACAAGACGATCGAGGGTGCCCGAGCCAGCGACATGTATGGGAAGGCTGATCCCATCGTTTTTTTCTTGATCTCTCTCGTCGTCAGGAGCATCGTTGAGCTTATCAGAGTGCGTTAAATGCGATTTTTCGTACATTTTGGTCATTTTCCTGAAAATCCACCGATGAAATGAAACTTTTCATTAGCCTATATTTTTATGTCCGATAATGCAAACTTATTGGACGTAACTTCCTACAGCATGCTACGGCGGTTTTAGTGGTAATTTCTGGTATTAAGCGCCGTTATGGTTTAGGCTTCGGGTATGACATCCAATCTGAACATGCATGACACTGCTGCAGAAACAGTATCCCATATGCCGGCTTGGGTCACCTCTGCACGCGCGCAGGTCCTTGAAGATGTGGCGTTTTTGTCAGGGGCCGCACTCGCAACACTGCAACTCGTGCTAGGTCGTCAAGACGTGCCTCAGACCTTGCTGCGCGCCCGTTTGGCGTTGTCTGCAGCTGAGGCCTGCGTGGCCTTTTCGGGCCGTCCAGAACGGGCAAGGGATCTACGCGACGCGGTGCACTTGCTGCGACCTGGCGATTTACCCGGGCCAGCAGGCGAGGTCTACCTGTGCTGGCAGCGCGCGGTTGAGCGGCCTGTTTCAATCAAGGCGTTGCACCGGGCTTTGCCACTGCAGTCGCCAGATAAGATTGCCCGTTGGCTTGATGCGCCCAGCACGAGCCTTGCCCGCACGCCGATCGCGCAGGCAACGCAGGTGCTGGAGGCAGTTTTGACCCAAAGCTCGCGCGCAGAAATGTCAGGCCTGATCCTTGCAGATGCGGCGCTGTCAAAGGCCTTAGGCTGGGGCCATATCGTGCCGCTCCTCGCGTCAGGTTTAAAGCGCAGCGATTTGCGTAAACGAGGCGATGACCTGCGGCTTGCCTGTCATCGGGCGGTGACTGCATGCGCCGCAGACGCTGTGCGGACGGCGAACGATCTTGCACAGAGGACTGCGCGCTTGAACGCCGTCGCGCCCAAGCTGCGGGCGAAGGGGGCAGGTGCTGCGCTCGCGTTGTTCCTGACGTTGGACGCGGTGACACCTGCTGCGTTGTCATCGCTCAACTCGGATCGCGCGGCGCGGCGGTTTTGTGACCGGCTCTTCGGACTAGGGGCCATACGTGAATTGACGGGGCGTGACACGTTCCGCCTGTACGGGGTCTGATATGGCAAAGGATAGCCCCGATCTTGATCGTGAGTTGATCGACCTGCCACCCGAGTTGCGTTGGCGGGAATGGATGCGGCGGGTTGAGGCGGTTCTGTTTGCCAGCGCGTCGCCAGTTTCGCGCGATGCTCTGGGACGCGTCGTGGGGCAGGCGGCCTCGGTCGATCTGCTGGTTGAAGATCTATCAGCAGAGCTCGCGGAACGTTCCTATGAAATCGCCTGCGTCGCGGACGCTTGGATGTTGCGCACCCGCACGGCTTACGCACCGGTAATCCGAGCAGCTGCCAACGTGAGTGACCAAGCGCTAGACCTCAGTGAGTTCGATGTCGCGGTGCTCGCCGCCGTCGCCTATCACCAGCCGGTCACCCGTGACGGGCTCAAGGATATATTTGGCAAAGAAATTAGTCGTGATCTGATTGGGCGTCTGCACGTGCGAAAATTGATCGCGACGGGTCCCCGTAGCCCTCGACGGGGTGCGCCCTACACGTTCGTAACGACGCAACAGTTCCTCTTAGCCTTTGATTTGGAAAGCCTGCGGGACCTTCCAGATCGCGAGCAGCTGGACGATGCTGGGATCGTTGGGACGCCGATGGCGCAATGAGGATAAATGATACATCTCTGGATTTTCAGGTTTGCCTTGAGAAGATCAATCACATCAAGCGGCAGCGCCGGTTCTATCTGCTGGGCGTCATGCGCACATTGTTTGGCGAATGGTGCCTTGTCCGGGAATGGGGACGCATTGGCGCGGCGGGTGGTCAGAGCAAGAGAACTTACTTTGCATCGCGTCAGGATTGCGAAGCGGAATTGCAAAAGATCAAATCAACCAAAGCCAGGCGGGGCTATGCCACGATCCCAATTCAGCTCGAGCTGTTTTGAAGACGAGGCTGAGATAGAGGGGAGGCACTGTCAGAAGAAAACTTGTTGAGGCGGGCAGGGCGAGGAATTAGCGTCGCGGGATGACAAAACGCAGCCCTTTTCGCTACTTCAAGACGAGCCCAGAGATCATACGGCTGGCCGTGATGATGTATGTTCGTTTCCCGTTATCGCTTCGGAACGTTGAGGATCCGTTGCACGAACGCGGCATCGACATTAGCTATAAGACGGTTCGACTTTGGTGGAACAGATTTGGCCCGCTGTTTGCCGCAGACATCCGCGAGAAAAGGGTCAGCCAGATGCGCGTATATTCAAATTGGCAGTGGCACCTGGACGAGGCGTTCGTGAACATCAGCGGCGAGACGCACTATCTTTGGCGGGCTGTGGATCACGAAGGGGAAGTCCTGGAAAGCTTCGTTACGAAGCGCCGTGATCGCAAGGCAGCATTGAAATTCCCAAGAAAAACAATGAAACGTCATGGTCGCGTACATGTCTTTGTCACCGACAAGTTACGTTCCTACGGCGCGGCGATGAAGGAGATCGGCAACGCTGATCGGCAAGAAACCGGCCGCTGGTAAAACAACAGGGCTGAGAATTCACATCAGCCATTTCGATGGCGAGAACGGGCTATGCTTCGCTTTAGACGGATGCGAACTTTACAGAAATTCGCCGCCGTTCACGGCTCAGTTCACAACCATTTCAACGCGGAGCGGCACCTTTACAGCCGATTAAATTTCAAGCTGAACCGCGCCGCCGCTCTAGCTGAGTGGCGTCAACTTTGTTCAGCATAGGTTCCGGCGTTTGGCAGCCCACTGAGACTGGTTCGCATTCGTCTGACAGCACCAAGCGCCGTGATCGCAAGGCAGCATTGAAATTTCTCAGGAAAACAATGAAGCGCTTTGGTCGACCATATGTCACCGTGACCGACAAGTTATGAACTTCGTCCCGTTTTCCGGACAGTTTGCTTATTGAGCCTATGCTGCCATTTTCCAAGTCATATCTTCGAAAGCCTGTTTTGGCGTTTTGTAGCCGACGCCTGAATGACGGCGCTGGCGGTTGTAGAAGACCTCAATGTATTCGAAGATGGCGGCCTTGGCCTCAGCGTGTGTTCTAAAGCGCCGCTGGTGAACCATCTCCTTTTTCAATGAAGCAAAGAAGCTTTCCATCGGCGCATTGTCGAGGCATTGGCCCTTGCGGCTCATGGATTGAGTGAGTTTCGCCTTTTTGATCAGCTTGCGATAGTCCCCGCCAGCATATTGGCCGCCCCTATCGGAGTGGTGTATCAATCCCGGAACCGGGCCTCTGCGTCCCAGAGCCATCTCGAGGGCGGCGCAGCAAAGCTCCGCACGCATGTGATCCTCCATCGCCCAACCGACGATCTCACGCGTGGTCATGTCCTTCACGCCAGCCAGATAAAGCCAGCCTTCGTCCGTGTCGATATAGGTGATATCCGCCAGCCAAACGGCATTAGGCGTCTGGCTGTGGAATTTCTGTTCCAACAAGTTTGGGGATGGCTTCAGCTTATGATTGCTGTCCGTTGTGATTGGCTTTCTACGCTTGCGAAGAAGCGGGGACACCTTGTGTTCCTTCATTATTCTCGCAACACGGCGCTCGGAGACGACCTCACTATCCGCCAGTAAGTCTTGGTGAATACGCTTTGATCCATAACATTTCTTACTGGCCTTGAAGAAGGTTTTTATCTTGGGAAGCAACGCCTGATCCCGAGCGTCGCGATTAGCTTGACGCTGATCACGTGCAGGCTGACTGGCTGGGAACCCGTAGAACCAGCCCCGGGATATCTCTAGAAGACGGCATAATATTGAAACCGCGTATTGAGCTTTATGGGCGGTGACGAAAGCACGCTTGTTCGTCATGGTTTCACCGCCCGCGCCGCGAAAAAAAGCGGATGCTTTGTGCAAAATCTCCACTTCCTCAGCAAGCCGCTTGTTGTCTTTGCGAAGGTGGAGCAATTCAGCCGCATCCGCCTGCTGACGCCGTTTGGCTTCAACTGAGCCAAACGCCTCAATTTCCAAGCGCCACGTCTTCAGCTGCGTCCCAGTGATCCCAAGCTCCTTGGCAACGCTGCCTTGCGTCGCACCAGGCTCATATAACCGCTCAACTGCAGCTGCCTTATAATCGTCTGTATAATTGCGTCGATGTTGTCCCATTTGGTGCCCCTTTCACGGACTGGGGTAAAGTACCCCAATGTCCGGCAACAGGGACGAAGTTCAGTTACGTTCCTTCGGCGCGGCGATGAAGGTCATTGGCAACGCAGACAAACAGGAAACTGGGCGCTGGCTGAATAACCGAGCTGAGAATTCCCACCAGCCTTTTCGACGAAGAGAGCGAGCCATGCTGCGCTTCCGCCGAACGCGAAGTTTGCAAAACTTCGTCTCCGTCCACGCCTCAGTTCACAACCATTTCAACCAGGAACGTCACCTTTATCCACGCACCAATTTTAAGCTAAACAGAGGTGGTCGCAGGATTTCGGACCAGTAGTTAAGGTGGATCAACTTGTGAAAGAGATGGTCCAAAATGACGAAACGAAAGAACCACTCGCCCGATTTCAAAGCCAAGGTTGCGCTTGAAGCGATCCGCGAAGAAATGGCGATGGCGGAGTTATCGAAGAAGTACGGCGTTCACCCGACCCAGATCGGCACATGGAAACGCGCGGTGATTGAGAACATGTCGACGGCATTTACGCGCCGAGGTTCCATTCCTGAGCAGGTGAGCATTGCAGACGTTGACTTTCCACAAACGGGATTAAAGCCACCGGCTTCCAGCCGGTCCGCTTTAGCGTAATGTACTATAATCTTCCCTCTCATTTTTAAGACCCCGCGAAGCGGTAAGGGTCTTAAAAATGAGAGGGAAGATTATGATCTATTCCACAGGAAGCCATACCAAATTTTATCACCGATTTCACGTCGTCTGGACAACAAAATACCGATACAAAGTTATGCGCGGTGAAATGCGTGAGCGTATCCGTGAAATCATTATCCAAACATGCCAAGAACTTGGCGTGCATATTGAGACGGGCGTATTGTCGACCGATCACGTCCACATGTTCATATCGGTCCCGCCTCAGATAGCTTTGTCAAAGGTGATGATGCGGATCAAGGGACGCTCGTCTTATAAGATACAGCGCGAGTTTCCCGAACTCCCCACGTCGGTTCACCACGGCATCCTCACCAAATACATGGCGATCCTCACCGAGGGCCTCGCCTTCCATGAGCGACAAGACCCACTGGCTAGACGCACTGGTGCGCGAGGCCGAAAAGCCAGGCGGCCAGGCCATAACCTTCTGGTCCGCTTGCGCGACTACCGTGATGACGTCCTAAGGTTCCTTACGGACTTCACAGTTCCCTTCACCAACAATCAGGCCGAACGGGACCTGCGCATGATGAAGTTGCGCATGAAAATCTCGGGAACTTTCCGCACCCTCGAGGGCGCGCAGGTCTTCGCTGACATCAGATCCGTCATCTCGACGGTCAGAAAACACGGGGGCAATATCCTCGAAACACTCACCCTATCACCACAACAGATCATCGCTCGGCCCTAACGTCGCAAGGGCAACACAAAACCCGATATCCGATGGGGTCCTTGGGAGTTACCTTTTTTCCTGAAATTGGACCAATTGAGGAAGCATATTTGCACTGTAATCCATCAGTGCGGAGGGCGTCATGCCGACGAGTTATACAGACCAGTTTTACGTTATCGATCCATACAGTCCGCCGCCGACTGGGACGGCACTGAATTTTGTCAACTACACGTTGACGGATGAGAACGATGACGGGGATCTTGATCGCTTTAACAACGATTCGATCAATGGTTTTGACATTCAGTCATCGTGGCCCGGCGACGTTGTGAACGTCGACGTTGGGGGCACGATATTCAGCTATAAGGGCACCACGTTTTATTTGTCGAATGGGACGCAGGTCTTTACGCCGACAGACGGTCAGGCGTTGCAAAACGGAAACCTATCGAATGCGAGCGCAGTGACGACACAAGGCCCGCTGGATGTGGGCGATTTTGGGCCGCCTTGTTTTACAGCTGGCACATTGATTGAAACTGATCGTGGGATGACGCCTGTGGAGCAAATTCAGGTTGGCGACCTCGTGCGCACGTTGGACAATGGTTTGCAGCCCGTGCGGTGGCATGGCAGCCGCGGTGTTCCTGCATTGGACAAACGGGCGCCGATCCGGTTCGCGCCAGGTGCGATTGGGAATGTGCGTGAACTGTTGGTGTCTGCGCAACATAAGATTCTGGTGTCCGGCTGGCGCGCCGAATTGTTTTTTGGTGAAACTGAAGTTTTGGTTGCCGCAACCCATTTGTTGAACGCCGACACGATCCATCGCGCACCGCGCCGTTATATTGATTATCACCACCTGATGTTTGATCGCCACGAAGTGCTGCTTGCCGAAGGTGTTCCGACGGAAAGCTTCTATCCCGGCGAATATATTTTACAGGATTATGCGTTGCGCGAAGAGATAGAGCACTTGTTCCCGGAAATGATCGGGCTGGTCGATCGGGGCTGGGAAGCCGCGCGAACTGTGTTGGGCGGACAAGAAGCTAAGGTGCTTTGTGGTGACATTTTGCATGCGGCGTAGGTTTGCATGCTTGACCCGAGCTCTGGTGCTGCGATGAATAGCGCCATGGCTCGTAAAACACGCAAAATTGTTAAGGACCCCATCCGGCTCCGTGATCGCCCGAGATTGTTCGTGCGGCGGGCGATAAAATATATTTTTCGAGGCATTTTGACTATGATCGCATTGGCAGTTTTGCTGACGGCAACGTTCAGCGTCGTGAACCCACCAACCACTCCGTACATGTTTTCTGAAAGCCGACGCGTCGGTGGTGTGAACCAGATATGGGTGGCGATGGACGACATTGCGCCGGTGATGGCGCGGTCCGCCGTTGCAGCAGAGGACGCGGATTTTTGCATCCACTGGGGGCTGGATCTGACGGCGATTCAAGCCGCGTTGGAAGACGGCGCAAATCGCGGTGGTTCGACAATTTCCCAGCAGGTCGTGAAGAATGTGTACTTGTGGCAGGGGCGGTCGTGGTTTCGCAAATCGCTGGAGGCATTGATAACGCCGTTAGTAGAAGCGGTCTGGAGCAAGGAGCGCATTCTTGAGGTCTATTTGAACGTGGCCGAATTTGATGATGGGGTGTTCGGTGTCGAAGCTGCAGCGATACATTATTTCGGTGTCACGGCGGCAGAATTGTCGCCCGTGCAAGCCGCGCGGCTTGCTGCGATCCTGCCAAGCCCGAAAACGCGGTCCGCATCCCAGCCGACGTCTTATATTCGCAGCCGCGCCGCTAGCATCGTTGACGGCGCCGCTACAATTCGAGCGGATGGTCGCGCGGCCTGTTTTGAGTAGCGTGCTGGGATTGTAACGGCTCGTCTGTTGAGGCATTGAAGGGGCAGTCTTTATCTGGGGCCTTTGATGAACCGTCTCTACCATTATCCGCTGTCACCTTTTTCGCGCAAAGTGCGCTTGTCGCTGGCCGAGAAGCGGATCGAGGTCGAGCTGGTTGAAGAACGATTCTGGGAACAGGATGCAGATTTTCTGCGCCGTAACCCTGCGGGCAAGGTGCCGGTGTTGAAAATGGGCAATCGATTGATGGCCGAGAGCAGCGCAATTTGTGAATATTTGGAAGAGACGCACCCGACGCCGTCGTTGCTGCCGAGCGATGCGGACGGTCGATATGAGGTGCGCCGTTTGGTGGCGTGGTTTGACGATAAATTTAATTCCGAAGTGACGAACAAGCTGATGGGCGAACGCGTTTTTCGCAAGATTATGGGCACGGGATATCCTGACAGCGCCAACGTGAAAGCCGGAAGCAAGGCGATAAAATACCACCTCGATTATATGCATTGGCTGTTGGACCAGCGGCGCTGGCTGGCGGGCAATGAGTTGTCATTGGCGGATTTTGCCGCTGCCGCGCATCTGTCGTGTCTGGATTATGTGTCGGATGTGGACTGGAACCGGAGCGTGATCGTTAAGGACTGGTACGCGAAGATCAAGTCACGGCCTGCGTTCCGCTCGATTTTGGCAGATCAGATTTCAGGCTTTCCACAGCCGTCGCATTATAGTGATCTGGATTTTTAGGCCGTTTCGAACAGGCTTCGCCTGTCCGATCAAAGAGGGGCCAGCCCCCCGTCCTACGGACTCCCCCCGGGATATTTTTGAAGCAAAGACGGGGCCGTTAGTTTGACAGAGTCGTTGAAGGATCGGCTTCGTGCCAAAGCGTTAGAAGAAGGATTCGCTGGCTTTGGTGTGTGCCGCCCTGACAGCGTGCCTCGGTTGCCGCAGCGTTTGAAGCAGTTTGTGGATGAAGGCTATCATGGCCAGATGGCTTGGATGGCGGAGCGGATGGCGTGGCGCAGTGATCCGACTGCATTGTGGCCAGAGGCGCGGTCGGTTGTGATGTTGGCGGAACCTTATACGCCTGAACATGACCCGTTGGCGGTTTTGGAGCAGCGGGACCGCGCGGCGATCAGCGTTTATGCGCAGAACCGCGATTATCATGATTTGGTGAAGAAGCGATTGAAGCGCGTGGGGCGGTGGTTGGTTGATGAGGCTGGTTGCGAAATCAAGGTCTTTGTCGATACTGCCCCTGTGATGGAAAAACCGCTCGCGGCGGCGGCGGGGCTGGGATGGCAGGGCAAACATACAAATTTGTTGAGCCGCGAGCTTGGGAACTGGTTTTTCCTCGGCTCGATTTTCACGACTTTGGATTTGGAGCCGGACAAAGCTGAGGCTGAAAAGTGCGGGTCGTGCACGGCGTGTTTGGACATCTGTCCGACGAATGCTTTTCCGGCGCCATTCCAGCTCGATGCGCGGCGGTGCATTTCGTATTTGACGATTGAGCATAAAGGCCCTGTGCCGGAAGACCTACGCGCTTTGATGGGCAACAGGATCTACGGCTGTGATGATTGTTTGGCGGTGTGCCCGTGGAACAAGTTTGCAGTTGAGGCGCGTGAAATCCGGTATGCGGCGCGGCCTGAACTGGTTGCACCGCCGTTGCGTGATTTGGTCGCTTTGGATGATGGCGCGTTTCGGGCGATGTTTTCGGGCAGTCCAGTGAAACGGATCGGGCGGAACAGGTTTGTGCGCAATGTGCTGTATGCGATTGGTAATTCAGGTGACGCGGCGTTGACGGATGCAGCCGCGGCGTTAACGGGCGATCCTGCCGCGGAGGTCGCGGATGCAGCGGTTTGGGCGGTGGCGCAGTTGGGTGGAAAAGAATGACGGCAGCGATCCAAAACAATGTGACGCGGGGCATCTTTTTGATGATGTCGGCGATAACCGTGTTCACCGTTATGTCTGCGTTCATCAAGGCGGCGGACCGTGTGCCTGCCGGTGAGGCGATGTTTTTCCGATCCCTTATGGCGATGCCGATCGTTTTGATCTGGTTGGTGTCACACGGGGGTATTATGGCGGGAATTCGCACCAAATCCGTTCGCAATCACGCTGTGAGGGGAATTGTTGGGTCCTGCGCTATGGGGTTGGGATTTGCAGGTCTCAAGTATTTACCGCTGCCTGAGGTGACCGCGATCCGTTTTGTGTCACCGATCCTGATGGTTGTTTTGGCGGCGATTATTTTGGGGGAGAAGTTTCGTTTTGTCCGCATCGCGGCGGTCATGCTGGGCTTTGTCGGCGTAGTTATTATCGTGGCACCACGTTTGAGCGTCGGTCTGGGGACAAATGAGGCCTTGGGTGTAGGGTTGACGTTGGGGTCGGCGTGTCTGGCGGCCTTGGCGCAGGTGTTTGTGAAGGGCATGTCGGGCAGCGAAAGCACCACGGCGATTGTGTTCTGGTTTTCGGCGACGGCGACGGTTTTATCTTTGCTGACGCTGCCGTTTGGCTGGGTTTGGCCGAATGGATTTGAACTGGCGTTGCTGATTGGGGCTGGGGTCATCGGCGGGCTTGGACAGATTTTGCTGACGGCGAGTTATCGGTTCGCCGAGGCAGGTGTGTTGGCGCCGTTCACCTATATTTCGATGCTGTGGTCGGTGTTGATCGGATATTTTTGGTTCAACGAAGTGCCGACAATGGCGATGCTGATTGGCGCGGCGTTTGTGATTGCTGCAGGGGTCATCATTGTGCTGCGTGAACGGGCGCTGGGCGACGATGCGACGGCGCGGCGCAAGGTGAGGGCAAAGGGGCTGCAGTAGCGGTAGGGTGAATTTTCGTCCAAAGTGTGATATGACCCTTCCGATAGAGGAGGAACTGCCATGACCCGACATATCACTGACCAACCCCAAGCGACACAGACCAACAAACGTGCGGCGGTGTTTTTGAAGCTTTACCGACGCCGGCTGGTTCAAGCAGCACGGCGTCGGACGTTTGAGCAGGCGCGGACATCAGGAAACGGGCGTCTTGTTCAATATCTGAGGATTGAACGCGGGCGGACCGTTTAGCTTTCGATCAGACGCGGACCAGTTTTTCGTATTCGGCAGCTAGATCTTTGACCAAGGTGCCGACTTCGAATTTGTGATCTCCGATCTGTCCGACGGGTGTGACTTCGGCCGCGGTGCCGGTGAGCCAGCATTGTTCAAACCCGTCAAGTTCTTCAGGCATGATGTGGCGTTCGATCACGGTGATGCCTTTGTCGCGCAGCATGCCGATAACCGTTTGTCGGGTGATGCCGTTGAGAAAGGCGTCAGGTGTGGGCGTGTGGACTTCGCCGTTTTTGACAAAGAAGATGTTGGCTCCCGTCGCTTCGGCAATGTAGCCGCGATAGTCATACATCATCGCGTCCGAACAGCCCTTCGCTTCGGCGGCGTGTTTGGACATTGTGGCGATCATGTAGAGGCCAGCAGCCTTGGCTTGGGACGGCGCACATTCAGGTGACGGGCGTTTCCATTTTGCAATATCGAGTTTTGCGCCTTTGGTTTTGGCATCGCCGTAATAGTTGCCCCATTCCCAAACGGCCACGGCCATATGCACGGGGTTGCGCGACGACGCGACGCCCATGTCTTCACCAGCACCGCGCCATGCAACGGCACGCACGTAGGCGTCTGTCAGGCCATTAGCATCAAGTGCGGCTTGTTTGGCAGCTTCGATTTCATCAATTGTGTAGGGGATATCGAAGTCGATCATCTTACCGGATGCGAGCAAACGTTCGGAATGCTGGCGGGATTTAAAAATCTTGCCATTGTAGCAACGCTCACCTTCGAATACGGAGGAGGCGTAGTGCAGGGCGTGGGTGAGGATATGGACTTTGGCATCGCGCCATTCGACAAGCGCGCCGTCCATCCAGATTTTGCCATCACGATCATCATAAGCACCAGCCATGTAGTAGCCTCCCTAGTTTTGCGAATATTACGCATTTAAGTCCGGTGTGGACACTTTATTGCGCGCAACCTGTGATTCGATACCGATGCCTGCTTGGAATGTCAACAAAGCTGACGTATTATGACTGCAAATGTGAAGGGACGTTCAGATGGAAGGTAGCGGAAGAGACACTGGCAACGCGCTGTTGTTCCTAACGGATGAACAGCTTCGCAAGGGAATTGAGGCGATGTTTTTCGCCTATCGCGGCTTTACAGCGGACCCGGATCGAATTTTAGCGGACATTGCCTATGGGCGGGCACACCACCGAGCGGTGCATTTTATTCATCGATCCCCCGGAACGACAGTCAATAATCTATTGGCGATGCTGGGCGTTACAAAGCAATCGCTTAACCGTGTGTTGCGGGCATTGGTTATGGATGGTTTGGTCCGCAATGAAGTCGGTAAGCGCGACAAGCGGGAACGGCATTTGTATTTGACGCCAGACGGCGAAGCGTTGGAGCGGCAATTGTCGGATGCCCAGCGCGACCGGATGCGCACCGCCTACCGCGCCGCGGGGCCTGAGGCCGTGACAGGGTTCAGGCAAGTGCTTGAGGCGATGATGGATGAAGACATGCGCAATCGTTATGATGCGTTGAAAGACCTGAAGGGGTAACACAATGCACAGTGAACAGCCACATTTGCTGATTGTCGATGATGATGAGCGTATCCGCGTGTTGTTGCAGAAATTTCTGGTGCGCAACGGGTTCCTCGTGACGGCCGCACGCGATGCAGCCCATGCACGGCGGATTTTGGCGGGCTTGGATTTTGATATGCTTGTGCTGGATGTGATGATGCCCGGTGAAGACGGCGTGACGCTCTGCGCTGATCTGCGCCGTGAACGCGACACGCCGATTTTGTTGCTGACTGCAAAGGCGGAGACTAGTGACCGGATCGCGGGACTTGAGGCGGGGGCAGATGATTACCTGGCCAAGCCGTTTGAACCCAAGGAATTATTGCTGCGGATCAATTCGATCTTGCGGCGCGTGCCGCCATCGGAAGCCGAAAGTGTCGTGCCCAAAGTGCTGCATCTGGGGCCGTTGCGCTATGAGATGGAACGCGGCGAGATGTGGCGCGGCGAGGATTTGGTGCGGCTGACCGCGACAGAGGTTCAGTTGATGAAAATATTCTCGACCACGCCGGGGGAAGCGATAAGCCGTGAGGATTTGGTAGATCGTTTGGGTCGATCTGGCGGACAGGCGCAAGAGCGTGCTGTCGATGTGCAGATCACACGGTTACGCCGCAAACTGGAGGCGGACCCTAAACAGCCGCGCTATCTGCAGACGGTGCGGGGTGCGGGATATATGTTGGCGCCTGATTAAGAGACGTATGCCTCCGGCGGGAATATTTATGAGACAAAGGCAATGACGAGGGGGCCGAGATGGTAACTGCATTGATTACGCATAAGGCGTGTTACGATCACGTAACGCCGCAAGGACATCCCGAGCAAGTGGCGCGGTTGGATGCGGTTTTGGGCGCGTTGGCTGGTATGGATTTGCTGCGCGTTGACGCGCCGTTGGCTGCGGATGACGATTTACTGCGCGCGCATCCCAAGGGGCATGTTGATACGATCAAAGCAGCGGCCCCGTCCGAGGGGTGGCGGTCGTTGGATGCTGACACGCATATGTCTATTGGCACATTGGAGGCAGCGTATCGTGCGGCGGGTGGTGTCGTTAAGGCTGTCGATCTGGTGATGGCGGGCGAAGCTGGTAATGCATTTGCCGCGGTGCGCCCACCTGGACATCACGCAGAGCGCGAGACTGCGATGGGGTTCTGTTTCTTTGGCTCTGTTGCAGTGGCGGCCAAGCATGCCCTTGAATTCCACGGGTTGAAGCGTGTTGCGATATTGGATTTTGATGTGCACCACGGCAATGGTACGCAAGATTTGGTTGAAGGCGATGCGCGGATTCTATTCTGTTCGAGCCATCAGATGCCATTGTACCCCGGCACGGGGGCGGCGCATGAAACTGGCGTCGGCAATGTTGTGAATGTGCCGCTGCCGGACGGCTGTGGATCGGCCAAATTCAGGGCCGCGTGGGAGCGCGAGGTGTTTCCGCGCGTTGAAGCGTTCAAGCCGGAGCTTTTGTTGATATCGGCAGGATTTGATGCGCATGCGGATGATCCATTGGCGGGGATGATGTTGCATGAGGACGATTTCGCGTGGATCACTGGCAAGCTATGTGATCTGGCGGACAAGCATTGTTCAGGCCGTGTGGTATCCGCGCTTGAGGGCGGTTATGATCTTGAAGCCTTGGGCCGTTCGGCGCGGGCGCATGTAGACACATTAAAGGAGCGCGCGCGATGAGTGCAGACGTAAAGAGCATGAGTTTCGAGGACGCGCTGCGCGAGCTGGAACAGGTAGTCGGCAAGTTGGAGCGTGGCGAGGTTCCTCTCGACGAGTCTATTGCGCTGTATGAACGCGGGGCCGCCTTGAAGAAACGCTGTGAGGCGAAGCTGAAAGAGGCCGAAGAAAAGGTCGCTAAGTTGACTTTGGATGGTGACGGGCAACCGACGGGTACGGAACCTTTGGATGGCTGATGCATTGAAAGATGCGTTGAAGTATGCCGCAGAGGTTGTTGAGGCAGCAATCGCGGCAGCCGTGCGGCCAGTGAAAACACCTATCCCCGAAGCGATGATGTATGCAGTGCGTGGCGGAAAATCGTTGCGCGGGTTTCTGGTTCTTGAGGGCGCGCGTTTACACGGCGTTCAGGAGCGGATCGCGGCACCGATTGCTGGCGCAATCGAGGCGATGCACGCCTATTCCCTGATCCATGATGATTTGCCCTGTATGGATGACGACGATCTGCGACGTGGCAAGCCAACGGTGCACCGCAAGTGGGACGAGGCGACGGCGGTGCTGACCGGTGATGCGTTGCAGGCCTTGGCGTTTGAATTGATTATGCTGGCAGATATCACGCCAGAGACGAAGGTCGTTCTGGCGCATATGTTGGCTGTTGATGCTGGTGAGCGCGGAATGGTTGGCGGGCAAGCCGCGGATATCGCAGCGGAGTCGGCGGCTGCGGCGCTGACGCTGGGTGAGATTGAAAGTTTACAGGCCAAAAAGACTGGTGCGTTGGTTGAATGGGCCTGTGCGGCAGGGCCACGAATTGCTGGCGCGGACGAAATGCCAATGCGCCAGTACGGACGTGCGCTGGGCCGTGCATTTCAGATTGCCGACGATATTCTGGATGTAACAGGCGACGCGGAGGCGGTTGGTAAGGCCGTCGGGAAGGATCATGCTGCGGGTAAGGCCACCTTTGTCTCGCTTTTAGGGCTGGATGGGGCGAAAAGCCGCGCAGTTGAGTTAGTGGACGAAGCATGTGATGCATTAGATGTCTATAGAGAGGCGGCTAACACATTGAAGGCTGCTGCGCGGTTTGTCGTGCAACGCACACATTGAGCGTCTTGAACTGTAATTGCTGAAGGATGGCCTGATATGGCTGAGAGACCAAAGACCCCGCTTTTGGATCAGATCGATCTGCCGAGTGACCTAAACGGGTTGTCCGATTTGCAGTTGCGCACGCTCGCCGATGAGTTGCGGGCAGAGACGATTTCGGCTGTGTCAGAAACCGGCGGACATTTGGGGGCCGGGCTTGGTGTAGTTGAATTGACCGTGGCGCTGCATGCGGTTTTTGATGCGCCCAAGGACAAGATTGTCTGGGACGTGAGCCACCAGACCTATCCGCACAAAATCCTTACAGGACGGCGGGACGGAATCCGCACCTTGCGTCAAAAGGACGGGTTGAGCGGGTTCACCAAGCGGTCTGAATCGCCTTACGATTGCTTTGGTGCGGCGCATTCATCCACGTCGATTTCTGCCGCCCTCGGCTTTGCTGTTGCGCGGGATTTGGGTGGTGAGGGTGGCGACGCGATTGCGGTCATAGGCGATGGGGCAATGTCTGCGGGCATGGCCTACGAGGCATTGAACAACGCAGGGCATTTAAAGAAACGTCTGATCGTAATTTTGAACGACAATGAAATGTCGATTGCACCGCCCGTCGGGGCGATGTCGTCATATTTGTCGCGGCTTTATGCGGGTGATCCGTTTCAGGAATTTAAGGCGGCGGCCAAAGGTGCCGTTTCGTTCTTGCCCGGACCTTTGCAAGAAGGCGCGCGGCGGGCCAAGGACATGTTAAAGCATATGACCGTTGGCGGCACTTTGTTTGAGGAGTTGGGCTTTTCGTATCTGGGGCCAATTGACGGGCACGATATGGAACAATTACTGTCGGTCCTGCGGACCGTGAAAACCCGCGCAACGGGGCCGATCCTGATCCATGCGATCACTAAAAAAGGTAAGGGCTACGCTGAAAATCGCGCGGATCGCGGTCATGCGACGGCGAAGTTCGATGTTGTCACGGGCGAGCAGAAGAAGACGCCGAGCAATGCGCCATCCTACACGTCGGTGTTTGCGGAAAGCCTGATCAAACAGGCGACCAAGGACGACAAGATCGTGGCGGTGACGGCGGCGATGCCAGACGGCACAGGCTTGGATCGGTTCATGTCACGGTTTGCGTCGCGTTGTTTTGATGTCGGAATTGCCGAACAACATGCGGTGACATTTTGTGCCGGCCTTGCGGCGGGTGGGATGAAGCCATTTTGCACGATATATTCGACGTTCCTGCAACGCGGGTACGACCAGATCGTGCATGATGTGGCCATTCAGCGCTTGCCTGTGCGGTTTGCAATTGATCGCGCCGGGCTTGTCGGCGCTGATGGCGCGACCCATGCGGGATCGTTTGATGTGGCGTTTCTGGCGAACCTTCCGGGATTTGTCGTGATGGCCGCCGCTGACGAGGCTGAGTTGACGCGCATGGTCGCGACAGCTGTGGCCCATGACAGCGGACCTATCGCGTTCCGGTTTCCACGTGGTGAAGGTGTCGGTGTTGAAATTCCCGATGACGCGCAGCCGCTGGAAATTGGCAAAGGCCGGATGATCCGCGAAGGGTCTAGGGTTGCTATTTTGTCGTTCGGCACACGGTTGCAAGAAGTTGAAAAAGCCTGCGAAGCGCTGGCCGCGAAAGGTATCACGCCGACGGTTGCGGACGCACGGTTCGTCAAGCCGTTAGACCGTGAAATGATCCTTGGGTTGGCCCGCGATCACGAGGCGCTGATCACCGTCGAAGAGGGCGCAGTCGGCGGGTTCGGGTCACATGTGGCGCAATTGCTGGCCGAAGAAGGCGTGTTCGATCACGGCCTGAAATTTCGGTCCATGGTGTTTCCAGACATCTTCATCGACCAAGCGGGCCCGCGCGAAATGTATGAAGTTGCAGGCATGAACGCTGAACATATCGAGGCGAAAGTGCTGGATGTTTTGGGAGTCGGCGTGATTGGCAAACGCGCCTAGGGCTGCTTCGGTAGGCGCTTTTCGATCGCTTCAAGACGCACAAGGACTTCGTCGCGATAGGTGTCGGTTGCAGCGTTTGATTCTTCGTGGTGGGCGTCTTGCATTGAGTTGACGATCAGGCCGACAAGCAGGTTCACCACCGCAAAAGTCGTGACCATGATGAACGGAATGAAGAACGCCCATGCGTATTGGAACTCAACCATCACTGGGCGCACGATGCCCATCGACCAGCTTTCCAATGTCATGATTTGAAACAGGCTGCAGGCGGAATGGCCCAAGCTGCCGAACCATTGCGGGAACGTTTCGCCGAACATTTTGTTGCGATCACCGACCCGATGTAAAAGATCAGAGACATCAACATGAACACGCTGCCCATGCCGGGCAAAGCGGTCAAAAACCCTTCTACGACGCGGCGCAAGCTTGGCACTGCTGAGACGACGCGAAGCACTCGAAGAATACGAAGCGCGCGCAATACCGAGAACGCCTGCGCCGCAGGGATTAGTGCAATTCCAACGATTACAAAGTCAAAGACATTCCAGCCAGACCTAAAGAAGCGGAAATGCTGCGTAAAGAGTTTTGCCAGAATTTCGAGCACGAAAATCCACAGACAGATCGTGTCGAGCGTGTCGATCAACGTGCCCGCGTTGTTCATGATTGTGTCTGAAGACTCTAAGCCAAGAATCACTGCATTGAACAGAATAACGCCAATAATCATTTTTTGGACCCAATTGGTCGCCAGAATTTGCGCGGTCTTCTCTCGTACTGTCATCAATGGCCCCTTGGTTGAAATTCATATGGCTATTGGATTCCCCAAGGGCAAGTCGCGCACTATGGATTTCCGGTTTCTGCCGCCAGAAGCGCGGCAAGGCCCGCGCGGTAATCGGGATAAGTCAATTTTACACCGAGATCGGTTTTTATCCGGTCGTTGCGAACCTTTTTACTTTCGGCATAAAAACTACGCGCCATTGGCGTCAGATCAGCATTGGCGAAATCTTGCTCTGGCGGGATTGGCAGGCCAAGCAATTCAGCGGCATGTGCGATGACGTCTTGGGGCGGGGCTGGATCATCATCGCACAGATTATAGATCGCACCCGGGTTTGGTTGCGCGATGGAAGCGGCAAGCGTTTGGGCGATGTCCGCCACGTGGATACGGCTGAAGACCTGACCGTCTTTGATAATGCGCCGTGCCGTGCCGTTGCGCACTTTGGAAAATGGCCCACGACCGGGTCCGTAAATTCCTGCAAGTCGGAAAATATGAAGTGGCAGGCCGAGCAATTGCCAAGCCAATTCGGCGTCCACCCGCATCTGACCGCGTTTCGTAGACGGGCTGAGGGGCGTGTTCTCATCGACCCAGCCCCCGTCATGATCGCCGTAAACGCCTGTCGTAGACAGATAACCAACCCATTCAAATTGGTCGCGACGGTCAGCAATTTCGTCGCGCAATTCGTTAAGGACTGGATCGCCGGCCTCGGAAGGACCGGCAGAAATCAACAGGTGTGTTGCGGATTTAAGCGCTGGCGTGAGGTCCGCACCCGGCCAAATGCGCGGCTCGATCCCTTCTGCCATCAGCGCGGCGGCCTTATCTTCACTGCGAGTCGTTCCGATCACGCGCCAATCATCGGGCAAGAGCGTTGTAAGCGCGCGGGCTGAATAGCCGTGGCCAAAGGACAGGAGAGTTTTTGTCATGCCTCTTGGTCGCGCAAGATGTCGAGCGGTGCAAGGTGTGTTATGATCTAATCATGACAGATCATGATCTAAATCTAGAGGGCGCTTATGCGCTGAAGACGCCGCAGGATACCAAGCGGCTGTACGTAGCTTGGGCTGATACCTACGACGATTATTTCAGCGATGCGCAGGGCTATTTGATCCCGCGCGAAGTGGTGCGGGTTTACACCGGTGCAGGCGGGCGTGGTCGGCGATTTCAATGGGTCGACGGAACACTTTAGTCTTTAGCCAAAGATGGAGTGTAATACCAACGGCCGAATTAAGTGACCCTTGCCCATTCTCGATCTGTGATTGAACTTATTCGCTCTGGGTCGTTCGCAAAGAAGTTCCAAGCTTGTGCACATTTGTCGAGTATTTCGTCATAGGTGTCGAAGACTGTGATTGCGAGTTTATTGGCTCGCAGATAAGCCCAGACGTTTTCCATGGGGTTGAGTTCTGGTGAATACGGTGGCAGCTTAACGAGCGTAATTTTATCTGGCACCTGTAAACAATTTGCGCCATGCTACCCCGCCCCATCAACAATCAGCAAGGCATGTGAGCCGGGTGCGACAGCTTTTGCGATCTCATCAAGATGCAGCCCCATAGCCTCGGCGTTGACGTAGGGCAGGACGAGACCTGCGGCGGTACCACGTGCGGGACAAGCGGCACCAAAGATATAACTCCATTTGAAGCGTATATCACGGGGTGCGCGCGGGCGAGTTCCACGCTTGGCCCATTTACGGGTGAGTGTCCCCTGTTGTCCAACGCGGGCTTCATCTTGGAACCATACTTCAAGAGGCTTCCCCTTTGCATGTTCTGGCAGAGTATCGTTTACGAGGCTCGCAAAGTTTTTTTAAAAGCCTGCTGCGCTTCGCGATCAGTTTTCGGATGCTCTGGACGCACAGACAGGCGGCGAAAGCCATGCTTGGTTAGATATTTCCCAATCGTACGCACATGCAGTTTCACGTCGAACTCCTCTTCAACACGAGCCTGCAAGTCGACACAACGCCATCGTACTACGCCATCTTTTACTGGGTCGGGCCCGGCCTCCACCCACGCCACAAATTGCGCCTGTTGCTTGGGCGACAACCGTGGTTTTGCCCCCTTGCCATTCCGATCCGATAACCCCTCAATGCCTTCTGCGTTAAAGCGATGCGCCCAATCCCGAAGTGTTTGTCGATCCATACCACTGCTGCGGGCAGCCGTTTCACGATCCACCCCATCAAGCACCAGCGCTATGGCCAGTAGTCGCCGTACAACCCGCCCATCCTTGGTTCGCTTTGCCGCACGGCGCAAATCTTTCGCAGACATATCCGTGCGCGTAATTTTTATGGCTCCACCCATGAGCACCTCCCAATCTATGGAGGTCATTGATTCAGAGTTTACCAAAAATTAAAACCAAAAAAATGAGTCAGATATTCTGGCCGCTGGTATAAGTTATGGCCTATCGTCGCCGCGTATTTTTCACGGACAAGCAGAAGTCGGAGATTTGGGACCCTCTCAGCGATGCTGAGCATCGCCTGCCGGGCAGTGGATGGCAACGTGGAGAGTCGATGAGCTCGATTGGCCGTGTGTTTGATCGGGGGTCATCATCAATTTACCCGCTGTTTGAGCGGACTGGCAGCATCCGTCCTGCGGACCGCATCAGGTCGCGGCTTGCTCTAACCCCGATCGATCGAGAGGAGATATCGAGGGGCCTTCGAGCGCAGGTGTCCCTGCGGTCTATCGCACGAAGTTTGAAGCGATCAGCCTCCACAATCAGCCGTGAAGTCCGGCGCAACGGAGGGATCAAAGACTATCGTGCCGCGCCTTCAGATGTCGCAGCCTGGGATCGCTCTCACCGCCCGAAGCTGTGCAAGCTGGCAGGCAACGCCTATCTCTGTCCACTGCCCGGCAACACATGCTTGCATGTGTGAGAGGGGGCGATATCGACTAAGCTGATCCGCATGTGGTCCCCGCAACAAATCGCAGGTTGGCTGATGCGAGAACATCCCGATGATGAGAACAAGCGCGTTTCTCACGACGATCTGCCGAAGCTTTTTTATCCAAATTCGTGGCGTACTTTAGAAGGAGAGGCCTCTGCATAAGTCTGGGATTCCCCTGAAGGTTTAATTTTGCTATTTTAAAGCCATGCAGAAGCCATTTTCCACCCAACCCGAACTCTTCATTACCAGCGCTGATCTTGAGCATGCGAGCCTGCAAGGGTTGGACGGTGCCGAGGCGATTTTGGACTGGGTAAAGCTCGAACAAATCATGGCCGAAATCTATGCCAGCAAGACTGGCCGTCCGAGCTATCCATTGCTGACTTTACTCCGCGCGTCATTGCTGGGCATCTGATATCGCTTGAGTGATGCTGAGCTGGCTCTGTCCCTGTTTCGCGATCTGTTGTTCAGGAAATTCTGTCACCTCGAATTGGGTGGGGATGTCCCTGACGCCACTACCATTGGGCGCTTTCGGGCGAGGTTGATGGAACTGGGCCTGTGGGAGGTTTTACTGGGCGAAGTGAACCGCCAACTTGAAGCAAAACATATCATCATGACTGAAGGTCGCATCAATATCATCGATGCCACTCCGGTTGAAGCGGCGCAGTCGGGGTACGGCAAAGACGCCAATGATGAACCCACGCGCGACAAGGATGCGGGCTGGCACGTAAAGGCCGACAGTCGCGGTAATATAAAGTCCACCTACGGCTACTCGGTCCACACTGGCGTCGACGAAGATGGCTTCATCCACCGCCAAACGGTCACACCAGGCAATGCCCATGACAGTACCGAACGGGACACGCTATTGCTGGGCGACGAGGCAGCGCTTTACGCGGATGCCGCCTATTCTTCGCAAGCCACACGCGAAAAATTGGCGCAGTTTGGTATTGATGATCAAGTGCAGCGCAAGGGCTATCGGGGCCACCCTTTGTCCAAAGCGGATTTGGTCCGCAACAAAGAGATTGCCGTGATCCGCTCCGGCGGCGAGCGCCCCTTTGCCACCTATAAATCCCGCTATGGATTGGCTCGAACGCGGCTGAGGGGGCTGGCTAAAAACCTGACCCTGTTCGGCCTGGCAGCCATCGCCCATAATATCGCGAAGGGGGCAAAGTTCTTGGCGCTCTACGGCCTGCCAGACCGGAACCCACTGGATAAGTGCGACCAAAATCAAAAAATAACGCCTGAAACCCAACGCTACAGACACCTAAGAGCGTAAACACAGGCAGCTTTTGGAAACACATGACCAACGGGAACCCAAACAACAGGTTATGCTGAGGTCTCAAGGAATTACTAGCGCATCTACGGGCAACGCGGGCCATCCGCCGATCTCGCCATGCCACCATGAAGCGTAGTGGTCTGGGCCAACCTCCCGGTGATTGCTGCGCAATCGCCTGCCGGTCAATGGTTCAACGACGCAATATCGATCCTTGACAGGCCAGCCGAGGTGGAAGATCGGGCCGTGCCTGGTCATTGGGAGGGTGAGCTCATCGCAGGATCTGGCAACAGCTTCATCGCAACATTGGTCGAACGGAGCACGCGCTACGTGATGCTGGCAAAGGTTGGCAACAAAGACAGCCACAACGTCATTCAGGCGCTGATCAAGTAGCCCCGTAAGCTGTCCAAAGAGCTGTATCGCTCCCTGACTTCGGACCGTGGGTCGGAGATCGCTGGGCATCCTTGGGCTTTGGGCCCGCATGACAAGACAAGGTTAGGAAGAGACACATGGAAGATACCATTGGGATCGACATTTCGAAAGACACATTGGACGCTTATTGGTTGTCCTCGCGAGAGCACAGGCAGTTTTGCGATGACAAAGCTGGCGCTAAGGCACTCGCATTTTGGGCGAGAAAAACAGAAGTTTCCCGCGTCATTTTTGAAGCAACAGGCATTTATCACAGGTGCATCGAAACGGGCTTGGCTCAACACGGGATCAGCTTTGCACGGGTCAATCCGCGTCAGGCCCGCCGGTTCTGCGAAGGTGAGCGATTTGGTCGCCATCGGTTCAAGACTAATCGCGAACGGCCGGCTGGCCAAAACGGACCGGGTGGACGCTGCGCTATTAGCCAAAATGGGCGCACTTCTGGAATTGAGAGCAGACCAACCCAAAAGCGAAACACTTCATGATCTCAAGCAGCTGGCAACAGCCAGGCTGGCATTGATCAAGGACCGGACCGCAGCAAAGGCACGACTTGCCGCAACGACGCACGTCTTGCCTTCCCAGCAGATCAAACGACGTCTGAAACAGATCGAACGTGACTTGTCGCAAGTTACCGAGGCAATCGATGCCATCGTTGCGGCAGACAAAGATCTCGCTGCACGCGCCGAGATTCTTACAAGCATTCCGGGCATCGCAAAGGTAACAGCCTGTGCGATATTAACCGAAATGCCCGAACTCGGACATTTGAGTGGCAAGAAAGCAGCGGCGCTGGCGGGCCTTGCACCCATATCGAGGCAATCGGGAAAGTGGCAAGGCAAGGAACGCATCCAGGGCGGTCGCGCCAGCGTCAGGCGCGCAGTCTATCTGCCAGCGGTTGTTGCTACACGCTTCAATCCAGACATGAAGGCAAAATACGAACATCTGATATCGACTGGGAAATGCAAGAAGCTGGCGATCACAGCCGTTATGCGAAAGCTGATTGTCACCGCAAATGCCCTTCTACGGGATCAGCGAAAATGGGGCGAATATCCAGCTTGACCAATACGGATACTCAGTGAATGCGTATCGACTGCCGAGCGAGGGACGAATGGTTCTTTCGTTTCGTCATTTGGGATCACTTCTTTCACAAGTTGATCCACCTTAACTACTGGTCCGAAATCCTGCGACCACCTCTGTCAGCATTGGGCCGATTGATGCGCTTGATCTGTCGGAAGACATGTTGCGCGTCGCCAAGGGCAAAGGTGTTTACCGCAACTTGATCGCAGCTGAC
The DNA here is from genome assembly GCF_000155735.2 of Octadecabacter arcticus 238. Classification (GTDB taxonomy): domain Bacteria; phylum Pseudomonadota; class Alphaproteobacteria; order Rhodobacterales; family Rhodobacteraceae; genus Octadecabacter; species Octadecabacter arcticus. The sequence goes on from NC_020908.1 coordinate 5,023,309, forward strand.
GTGACTGAGCCATTGGGCTTGACCGGATATCGCGGAATCGTAAGTGCGGGCACATTTACCTTGGGCCATGTTGGACCCGAGGGAATTTTGCCGCTTCTGGAGATTGCTGAGAAGGGGTGTCTGTTCGTCATTTCAGTCAACGCGCAGCACTACCAAAGTGTAGAATTTGAGGTGCTATTCGCCAAGATAGACCCACAAATTGTCGACCTTACATTTGAAGACGTGCGCACCTACAGCGACAAGGCCGACCTGTCACATCGCTACGACATCGCACGTCTTGTCCAATTCAAAAAGGCTTGAGGGCTTGCCATAATGGTGGTCATGAAGGATGGTTGCTCATGGATAAAATACTGCTTCTCAACGGCCCGAATCTGAACCTTTTGGGGCAACGCCAGCCAGAGATTTATGGCTCTGAAACGCTCGACGATGTTGTGGCGTCTTGCACCGCATTGGGCGTTGAACTGGGGCTGGACGTTCATGCGCGCCAATCCAACCACGAAGGCGTGCTGGTGGACTGGATCCAAGAAGCGCGCGGAGTCGCGGTAGGCATTATCATTAATCCCGCCGCGTTAAGCCATACGTCCGTGTCGATTCTGGATGCGCTGAATGTCTTCGAGGGTCCGGTGATGGAAGTGCATATTTCCAATATCCACAAACGCGAACGATTCAGGCACCATTCCTACGTATCGGGCCGCGCAGACGGTGTGATTGCGGGCTTCGGGACAGATGGTTACGGATTTGCCCTTCGGCGGATAAAGACGCTTTTGGCCTAGCGGCCCTTCCAGACGGGATCCCGTTTTTCCGTAAACGCACGTGCGCCTTCAAGCTGATCATCGCTGGAATAGAGCCGATCTATCGACGCCAGTTGGCGTTTGGTGATGCGGTTCATCGTGTCTTGGAATTTCGAATCCTCAGCGTCGCGCACGACGTCTTTTATCGCGGCATAGACCAGCGGTGGGCCTGACGCCAACACCCGCGCCATATCCCAAGCTTGCGCCATCAGATCGGCGGCTGGGTAGGTGTGATTGATCAATCCCCAATTGAGCGCCTCGGTCGTGTCGAACCACCGACCTGTCAACAACAGCTCCATCGCGATGTGGTAGGGGATGCGTTTGGGCAGTTTTATGGACGCCGCGTCTGCGATAGTGCCGGACCGGATTTCAGGCAACGCGAATGTCGCGTGGTCGGCCGCGAGGATGATGTCGGCTGACAGCGCCAATTCCAATCCGCCGCCACAGCAAATGCCGTTCACTGCGGCGATGACGGGCTTGTTCATGTCGCGCAATTCTTGCAATCCCCCAAATCCACCGACGCCATAGTCCCCGTCAACCGCGTCACCGTCCGCTGCCGCCTTGAGGTCCCATCCGGGGCAAAAGAATTTCTCCCCCGCCCCCGTGAGGATTGCGACCCGTAGATCGGGGTCATCGCGAAAGTCGGCGAAAACCTCGCCCATAATTCTGCTTGTTGTCAGGTCGATTGCATTTGCCTTGGGGCGGTCCAGCGTAACTTCGAGGATCGCGCCCTCACGTCGTGTTCTGATCGGGTCAGTCATTGCATTTCCTTATCAAGGCGTCAGCGGCGACCGCACGGGTCTGGGTGAGGATGAACGGGTTCACTTCAACCTCTTCAATGGTGTCGAGGTTGGCAAGAACGTAGGATTGGATCGCCTCAACGGCATCAAGCAGCGCGTCGATGTTTCCAGCGGGCTGGTTGCGATATCCGTTGAGAATTTTCGCCAATTTCAGCCGGTTTAGTGTCTGTTTAAGGTGATCGCGGGACGCAGGTATTAGAATGGATGCGGTATCTTTCAGCAGTTCAGCAAAAAGTCCCCCAGCACCAATTGTGATGACAAACCCATGGGCTGGGTCCTTTACAACTCCGATGAGAATTTCTGCAACAGGGTCCGCAATCATCTCTTCAAGGATGAACGTGGTGGACGACATCTTTGCGCCAGCTTGGCGCACCGCGTCACCATTGGTCAGGGACAGCGCAACGCCACCCACCTCGCTTTTGTGGGCGACTCCGGTGGATTTAAGCACGAACGGGCCGTGTTGGATGTCGGCGTATTTGGCGAGCGTTTCGAGGTCGCCGGTCAAGAGCTTGGGGACTGTGACGCCTGCCATTTGCAAAGCGCGCTTTGCGTCTGCCTCAGATATCGTTTCGGCTGGCATTGATTTGCTCGGAACGATCAGGTCTGCTGGACTTGGTGCGCGCAGGTGAGCGGCTTCTGTCGCGGCCAAAGCCGCACGAATACCGCCCATCGGGATGATACCGCCTGCCATAAGGCGGCGTGCCACATGTTCGGGCATGAGTTCGGGCAGGGTCGAGACCATGGCAATTGTCCCACCTGTTGCGGCGCGGGTATCTAACGCTGATTGTATCACGCACTCCCAATCTGACGGGTCACATATGTCGCCACGTGGGAAGTCCACGATCAGGAATGTGATTGCGATTTCAGGTACTATCATGCCGGAAAAGGCACGCGTCATCGCCGCAACGTCACGCCAAATGTAGGTGTGATAATCTAACGGGTTTGCCAATGCGACCTTGGGGCCGAGCGCTGCCAGGAGGCGTGTTTCTTGCAGCTTTGTCAGAGGGGGGAAGGTCAGGGCCGTGTCGTATGCCATATCGGCGATCAGACTCGCCTCTCCTCCCGAACAACTGATCGATGCGATCTGTCCAGACGGGAGGGGGCCGGCAACGTGAAGGATCTTCAACGTCTCTAACAAAGTTGGCAGGTCATCCACCCGTGCGATACCGAGGTGTTCCAAGAGTGCATTGGCGCCTGCGTCGCTGCCAGCCAATGATGCGGTATGCGAGATTGTCGCGTTCCTCGCCTCGATGGACTTCCCGACTTTCAATGCGACCAGCGGTATGCCTTTTGTGTGCGCTTTGCGGGAAAGGGCCTGCCATGCTGGAAGATCACCGAACCCTTCGATGTGAAGGCCAATCGCTGTGACACGAGGATCATCGAGCAAGGCATCGGCGATCTGGGCCTCTGACAACTGCGCCTGATTTCCGCACGTCACGACAAAGGCGATCGGTAAGCCGCGCTGTTGCATCGTGAGGTTGATGGCGATGTTTGAGCTTTGCGTCAGGATCGCTACGCCGCGATCAACGGGAACGCACCCATGCTGATCCGGCCAAAGCGAAACGCCATCCAGAGCGTTGATCATCCCGTAACAGTTGGGACCAAGAAATGGCATATCGCCAGCGGCTTGAAGCAGACTGCGGTTTGCGTCTTGGCCGTCGTCGGTCTCGCCAAAGCCGCTGGCAAAACAGACGGCGCCTCCAACGCCGAGAAGTGACAGCTGAGCTACGGTATCTATCGTCGCATCGCGGTTGATCCCGATGAATGCGGCGTCCGGTATGTTCGGCAGATCGTGCAACGATGGGTGGGCGGGCAACCCGCAAATCTCATCAACGGTGGGGTGAATTAGCCAGATATCGCCGCTGAAGTTCGCCTTGAGAAGTTGTTGGATCACTGCGCGACACCATGCGCCGCCACCGATCACGGCGACGCTTTTGGGGCGAAGTAGTCTCGATAAGGTGCGCGTCATGCACCAAGTGCCCGCAGCATTTCGCGGCTGATAATGTGGCGTTGGATTTCGGATGTGCCGTCCCAGATGCGTTCGACGCGGGCGTCGCGCCAAAAGCGTTCAAGCGGGAAGTCGTCCATGAGACCCATGCCGCCATGAACCTGAATCGCCGCATCGGTCACACGGCCAAGCATTTCTGACGCATAGAGTTTTGCAGATGCGATTTCACGGTTGGCGGGCAGTCCTTTATCGAGTCGATCAGCGGCGGCAAGTGTCAGCAAATCTGCCGCGTCGATTTCTGTGATCATATCGGCGAGTTGAAAACTGATGCCTTGGAACTTACCAATCTTCTGGCCGAATTGTTCACGCTCTGCGGCGTAGTTGAGCGCATAATCAAAGACGCGGCGTGCGCGGCCCACAGACATTGTCGCGACAGTGATCCGGGTCGCATAAAGCCATTCATTCATCACAGCAAAGCCGCCGTCGACCTCGCCCAAAACCTGTGCATCGGGCAAACGGCAATCGTCGAAATCGAGGATCATATTTTTGTAGCCGCGGTGGGACACGGATTTGTACCCGTCGCGAATTGTGAAGCCGGGCGTGCCGCGATCTACAAGGAATGTGGTGATACGCTTCTTGGGGCCGCGCGGGGTTTGATCCTCCCCCGTGGCGACGAAGACGATCAAGAAATCAGCGTGATCTGCGCCGGAGATGAAATGTTTGGTGCCGTTAAGGACCCAATCGCCACCATCGCGCACGGCCGAACATTTCATGCCGCGGACGTCTGATCCCGCGCCTGGTTCTGTCATCGCGAGGGCGTCCATCCGTTCACCTCGCACGGCAGGATCGCGGTAGCGTTCGATCTGTTCGCCCTCGCAGGCCATCAGAATGTTCTGGGGTCGCCCGAAAAAGTGGTTCAGCGCCATCGACCCGCGACCCAGTTCGCGTTCGACAAGTGCGAATTCAACGTGGTTTAGACCCGCACCACCGGCAGATTCTGGGAAATTGCAGGCGTAAAATCCAAGCTCGATCGTCTTGCGCTTAATCTCATCCGCAATCTCCCGCGGGACTTCGCCTGTGCGTTCGACGAGGTCTTCATGCGGGTAGATTTCCTTTTCCACGAAGCTGCGGACAGTGTCCGCAATCATTGTGTGTTCTTCAGTCAAGCCATAGACGGTCATATCAGACACCTTTTGGAATTGGAAAATTGGGCAGTGTTAGAGCCTGTTTCCTCGTCCAAGGCGGCGCGTGCTGGTCCATGCGCGCAGATTCTCAAAGAACAGCCTAGGCGGCATAGTTAGATCCTTCGTCGTCGAGGATCGCCTTGAGTTCGGAGAGGTGGCGTTCGTCCTGTTCTGGGTGATCTTCAAGTTCTTGTGCCGTCTTCTCGGCAATTTCATCCGACAGCACGCGCAGGGGCTGGCCGGTCTGCAAAGCGCGGATGTAGGTTTCGGCGGCGCGTTCAAAATAATACAAACGGTTGAAGGTTTCAGCGACGGTTGCGCCGATGATCATGATGCCGTGGTTGCCCATGATCATGACTTTCTGTTTTGGATCGCTCAGCAAACCTGCACACCGCTCGCCTTCTTCTTCAAAAGCCAGACCACCGTAATGATCATCAATCACGTAGCGGTTGAAGAATGTCGCGCAGTTTTGGTCTATGGGCAGTAGGCGGCTGTCCTTGAGCGTCGCCAGAACAGTCGCATGGATCGAATGGACGTGCATGGCGCAACGCGCATGCGGACAATGGCGGTGGATGCCGCCATGCAGGCCCCATGCGGTCGGATCGGGGGCATTGGGGCCGGACAGTGTTTCGGGATCGTTGGCATCCACCATAATCATATCGCTGGCCTTAACGCGGCTGAAATGCATTTGATTGGGGTTCATCAGAAACTGTGTTCCGTCGTCGTTGACGGCAAAGCTGAAGTGGTTTGCGACCCCTTCGTGCATGTTCAACCGCGCCGTCCAACGAAAGGCCGCAGCGAGGTCGACGCGTTCCTGCCAGTTCGACAAGTTCGGTTTCAGGTTGGTGTCGGTCATGGCGGTTCCCCTTTTTGCCACCCAACACGAGAGGTACGGCTCTTACTAGTGGAAAAGCGACATTGTCATGACGTTTGGGCGAGGTCTTGCAGAGTGTCATATTCTGGTGGCATTATGGTGCATGAATACACACGCACACATGACAATGCTTGCCGCAGTTCATTCTGCGGCTTTTTGCGTACACAGACATAAGAATAAAAATATTTGGAGGCGAACCCTATGATGAGATCAGATTTACATCTGCCTGTTGTCTCCCCCGAAGTTCCAGTCGCACAGGAATTCAGGGATGCACGGGCTGCCGTTGAACGTTTGCGGGAGCTTTACCAGATTGCGGCGGCGTTCCTGACTAAGACATTCGCCGAGAACGTGACGGGCGCGCGACCAGAAACACGTTTTCGCGCCTTCTATCCTGAGATTCGGATCCGCACCTACACTTATGCGCAGACGGATTCGCGTCTGAGTTTTGGCCACGTCGCGGGACCTGGCGATTATTCAACGACCGTAACGCGGCCCGATTTGTTTGAAGGCTACCTTTTGCAACAAATTGGCCTGTTGATCGAAAACCATGACGAACCGGTCGTGATTGGTGTATCCACAACCCCGATGCCGGTGCATTTCGCGGTGTCTGGTGAGGTCGACGTGCCGCAAGAGGGTGCATTGGAATTCAGTCTGCGTGATGTGTTCGATGTACCGGATTTGGCGACAACGAACGACGACATCGTCAATGGCACCAATTTTCACCACCCTGACGGGTCCAGCCCGCTTGCGCCGTTTACCGCCCAAAGGATCGATTATTCGCTCGCGAGGTTGCAGCATTACACCGCGACAAAGGCTGAACATTTTCAGAACCATGTTCTGTTCACAAACTACCAATTTTACATTGACGAGTTCGAAGCCTACGCGCGCAAAATGTTGGCGGATCCTGACAGTGGTTACACGTCGTTTGTGTCGACCGGAAATCAGGTCATCACCGAGTCGGACGCTGCGCTGGAAACGGTCGAAAAGTTGCCGCAAATGCCGACGTATCATCTGTGTCGCGAAGGGCAGGCTGGCATCACATTGGTGAACATCGGTGTTGGGCCATCGAACGCGAAAACGGCGACTGATCACATTGCGGTGCTGCGCCCACATGCGTGGCTGATGGTTGGGCATTGTGCGGGTCTGCGCAATTCGCAACGGCTTGGGGATTTTGTTCTCGCCCACGGGTATCTGCGCGAAGATCACGTGTTGGACGACGATCTGCCGGTCTGGATGCCGATCCCCGCGCTGGCTGAAATCCAGATTGCGCTGGAAGAAGCGGTGGCGTCGGTGACTGAACTTGAAGGATACGAGCTAAAGCGGATTATGCGAACAGGAACGGTCGCGACCATCGACAACCGCAACTGGGAGTTACGCGATCAATCCGGTCCCGTACAGCGTCTGTCCCAGTCGCGTGCTATCGGATTGGATATGGAAAGCGCGACAATCGCCGCCAACGGGTTCCGGTTTCGGGTGCCCTACGGCACGCTTTTGTGCGTCTCTGACAAGCCGCTGCACGGAGAGTTGAAGCTGCCTGGCATGGCGTCAGATTTCTATAAAACGCAGGTTTCACGGCATTTGATGATCGGAATTCGCGCGATGGAGAAGTTGCGCAAAATGCCACTTGAACGGATTCACAGCCGAAAATTACGCTCATTTGAGGAAACTGCCTTCCTGTAATGGGCGAATATTGTGGTATTTCACTACAATATGCGGTTTTTCACTTGTAATGTGGCACTAATCGTTGTGGAACGTAGCGACATGCAGTTTACTGACTAAGCAAGAAGCCCAGAAAACGGGCAGAACGAGGAGAGATAAAATGGCGACGAAACCAATGACCAAAACGCAACTTGTTGCAGCGCTGGCAGAAGACATGGGTACGGATAAGAAATCCGCATCCGCAGCGCTCGACGCAATGGTCGGTCTGATCACACGCGAAGTGTCCGGCGGCGGCGCCGTTACACTGCCAGGCGTTGGCAAAATCTATTGCCGTGAGCGTCCAGAACGTATGGTCCGCAACCCAGCAACGGGTGAGCAGATCAAGAAAGACGCCGACAAAGTGGTCAAGATGACCATCGCGAAGGCACTGAAAGACAGTGTGAACGGCTAAGGCTGATCCGCTAATTTGGTGAAAGGGTCGCCCTACAGGGCGGCCCTTTTTCGTTGGAGACGTTATGAAGCCGATTGATACCAAAGCGATTGTTATGGGCGTGATGTTTGGCATCATGTGGGCCTCGGCGTTCACGTCGGCCCGCGTGATCGTGCAATATGCGCCACCGCTTTACGCGCTTGCGATCCGGTTTTTGTTGTCAGGGATTTTTGCCGTTTTGTTGGCGCGTGTCATGGGCCAAAGCTGGCATTTGACGCGGCGCCAATGGATTGCGACGTTGATTTTTGGCGTGACGCAAAATGCGCTCTATCTGGGGCTGAATTTTGTGGCAATGCAGACCATCGAAGCGTCGCTTGCCGCGATCGTCGCGTCCACGATGCCGCTGTTGGTCGCCTTCGCGAGCTGGACGGTATTTGGCGAACGGATCAGGCCCCTTGGCGTCTCAGGTTTGGTCGCGGGAGTGGTTGGAGTGGCGCTGATCATGGGGGCACGTTTGCAAGGGCAGGTCGATATGTTCGGTCTGGGCCTTTGTGTTATCGGTGTCGTGTCTTTGACAGTGGCGACGCTGTCAGTACGCGGTGCATCGTCGGGCGGTAATTTTTTGATGATCGTCGGTCTGCAAATGTTGGTCGGCAGCGCGGTGCTTTGGGTGCCAGCGCTTGCGTTTGAAACGTTCGATGTCACCTGGACGTGGCAATTGGGTGTGGCGTTTGCCTACACGGTGATCGTTCCAGGCATTGGGGCGACGTTGATCTGGTTCATGCTGGTGGACCGGATCGGTGCGACGCCTGCGTCCGTGTTTCATTTTCTAACGCCGTTCTTTGGCGTGTTGACGGCTGCACTGTTGCTCGGTGAAAAGCTGGGGTCGATGGACATTATTGGCGTTGTGATCATCACAGCGGGTATTTTGGCAGTGCAGATGGCCAAGCAGAAACGCGACTAGGTCTGCGGGCCGATCTGCCCACGCACGCCGCCCGTTTGACCACGGTCCAGCAGGATATGATCGAGGATCACAGCCGCCATCATTGCTTCGCCAACGGGGACAGCACGAATACCAACGCAAGGGTCGTGACGGCCTTTGGTTATGACCTTGGTGGGTGTTCCATCCATGCGGATGGATGCGCGCGGGCTAAGGATGCTGGACGTCGGTTTGACCGCAAAACGCACAACAATGTCTTGCCCAGTGCTGATACCCCCAAGGATGCCACCCGCATGGTTGCTTGAATATTCCGGCCCGTCCTTACCCATAAAAATCTCATCCGCGTTGGCACGACCGGTGAGGGACGCGGCAGCCATGCCTTCGCCAATTTCCACGCCTTTGACTGCGTTGATGGACATCATGGCGGCGGACAGATCAGTGTCTAACTTGCCATAAACAGGTGCGCCGATGCCTGCAGGCACGTTGCGCGCCACGACTTCGATCATCGCGCCGACCGAGTTGTGATCGTCCTTGCGCAGCCAGTTGATATAGTCTGTCCATTCAGTAACAACGCCTGCATCGGGGCACCAAAAGTCGTTGCCATCAATCGCGTCCCAATCAAAGCGGGCGCGGTCGATGTGCTTTTCGCCCATCTGCACCATGTAGCCTTTGATCTCGACGTTCGGCGCTAGCGATTTGATCGCAGCGCGGGCCACACCACCCGCCGCCACCCGCGATGCAGTTTCACGCGCAGAAGATCGACCACCGCCGCGATAATCGCGCAGCCCGTATTTCTGGTGATACGTGATGTCGGCATGTCCGGGGCGGAAGGTGTTGGCGATGTCACCGTAGTCTTTTGAGCGCTGATCGGTGTTCTTGATCATCAACTGAATTGGCGTGCCTGTTGTCGTGTCTTCAAACACGCCAGACAGGATTTCGACCGCATCGGGTTCTTGGCGCTGTGTCGTCATTTTGTTCTGACCGGGGCGGCGTTTGTCGAGCCATTCTTGGATCATCGGTGCCGTTAGCGCGACACCGGGGGGGCAACCATCGACGGTCGCGCCCAATGCAGGACCGTGGCTTTCGCCCCAGGTGGTGACGCGGAAAAGATGGCCGTAGGAATTGATCGACATTGGTGCGCTCCTTTATCCCCGTCTAGCGTTGCGACAGGCCCTTGCCAAGTCCGCCGGACCATCCTAACTAAGACGAACCTCGGGGGGCCATTGTGGCTGAGATGTCGAAAGACGGACCCGTAGAACCTGACCCGGTTAAGACCGGCGGAGGGAAGGTAACGGGCCGGATCAATTTGGGCCCATTCTCCTTTCTCCGTTTTGTAACACTGAGAGGATGAAAACATGAAAACCACCCTGATCACTGTCACAGGACTATTGTTTGGCACAGCAGCGCTTGCGGATGGCCACACACCTGTATTGACAGTTTACGCCCCCGACTATTTCGGATCTGAATGGGGCCCAGGCCCGAGCATCGAAGCCGCGTTCGAGGAACGTTGCGAATGTGATTTGCAGTATCAGACCGGTGACTTGTTGCCGCGCCTGTTGCTGGAAGGTGCCAGAACCGAGGCTGATGTCGCCATTGGATTTAATTCCGACATCACCAAACAGGCCCGCGACAGTGGGATGTTCGCACCGCACGGGCTGGATTTGTCGCCTCTGACGTTGCCGATTGACTGGAACGACGACACCTTCCTGCCGTTCAACTATGGCCACACGGCGTTCATCTACGACAACACAAAATTGGACGGGTTTGACAGCTTTGAGGCCTTATTGAATGCCCCGGACGATGTGCGGATCGTTATCCAAGACCCGCGTTCGTCAATTTCGGGGCTTGCATTGGTGCTGTGGGTACAGGCGGTCTACGGCGATGAGGCAGAGGCCGCATGGCTGCGGCTTGCCCCCAAGATTGTCACGGTGACGCAGGGCTGGTCCGAAAGCTACGGGCTGTTTACGGACGGCGAAGCGGATGTTGTGTTGTCTTATACGACATCGCCCGCCTACCACATCATCGCCGAAGACGACCTGACCAAGTCCGCAGCAATCTTTGAGGAAGGCCATTACTTTATGGTCGAATTGGCGGCGAAATTGGCAACGACGGATCAGCCTGATTTGGCGGATGAGTTCATGGCGTTCATTTTGACGGAAGAGTTCCAGACGATGATCCCGACAACCAACTGGTCGTTCCCCGCAGCTTTGCCAGTTGAGCAGTGGCCCGAAGGGTTCCAAGATCTTCCGATGCCTGAAACGGTGTTTTTCTACGATGAAAACGAGGCCGCAGCGCTTCGTGATACAGCGATTGAAGCATGGCGCAGCGCGTTGTCGCAATAATCGCGGCACTCGTCGTTGCGGGGCTGGTTATCGGTCCCGTGACGGCAGTGTTGTGGCGTGGCGGTGGGTTCACGACCTTGTCTGCGGCTGACCTATCGGCATTGCAGTTCACGGTTTGGCAGGCGTTCTGGTCTGCCGTGATCAGCGTGGCATTGGCCATTCCGGTCGCGCGCGCGTTGGCGCGACGATCGTTTTGGGGACGGTCGGTGCTGATTTCTATCATGGGAGCGCCGTTCATTTTGCCGGTGATCGTGGCGATTCTGGGCTTGCTTTCTGTTTTTGGCGGCAATGGATTTGTGAATCTGGTTTTGGAACCATTGAGTGTGCCCAAGCTCGATATTTATGGTTCGCACGGCGTCATTCTTGCGCATGTATTTTTTAATCTGCCGCTGGCGGTTCGGCTGATCTTGCAAGGCTGGCTTGCGATTCCGTCCGAACGGTTCCGTGTTGCCGCAAGTCTGGCCGCTCCGGTGTTTTGGTTGCTTGAATGGCCGATGTTGCGGCGTATCGTGCCCGGCGCATTTGCGGTGATTTTTGTGATTTGCATCGGCTCGTTTGCTGTTGCCTTGACGCTTGGCGGCGGGCCAAAAGCAACCACTGTTGAACTGGCGATCTATCAGGCGTTCAAATTTGATTTTGATCTTAGTAAGGCGGCATCTTTGGCGGTTGTTCAGCTGTGCCTTGGGCTTGGGGCCGGACTTATCGCGCTGCTGCTTGCACGCGGCGACATGCTTGGCGCTGGCTTTGATCGGGTTGTGCAGCGCTGGGATGGGTCAAGGCTGCTCGACGCGACTTGGATTGGGCTGGCGACGCTGTTTCTGATGGCGCCACTTTTAGCAATTTTTATTGCTGGACTTGCTGGGTTGTTTGATCTGCCGATTGGTATTTGGGGCGCGGCTTCACGCTCATTTCTCATCTCATTGGGCGCGGTGGCGTTAACGATGGCGTTGGCGTTGCCATTGGCGACTAAGGCCGGCGAAGCCGCGTCGTTGTTGGGACTGTCCGTGTCCGGTTTGGTATTGGGCACGGGGATGTTTCTGATCGTGCAGCCCTACGTGCAACCCAGTTCGGTGGCCTTGCCTGTGACGATGTTGGTGAATGTCCTCATGGCGTTGCCTTTCGTGCTGCGGATATTGCGACCCGGCGTAGACTCGGCACGTGTTGATTTTGGCCGATTGGGGCAATCGCTCGGCCTGCGAGGGTGGGCGTTATGGCGGATCGTGTATTTGCCGCGCCTGCGCCGACCGATGGGGTTTGCTGCGGGTTTGACGGGGGCGCTGGCGATGGGGGATCTTGGTGTCATCACCTTGTTCTCGCGTCCCGGCCAAGGCACCTTGCCGATGGCGATGTATCAGCTGATGGGGGCCTACCAGATGGAGGCCGCGTATGGCGCGGCACTGCTGTTGGTCATGCTATCACTTGGCCTGTTCTGGGTTTTTGACAAAGGAGGCCGGGCGCATGCTGTGGTGTAGGGATTCGGTTTTTGTGCAGGGCGGCTATACCTTGTCGGCAGATTTGTGCATTGAGGCTGGCAAAGTGACAGCCGTGATCGGACCATCCGGCGCTGGCAAGTCGACGCTGCTTGGCGGGATTGCGGGATTTGTGGCACAGCGATCGGGCATAGTGTCTTGGAACAGTGCGGATATCACCGCTTTGCCACCCCACAAACGGCCGGTGTCGATGCTATTTCAGGATAACAATCTTTTTCCGCACCTGACAGTTTTGCAGAATGTAGCGCTTGCGCTTGGGTCTCGATTGAACCCGACGCGCGACGTACAAAATCAAGTTGAAGATATGCTGGCCCGTGTGGGGCTGGAAGACTTGGCGACACGCAAACCTGCGGCGTTGTCTGGTGGTCAACAAAGCCGCGCTGCCTTGGCACGTGCGCTGCTGCAGGACCGCGCGATTATGCTGATGGATGAACCGTTCAGCGCCTTGGGGCCGGGAATGAAGGCCGAAATGCTGGACCTGTCGGTTGAATTGGCACAGGCGGTGGGGCGCACGGTTGTGATGGTCACACATGATCCGGCGGATGCCGCGCGGGTGGCTGATGCGGTTATCGGGGTCGTTGCGGGCAAGGCATGGGAACCGATTGAAACGGCACGGTTCCTAAACGATCCGCCTGCAGCGTTCATCGACTATCTTGGGTGAAACGCAAAAGGCCCGCCATATCTGACGGGCCTTTTGTTTGAGTTCGAAAGACGTTTAGTCTTTGCGCTTTGCGCCACCTTTGTGTGGTGCCCACAGACGCTTGTTTGTCAGGTACAACAACACGGATAACACTGTCAGGAAGATCACACCGGTAAGGCCGGCCTGCTTACGCGCCATCATCTTCGGTTCAGCTGTCCACATCAGGAACGCCGCAACGTCCTGAGAGATGTGTTCAAGTTCCGTTGAGTGGCCGTCAGCAAATTCAACATCATCCCCGTACAATGGCGGCGACATGCCAATCCAGGACCCTGGGTACAAGTGTTCGCCGTGGTCACCTTTGCATTCGTCAGGATAACCGCCTGGTGCGAAGGCTGTGTTGTAATAGCCGTCCATGGGCGTTTCCATGTCCTGTGCGCATTGCGGTTCTTCTTCGTAGGCGGACAGGAGGGTCGCGATATATTCGGGACCTCCCATGCCTTTGAAGAACTGGTTGATGCCGGAGCCGTATGGACCGTGGAATCCAGCGCGGGCCTTTGCCATGAGCGACAGGTCCGGTGCGTTGGACAAACCACTTTCAGGGAAATGGTCGGCTGGTGTGGCGGTGCGGAAGTCGCCTTCGCCATCAAACAATGTCTCGTCGAAAACTTGGTAGAGTTCCGCATAAGCACGCATTTGATCTTCCGGCAGCGCAGGGCCACCTTCGTCATGCAAGTTGCGGAACGAGACGAATTTCAGGCCGTGACACGCCGAACAGATTTCAGTGTAGACCTGAAGGCCACGCTGAAGTTGGTTGGTGTCATAGGCGCCGAACGGACCCTCAAACGAGAAGTCGAAATCCTCAATGTGGGTTTCGGAACCGGCCGCATAGGCGGAGCCCGAGGCTAAGCCGAAAGCGACAGCTGCGGTCAGGGTGAGTTTGCGGAACATTTTCATTGGTCCTTTCTCACTCGGCCGGAGAGACGATGGGTTGTGTGTCATCGTCCTTCGGCGCGTAGTGCGCGTTGAAGTCATCCTCGATTGTCGCGGGCGGTGTCATCGGCTTTTCGATAACGCCCAGAAGCGGCAGAATAACGAGAAAATAGGCGAACCAGTACGTCGCACCGATCAGCGCGATGATTGGGTAGATGCCTTCGGCAGGCATAGCGCCGGCCCACATCAGAACGACGAAGTCCACGACGAGGACACCGAACCACCATTTGAACATCGGACGATAACGACCGGACCGAACAGACGATGTGTCGAGCCAAGGAACAAGCGCCATCACGACAATCGCGCCAAACATCGCCAGAACACCAAAGAACTTCGCGTCGATGATACCAAAGCTGATCCATTCCGCAAAGATCACAACCCAGACCGTGTTATCGAACGCCCGCAAGATCGCGTAAAATGGCAAGAAGTACCATTCTGGAACGATGTGTGCGGGTGTCGCCAGCGCATTGGCTTCGATGTAGTTATCAGGGTGGCCGAGGAAGTTTGGCATAAAGCCAACGATCGCCACGAAGATCGCCAGAATGACGGCCAACGCAAACAAATCCTTGATGACGAAGTATGGCCAGAACGGAAGCGTGTCTTTATCGGCTTCATCTTTTGATCCGCGACGTACTTCAACACCCGTTGGGTTGTTGTTGCCTGTCGTGTGGAACGCCCAAATGTGAACGATCACTAGACCAGCAATCAAGAATGGCAGAAGGTAGTGCAACGAGAAGAACCGGTTCAGAGCAGGTTGACCAACAGCGCCAGCGCCCAGAAGCCATGTTTGCAAGGTTTCACCAACCAAGGGAATTGCACCAAACAGGCCAGTGATAACAGCTGTGCCGTGGAACGACATTTGGCCCCAAGGCAGAACGTAGCCCAAAAAGCCTGTCGCCATCATCAGGATAAAAATCAACATGCCGATGATCCACGTGACTTCGCGTGGCGCTTTGTAGGATCCATAATACAAGCCGCGGAACATATGCGCGTAAACAGCCACGAAGAACAACGATGCGCCGTTCATGTGGAAGTAGCGGATCATGTGACCGCCGTTCACGTTGCGCATGATGTGTTCAACCGAACTGAACGCCATGTCGACGTGTGGTGTATAGTGCATCACCAACACGACGCCTGTGGCGATCTGCATCGCCAGTGTAAATGTCAGGACAATGCCCCAGATCCACATCCAGTTCAGGTTCTTCGGCGTTGGCGCCATCACTGTGGTGTAAAGTAGTCCAACGATAGGCAAGCGACCGTCAAGCCACTTTTCGCCGCGGGTTTTTGGTTCGTAATGGTCGTGGGGAATGCCGCCCATGGGTTTCTCTCCTTAACCGAGTTGAATAGTTGTTTCGTCCACGAAGGACGCAACAGGAACGGGAAGGTTGCGCGGGGCAGGTCCTTTGCGAATACGGCCCGCGGTGTCGTAGTGCGATCCGTGACACGGGCAGAACCAACCGCCAAAGTCACCAGCACCATCGCCCAACGGCACACAGCCAAGGTGGGTACAAACGCCCATCTGAACCAGCCACTCACCGGTGGTTCCGATAGGGGCACCCATGGTGCCATCGGGGTTCGGAGGGCTGAAATTCACCAATGAGCGGTTCTCGTCGGTGGCTTCGGCTTCGCCCGCGATATTTGCGTTCTCGGCATTCGTGTCTACCAGATCTTCAATTGCGACAGCACGGGCTGCCTCAATTTCTGTTTCAGTGCGGCGGCGAATAAACACCGGCTTGCCCTGCCACAGCACCGTCAGCTGTGTGCCAGGTTCAACACTGTCGACAGGAACACGAATCGATGCGAGCGCAAGAACATCCGCCGAGGGGTTCATTGAATTTACGAGCGGCCAAACAGCGGCACCCGCTATGACTGCACCAGCTCCAGTTGTCGCATAATAGATAAAGTCGCGGCGGGTTGTTTGATGGTCTTCTGCGTTAGCCACTTGATGATCTCCGAATTTTGGGGCTTTTTGCCCGTCAAATACGATGAAAGCCCTCCAAAACGGACTTTCATTCCGTTCGCTTCTTAGCCGCCCGTACCCGCTAGGTCCAGCATCATTCAAGCCCATCTGGTAGCATGCGGCGATTGGCCCCCGTGCAGTGTCTCGTCCTTGGCTTAAGCAATTGGCATCTTCAGGGTTTTGTTGCCTGCATCGCGTCGCGGGCTTCAAATTCGGCCTGCCACTTTGCCAAGGCATCGTTTTCGTGACGCCAGTTGCGCGCGTCATGGCGCAAATCAACATAAGATAATGCGCAGGACACAGCGATTTGGGCCATATTCAGCGGGCCGCTGAGGTGGCTCATCCAGCGGCTGTTGATCGCGGCAATCGCGCGTGCGGCTTTGCCCCATTGCGCTTCTGTCCAGTCGGGTGATTGCTGATCGGGACGAAAGCGCGTGTCGTAGGCCATGCCCACCGCAATTTCCATAATCGCGTCTGCCGTCGCTTCGAGTGTGAGGATTTCGTAAAGGCTGGTCACCGGATAAAGCCCCGCATCTGCCATGTCATCCAGATAGCGGGTGATTACGCGGCTGTCGTAAATCGCCGGTCCGTCTTCGCGGATCAGAGCAGGTATTTTTCCTGTGGGATTCGCGGCAAGAATTTGCGCGTCTGAGGCAAGCGGTGTTGTTGTGATTTCAATTTCTTCAACACGGTCGATTAACCCGGTTTCACGCAATAAAACACGGGCTTTGCGCGCAAAGGGCGAGGGCGGGGACATGATCAGTTTCATGGAGCTTCCTTTGGGTCGTCGTTGGGTGGGTCACGCATGAGTACCGCAAGGGCGGTGGTTTCCATGCCATTCCTGCTTTGTGCCATCGCGTCAGGGGCGCGCTGTCGCACGTCGTCAGGTTTGTTCTGGCTTAGTTTAAAAGTGCTTTGCATGTCAGTGATGGTCAAGCGGCAAGGGACGATTTGGCGCATCATCTTTTCCAAGACAACCGGCGTCATCTTGGCGGCAGTCCACTGGGGTTTGGGAAACTGATCCTCAAAATGCGCTGTCTGGCGATCCAGCACGTCGCGCATGTTGTCTTGGCTGAGCATTTCCAACGTGCCGCGTATTTCCACCGCGACATAATTCCATGTCGGGACCTGATCCTCCACGCCGTACCAATCCGGCGACACATAGCCATCCGGCCCTGTCACTGTCAGCAGGACATCAAGCGGGTCAGCAAGGGCGCGCGCAATCGGGTTTGAGCGGACGAGGTGAAGATCAAGTGTTTGCGCATCCTCGGACAGCAAGGCCGGAACATGCGCTGCGAGCAATCCGTCAGGACCAATCGCGGTGATTTGTCCAAATGCCCGTTCGCGCACGAATGCCAAGGAGCGCGCATCAGTCGTTTTGCGAAAGATCGGATTGGGGTGCATCGGGTCCGGTCCTTTGAGGTTTAGGAAACAGGATCACGTCATCGCCGAATTTCCAAGGGGTGTACTTGGTCATGATGGATTTGAACCTATCTGAGGCGGTGAACGCCTGGAGCCAGTTTTGCGCGTGGCGGAATGATTGTGCGTCCCACCAGTCAAGGTCGGTATGCGCGAACTGGCGCACGAACGGTAGAATCGCGAGGTCGGCCAGCGTTGGGCAATCGCCGTAAAGCCATTGCTGCCCGTCAAGCTGTGCGTCAAGTTTGGTGATGAAGAGGGCGGCGGTTGCACGGCTTTCTGACGCGTCGATGTCGGGATAGCGGACCGCATATTTGGTCCGGTCGAGGGCTGTCTTAAACCGCCCGTCGCATTCAGCGATCAACGCGTTGGCTGCATCACCCATATGATGCATCATGTATTCGGGATCGGATTGGGAGATGGCCCAGTGCATGACGTCTATTGATTCTTCTATGACGGTGTCCGCCAACAGCACAGGCACAGTCCCTTTGGGCGATGCGGCCAGAAACTCGGGTGCTTTGTCGCGCAGCAAGATTTCTCGCAATTCTACAGTGATGCCCGCTGAGGCAATCGCAAGGCGCGCACGTATGGCGTAGGGGCAGCGCCTGAATGAATAGAGTACGGGAGATGTTGATATGACAGGAGCCTCCGGCGGGAGTTTTTTTGGCCAAGATGAAGTCTAAGCAGTGAGTCGGTTTTCACGGATGCCGATGATCTTGGCGGTGATGATTTGGGATTCCGGGTGGTCGGTTTCAAAGGTGACTTCGGTAAATTGTTCTGTGCGGCCCATACGTGGATTTTCCATCAAGACTTGATGGGTTTTGCCCAGTTGTGCGCTAAGGTGCTTGGCAACCGCAACGTCACCTGCGGCGCGAAGACGTGCGGCGCGGACTGTGATGTCTTTGCCGTTGACGGCGGGCATCCGTGTGGCGGGTGTGCCTTGGCGCGGGGAATAGGGAAAGACGTGCAGCCAAGTCAGCGCACAATCATCGATAAGTTTCAGGGAGTTTTCGAAATGCGCCTCTGTCTCTGTCGGGAAACCGGCGATGATATCCGCACCGAACGTCATGTCGGGACGCAGTTTGCGGGCATCTTCGGAAAACTTGATCGCATCGTCGCGCAAATGGCGGCGTTTCATCCGTTTTAGAATGAGGTCGTCGCCATGTTGGAGGCTCAGGTGCAGATGCGGCATGAGGCGCGGTTCTGTGGCGATTGCGCACAGAAGGTTGTCGTCTACCTCAATTGAGTCAATCGAGCTGATCCGCAAGCGCGGCAGGTCCGGCACCAGTTTCAGAATACGCATGACCAGATCGCCGAGTTTCGGCAATGCAGGAAGGTCCGCGCCCCATGATGTTAGGTCCACGCCCGTCAGAACGATCTCGTTGTAGCCCTTGCCAACCAGCCGTTTGATCTGTTCCACCACGACCCCAGCTGGAACGCTGCGCGAATTTCCACGGCCGTAGGGGATGATGCAAAATGTGCAGCGATGGTCGCAGCCGTTTTGCACTTGGACATAGGCGCGGCTGCGTGTGCCAAAGCCGTCGATCAAATGGCCGGCGGTTTCAGTGACTGACATAATATCGTCCACCTGCACGGGTTCGGTCTGCCCGATGAGATCGGGGGCCATGCCAGCCCATGTGGCTGCTTGCATCTTTTCGGTGTTGCCGATGACCTTCGACACCTCCGGCATGGCGATGAACGTTTCAGGTTCGGTCTGTGCGGCGCACCCTGTCACGATCAACGTCGCATCGGGGTTTTCGCGCCGCAGCTTGCGGATTTCTTTCTTGGCTTTGCGCACGGCCTCTGCGGTTACGGCGCATGTGTTGACGATGACGGCATTTTGCACGCCTGCCGCGCCTGCAAGCTCTTTCATCGCCTCGGTTTCGTAGGCGTTCAAGCGGCAGCCAAGAGTTGTAAACTTAGGGGCGTTCATAGGTACCACACGCCGCTAAAGACATGTGCTGTCGGGCCAGTCATCCAGACGCCATCATTGCGCCAATCGATATGGATAGTGCCGCCGTCCAGATCAATACGCACGCGGCGCCCTGTCAGCCCCCTACGGTGGGCGGCAACAGCTGTGGCACACGACGATGAACCTGACGCAAGCGTGACCCCGACACCGCGTTCCCAAACCCGCATACGAAGATGATCAGGGCCAACGAGATGCGCGAACTGTACGTTGGTCCGTGCGGGGTAAAGCGGATGGTGTTCAATCAGCGCACCCATCGCTGCCAGATCAACTTCTTCGGCATCTTCCACAAAGAAAGTGCAATGTGGATTTCCCATGCCCGTCGCCATTGGCGCACCGTCGATCGGTAGCGCATCTAGGTCGACATCACGTGCCAGCGGAATTTCTTGCCATGTCAGTTGCGGCTGGCCCATATTGATTGAGGTCATGCCACCGCCAGCGTCGTGAGCCAGTAAAATTCCGCGAACTGTGGTCAATGTCAGGTCGGTTTTGGTCGTTTCGTCCATAATGTAGCGCGCAATGCAGCGCGTGGCATTGCCGCACGCGCCTGCAATGCTGCCGTCGGAATTGTAAAAAGTCAGGTGCGCGTCGGCATCATCGCGCTTTGTTATCACAGCTAGCTGATCAAATCCGATACCACGATGACGATCCGCCATGGCCATCACAATCGCATCCGTGACCCGCACAACGCCGTCACGCGCGTCGATCACCACGAAATCGTTGCCAAGGCCGTGCATTTTCATGAACGGTAAGCCGGAGGGGATGGTCTGTGTCATGTCGGCGCATATAGTTGAGCATCTGCGACTTATCCAGCCTTGCGACGTGATTAGGGGTTGACCCTTAGGGCGGCTGTTTCTAGATGCCGCTGTGTGGGCCTGTAGCTCAGTTGGTAGAGCAACTGACTTTTAATCAGTAGGTCCCCGGTTCGGATCCGGGCGGGCTCACCACTTAAATCAATTACTTAGCGGGTTTTTGATCGTCTGCGGGGCGCAGTATTGCCTTAAGAGGTTTCACCGTTGCGTTGATGCTATAGCTTTATAGTGATCTAAACTATTTATTCTGATGCCAAAACTCTACAACTGAGGCCTCCGGATCGCGGTTCACGATCTGACAGCTGCAACCGGCCGGCTGTCTCAGATTAAAGCGCCTTGGGCTGTTCAGGATTTTTTCGTTGCAGGCTACCGTAGTTTCTAGGGGTTACTGCGGCCAACCATTACGGTTCAGCTGCAATTGGCGCGAGTGGCCCCCCCCTATCAAAGGCCCCGCCCCTCGGACCACGGCCCTTTAGTATTAGCCTTGTAAATTCATTCGGGGGTAATTTTGTTTGGATCCCTATGCCATGGATCGTCAGTCCTGCTCCACGGCACCCGCGCAGCGCACCACGGTCCGGGGCGACTGTGCCTAGTCCTCGACCGTCAGACGCAGGACGGGAATGTCCCGAAGAATGTTGAAATTTTAATTTAGGGTGGCGTTGCTTCCCCTGAGCCGTAGGCTCTGGGTGTTTAATCGCAAAAGGAAGCAACACCATGAAGAAGACTATCACAGCAAGCGCTGGACTTGCCAGCGCGTCGAATGTTCATCAACTCGTGGAAACAGCCTGGGACAAAGTTGGCGAGAGCTTCGAGCAGTTCTGCCTGACGGCGGGCGTCGCCAGTCTGGTTCAGATGTTTGGTGAGGACGCAGATACGCTGGCGGGTGGCCGATACGAGCATTGCACTGACAAGCCTGGCCACAGATGGGGCACCGCGAAAGGTCAGGTTGGGTTCCATGGTGGGAAGATTGAGCTGGAGCGCGCCCGTGTGCGCGATAAAGTGACCGGTAAAGAGATTGTCCTGCCGAGCTGGGAAGAGGCCTCCTCGGGTGGCTTCCTTGAACAATGGGCAATGAGCCTAATGTTGATGAATGTTTCCACCCATAAGTATGACCGAGCTGTACGGCTGCCCGAAGCGAAGGTGCCTAATAAGGCAGGGAGCGGGCTGTCCAGGTCAGCAGTTTCGCGTCGCTTCAAAGCACTCACCCAAGCGCGCCTGGATGAGTGGATGTCATCTGATCTATCGGAGCTTGACCTTGTAGCGATCCAGATCGACGGGCTGCATTTGGACGATCATTTGTTGGTGCTTGCGGCCGTGGGTGTGGAGGTTTCAGGCGAAAAGCACCCTCTGGGCGTCATTGAAGGGGCGACCGAGAACGCCGCGACGGTTCAGGCGCTTTTGGACAATCTGATAGAGCGTGGGCTCGATCCAGCGGGCTGCTATTTGTTCATCGTAGATGGGGCTAAGGCACTGACCAAGGCAATTCGGCGCACATTTGGTGCCGATATTCCCATCCAAAGATGCCAGATACACAAGGCCCGCAACATAACTGACAGGCTTCCTCCAAAGCTGCACGCCTCCGTACGCCGCGCGCTGAAGCAAGCATGGGAGCTTGATGATGCCGACAAAGCCGAGCGGTTGATGCGGAATCTTGCCCAGCGACTAGAGCTTGAGGCTCCGGACGTTTCAAAGTCGATCCTTGAGGGCCTAGACGAAATTCTAACTGTTGTTAGGTTGGGGCTACCTGTGGAATTGAGACGCTCATTGGCCAGCACCAACATCATTGAATCTATGAACAGCGTGATCCGACAGGTCTGTCGAAACGTCAAACGCTGGCGCGATGCAAAAATGGCGCTGCGCTGGACAGGGGCTGGTATGCTGGAAGCCGCGAAAGGCTTCCGCCGCCTAAAGGCCTACAAGCAACTCCCCATTCTCAAGCAAGCTTTGCTAGATCATCGCAATACCGTAACGCTTGACCAAATCAAGGACGTCGCCTAACCATCAATCAAGCAGCGCCACTCGCCCGATTTTCAACATCGTACGGGACATCCCCCGCAGGACCCCTGCCAGATGGCTGCCTTGTACACTCGTTCAGGCACTGCCTCCGAGATCGTTTGTGAGCTGCTCGATGCCCTGCAGACATCGTTGACCAGATAGGTGGGTGGCAAACAGAAGGGGTGGGGCAGTCTTATGGCTAAGGTTATCCGTTGAGTGTTCTCATGGGATGGATAAGGAAGATCGTTTCGGTCTCTTATGGTGAGCTTAGGCTTTGTTGCACAAATCGTGCTCTGTAGGATTCACTGTATGAATCCAGTGTAGTAGCAAGCTGTTATGAGCAGCTGGACACCGACGAAGTACAAGACCCGGAACTGGGCGGATTACAATTTTTCACTCAAGCAACGAGGATCGTTATCGATCTGGTTTGATCCGCAGATGGTTTGGGAAGCGGACGCGTCTGGTCGAAGGGGGCGTCAGCAAACCTACAGTGATGCTGCCATTCAAGCTTGTCTAACCTTCAAGGTCTTGTTTGGTCTGCCCTTAAGGCAGACGACTGGGTTTGTAGAAAGTCTGCTGAAGTTGGTTGGGCTGGATTGGGCGGTGCCGGACTTCAGCACATTGTGTCGGCGGCAAAGGACTTTGACCGTTGCTCTTCCATACCGAGGGTCAGCGGGGCCGCTGCACCTTCTGATAGACAGCACAGGCATCAAAGCGGAGGGTGAAGGTGAGTGGAATGCGCGTAAGCATGGCGGGTCAAAACGCCGCCTCTGGCGCAAGATACATATCGGGATCGATGAGAAAACACTGGAAATACGTGCAATCGAGGCAAACAGCAGCAGCATTGGTGATGCGCCTGTGCTCCCTGATTTGCTCAACCAGATCCCACCAGACGAAGAGATCGGGAGTGTTACAGCGGACGGTGCATACGATACGCGCAAATGCCACAATGCGATTGCGGCACGCAATGCCCATGCAGTTATCCCGCCGCGTAAAAACGCCAAACTTTGGAGGCCTGACACGCCCGGTGCGAGGGCGCGAAACGAAGCAGTTCGATCCTCAAAGTATCTAGGAAGGGCATTGTGGCGGCAGCTGTCTGGATATCATCGCCGAAGCCGCGTTGAGACCAAAATGCATTGTGTGAAATTACTCGGCCAACGTCTCTCTGCCCGAGACTTCGACCGGCAAGTTGCGGAGATCCAAATCCGTGCCGCAATCCTAAATGGCTTCACCGCTCTTGGCATACCCCAAACAGAAGCTGTAGGCTGAATCCGTCTGGGGTAAGGGCAAGCACGTCTTCAAGACGATTTGTGCATGTATGGATGCCCCCGTTGGTGCAAGAGATTTCTGAACGGTTTGAGTGTGTGATCGGATGCGGTCATGTATCAGGCCTCTCGTTGCAGCGGTTGATACAGCCGCGGGCCGGTATGGCGATGCGCGAACCAAAGGCAGATCAACAAATCGAGCTCATAGGCTCCTGCACAAAGACTGCTTTATCTGGTCCGGATCTTTCCGATCATTTTCCCTTACTGTTCATCGATCTCCTCACACACTCAAGTCCCGGGGCGCGATACACGGCGCATTGCGCTCATGCCATCGTTGCCGCAGGGGTTCGGTAGTCCTCTTGTTTTGTCACCATGGCCCATAAGCCGCGGGCCATTTTATTCGCCAATGCAACAGCAACAAGCATACGTGGTTTGCGCTCCAGCATGGCTATCAGCCAACTGTTGTGCGGTGTTCCAAATCGCTCAACGGCCTGCAGAACAGCCATTGCGCCAGAGATCAGCAACCGGCGAATGTCGCGCTGACCCATCTTCGAGGTCTTTCCAAGCCGAGGTTTGCCGCCTGTCGAGTTCTGTTAAGGGAACAACCCCAGCCAAGCCGCAAAATCACGACCTCGGCGAAAGCAGTTCAGATCCGGCGCAAAGGTTTCTATTGCCAAGGCTGTGATTGGTCCCACGCCCGGCATAGTCTGGGCCCGCCGCGCAGCCTCGGCTTCTTTGGCGGCTCCCTTCATCCTCTGATCCAGCGCCGTAACCTGAACATTGAGACCTTCGATCTGGGCGAGGTACACTTGGGCGAGTTCTCGGACACCTTCTGGCAAGCCTATTGCCTCGTCCTCAATCGCATCGGCGAGGCGTTTGACGTGGATAGCTCCCTTTGGTGCAACGACGCCGTGCTCAGCAAGATGACCACGCAGTGCATTGATCGTCTGGGTGCGCTGACCGATGAACATCTGTCGTGTACGAAACAGCATGGCACGCGCCTGCTGGGCTTCGGACTTGAGCGCAACAAACCGCATTGTCGGCCGCGACGCCGCTTCAACGATGGCTTCAGCGTCAGCAACATCGTTCTTTTGTCTTTTTACAAACGGCTTCACATAGTTTGGCGCAATCAATCGCACGGTATGCCCGAGCTTCTCCCCTCCGTGCCAATAAGCGTGAGACAATTGACTGGCTAAAGTTTACACTTGAGGGCGTAGGAGAAGAACCATGGTTATGCCTTCACAATCACCACTTTCGCCAGATGCTGGATCTGGAGCCGTTTTGGCCCCAACGTCGCCTCCCCGCGTTGTTAATGCGCCGTTGGCTCCCACAGCGGAACTGACGAGCATCCCGAAGCGACGCAACTTCACAGCCAAATACAAACTGCGCATTCTGGATGAGACGGACCAAGTGGCAGACACTGGCGGGGTTTCCGCCATTCTACGGCGGGAGGGGCTTTATTCCTCTGCACTGACCGATTGGCGCCGTGCGCGGGCGGCCGGCACATTGGGTGCATTGCAGCCAATGCGCCGTGGCCCACAAAAGGCACCTGCCAATCCATTGCAAGCTGAGCTGGCCAAGGCCAACCGTGAGGTGACAGCCTTGCGGCGCCGTCTGGATCAGGCGGAAGCCATCATTGCCATCCAAAAAAAAGTGGCGGGACTTCTGGACGAGATGGAGCAGACGCAAGAGCGCAGCGGCAAATCATGATGGCCGTCGCGATTGCATTGCCCACCGGCAGCGGCTTGACCTCGGCTGTCTGCGCCGCGCTATCATTATCGCGCGCGAGCGTTCTTCGACAGCGTGCGGCGCTGACGGCACCACCACGCACACGCCCACCGCGCGCAGCGTCTTCGCGGGCTCTGCCGGAAAGGGAAAGAGACCAGGTATTGCACCACCTGCGCGAACCCCGCTTTGCGGATCAGACGCCCACAGAGGTCTTTGCCACCTTGCTGGATGAAGGCACCTATCTGTGTTCAATCCGCACGATGTATCGGATATTGGCCGCGCAGGGCGAAGTTGGCGAACGCCGCCGACAGCGCACACATCCCGTCTATCAAAAGCCTAAACTTCTAGCTGAAGCCCCCAATCAGGTCTGGTCTTGGGACATCACCAAGCTGAGGGGCCCGGTGAAATGGTCCTACTTCTATCTCTATGTCATCCTCGACATCTTCAGCCGCCGCGTTGTTGGCTGGCGCGTCGAGCACGCGGAGAGCGCCAGCCAGTTCAAAGAGCTGTTCATCGACGCGATGGAAAAACACGAGGTTCCACGCGATCAGCTGACATTGCATGCAGATCGCGGTGGGCCCATGAAGGCAAAGACGACAGCCCTGATGCTGGTTGATCTTGGTGTGCTCAAGTCCCACAGTCGGCCCCACACCTCAAACGACAACCCGTTCTCCGAAGCCCACTTCAAAACACTGAAATATCAGCCAGAGTTCCCCAAGAACTTTGAAACCATCGAGCAGGCTCGCGCATTCTGCCGCAGGTTCTTTGCATGGTATAACCAAGACCATCATCACGCCGGGATTGGTCTGATGACGCCCGACCAAATCCATTTTGGGCAGGCCCAAGAAATCTACACCGCGCGACAAGCAACACTAGACGCGGCATTCCTCGCCACGCCCGAACGCTTCGTACACAAACCACCAAAACCGCCTCAAATCCCGACCGCCGTCTGGATCAACCCACCAAAACCAACCGAAGAAACCCAAGCCTAAAGTCCAAAAGCCACTGTCTCAAAGTCGTTGACACGTTCCGCTCAAACTCACGGCCCCAGCTATGCGCAGTTGCACAAGCCTCCATCGCAACAACGCACGCGGATTGTTGGCTCATTAATGCAAGAAGCTGAACACGTGTCAGTTTCTTTCGGAAAATAACCGTTCCATTGGCGCAAGCCCCGTGAAGTTGAAACACGCGCTTTGCAAGGTCTATGCCGATCATGGTGACTTCTGACATGGATGCTCTCCCTTTGAATGATGCTTTCTGAAACATCACAATGGCACATTACGATGCCGGTTGGTGGGGGCATCCACGCCATCAACAAAGCCCCCACAACCCGACCCCGCAATTACGATAACAGAGTAGTTTGCTAAACGCTTAAAAATTGAGCAGAAGTATTAAATGACAACAGGCTCAAAAGGGGAAGGTCACAGTCATTGCAGCAAATTCTAGCCATTACACTTCTTTGTATAAAGATAACACTGATCGGAATTGCCCAGATCATGCTGCAGCAATCGGTCGCCGTCGGTATTGTTTTCACTGCAGGTGCAATCCTCAACTCGCCCACTTTAGCAACTTTTGGACTGATAGGGAGCGCAATGGGTGCCTTGACCGCGACTGTTGCAAAGTTTGATCAACAAGACATCAGGAACGGATTATTTGGCTTTAATGGCGCATTAGTTGGATTTGGGCTTGGTTACTATTATGGGACGCAATGGCTGCTGGTAATCTTTGTTTTACTGGGGGCGGTCTCATCTACGCTGATCTCGCAGTGGATGCGGCGTCGGGGCATTTCCCCTTATACTTTCCCTTTTGTCGTCACCACTTGGTGTATTATGGCCCTATTCTTGGCAACGGGTTGGTTCGAGATAGTTCCTTGCTCGAAGACCCAAACAGATGGATTGCAAGTTGCACATGGCGTCAGTCGAGGGTTCGGTCAGGTCTTGTTTCAGGAGAATTTTGTAACGGGTTTTTTGCTGATCGCGGCGGTGATGTTCAAAAGCTGGTTTGAAGGAGTCTATGCCATCTTCGCATCCGTTTTGGGTATGCTCGTTGCGGTTTCAATGGGCCTTCCCTTAGACGCTATCAACCTCGGGCTTTTCGGGTATAGCGGCGTACTCTGCGCGATAGCGCTTGCTGGTAAGACTAGTGCCGATTTCTTTAGTGCGGTTGGTGCCATTTTGCTGTCTGTTCTCTTTGTCTGGTATGCTATTATTATTGGCATACCGGCGCTGACAGCCCCCTTTGTCTTCGCCACTTGGGTAGTTTTGTTGGCACGTAAAGTACTTGATAGAAAATCGCCACGCATCTAAATCGCTTCGATTTCGTCGTTCGATGTCTCTTAAGTTGCTCGAATCGCTTCTCATTTTGGACATGGAGCAACTCACCCTGAAGTATGTTTAACAACTGATTGCCCCCCCAGCGCATAATTTTGTTGCTTTTTGACTGTCTTTGTTGAACTATATTATTACAAGCTCAGCATTGAGTTTAAAATAAGAGCAAAAGGGCTCCTTGGAAACCAGTATATCTGGTAGTCAAGGAGCCCTTTTGCGTTTTCGACAGAATGAAACAACAACAGGGTGAAATGAAATGAAAAGACGTGATTTTCTTCGATCGACTGGCGCATTGGGCGTTATGGGGACCGCAGGCGGGCTTTCAGCACCAGCACTACTATTGGGAACTAGTTCGGCTTCTGCTCAAGTATTAGGTGACGACATTCCAGTTGGGCTCTTGTTTTCATTGACTGGCGCAGTCGCAGTTGTGGAGCACACGCTGCATGATGCGTCGCTCATGGCAATGGAAGAAATCAATGCGGCGGGTGGGATCCACGGGCGCATGCTTCGGCCGATCATTGAGGATCCGGCTTCCGATCCAGCGACTTACGCAGATCGAGCGCGCCGGCTCATGATCCGTGACAAATGTATCAGCGTCTTCGGTTCTTACACTTCTGCCAGTCGTCAAGCCGTGCTGCCAGTCGTCGAACAGCGGAACAACCTATACTGGTATCCAACCCTCTACGAAGGTCGCGAATGTTCGCGCAACGTCATGTACGGCGGCGCTGTTCCAAACCAGCAGCAGGACAATGTCATCGCTTGGGCAATTGAGAATTTTGGCCCGCGCTTCTATCTTCTTGGTAACAACTACGTTTATCCAAAAGAAGAAAACAACTACTGTAAGTCGCTGCTTGCAGAATTGGACGGCGAAGCTGTAAATGAAGAGTACGTTCCTATGGGGCATTCCGACTTCAGCTCGATCATCAACCGAATCCGTACTGAGAAGCCCGACGTGATCTTCTCTACCCTCGTTGGTGACTCAGATGTCGCATTTGCGCGTCAATACCTTGCGGCGGGATTAGATCCAACACAGATGCCGGTGCTCAGCTTGACGCGTTCAGAAGTTGAAGTGAAAGCCATCGGCGGCGAAGCAGCTGCTGGTCACTTCTCTTCCGCGCCTTACTTCATGAACACCTCGACTCCCGAGAACGAAAAGTTCGTTGAGGCCTACAAGAGTAAGTATGGCGGCGATGCGGTTACGCATTTCGTCAGCGAAGCTGCTTACTTCCAAGTCTACCAATTCAAAGCTGCACTCGAAAAATTGGATCCGGGAAATGTAACGACGGAGACAATTCGCGCAGCGGCCGTCGGCACTGAACTCTTAGCACCCCAAGGCAGTGTACTGATCGACGAAAACCTGCACACTCACTTATGGCCAAAAGTGGCAGAATGGCAGTCAGACGGTCAAGCCAAAGTGATCCTGGACTCTGCAGAACGCGTGGCTCCAAAGCCTTACGCCGCGTACGAGGGTCAAACCTGTACTGGTGCAGGTCTAGTCGAAACTTAAGCTTAACTTAGCGTCCCCGACGCGGCGCGCCGGGGACGCTTGAACTGCTACTAGATTAGTAGATCATATCATTGGGGAAAGAATATGGACGTCGTTTTCAATCAGTTGTTTGCTGGTTTAAGCATGGCATCAATTTTGCTAATCATAGCACTTGGCCTGGCAATCATCTACGGTGCGATGGGTGTCATTAATCTAGCTCACGGTGAATTCGTGATGCTTGGCGCTTACACCACGTGGGCGTGCCAGCACTACTTAGGGTTTGGGATATTGCTGTCCTTACCCTTTGTGTTCGTGGTCGTAGGTGCAATTGGATGGTTAATTGAACGCACTATCGTTCAGAGGCTATATGACCGACCACTTGATACCATTCTCGCAACATGGGGCATCGGCATTATGCTCCAACAGCTGGTGCGAATTGTCATTGGGCCAGAATCTCGTTTCGTTAGCGGCCCTGATTTTCTTCGAGGTAACTTAGAAATCGGCAATGTAGTGATGTCGAACTACCGAATTTTCGTGATATTCTTCTCAATAGCGGTTTTGTTGGCGACATGGGCGTTGCTTACTAAGACCGAGTTTGGAACAAAACTACGTGCGGTCATTCAAAACCGCAGCATTTCGGAATGCTACGGAATTGAATCCAAACGCATCTATTCACTGACCTTCGCCTATGGTGCGGGATTGGCAGGGATTGCCGGAACGCTCATTACCCCCCTATTTAGTACAATCCCAACAATGGGCACCAGTCTTGTGGTCGACGCCTTCCTTGTGGTGATCATCGGAGGTCTTGGCAGTATTATCGGCGCCGCCGCCGCCGCCGTTATGATAGGCGAACTCACTGCTATGTTCTCGCTTGTTATCAACGATACACTTGGGCGCATCGGTGTATTGGCTTGTGTGATCGTACTCATCCGTCTGCGCCCGCGCGGCCTCTTCCCTGAAAACACCCGTGGTTAAGGACGCATCATGAGTAAAATTTTGAAATATGACCTCGTAGCCCTTCTCGTTTTGTTCATCATCGTCCTTTTTGGATTTCCGACGTTTCTCGGTTTCGATGGATATGAGCTGAATCTCTACTCTCGCTATCTCAGCCTTGGCATTGTCTCCATGGCACTTGCTCTCTCTTGGGGAACAACCGGGATTTTGAATCTTGGCCAAGCCGCAACGTTTGGTATCGGTTCTTACATCATGGCGATGCATCTGAAGATAAAAGGAAGTGCTGACCTGCCGGACTTTATGGTTTGGAACAATGTGGATGTTCTGCCTTGGTTTTGGGTCCCGTTCCATTCTTTGTCATTCACCCTTGTTGCTGGCCTTCTGATTCCCGCTTTGGTCGGCGGATTAATCGGAGTCTTTATGTTCAGAGCCAGAATTTCTGGAGTGTTTGTTGCGGTCATCACCTTAGCATTTCTGGTAGCGTTCCAGCTTCTAGTTGTTAATTATCAAGGATATACTGGCGGCCAAAACGGCCTGACGGGTCTTGCACCGCTGACTCTGTTTGGATGGACCGTTGATACGTACAGTATCCAATTTTACTATCTTGTGGCAGGCTGTCTAATCGCCGCATTGGTGATCGGCCTGTATCTTGTTCACAGCAAATTCGGCTTGATTCTCCGCGCGATCCGTGAAGACGCAAATCGTACCCGTTTCTTTGGGTACAATGTTGCATCCTATGAGACCGTCATCTTTTGCATCTCCGCAGCACTCGCAGGGTGGTCAGGAATGCTCTACACGCTCGTGCTTCAATTTGCCTCTCCTACTTACATGAGTGTTTCATTTAGCTTGGGCATTGTTATTTGGTGTGCAGTTGGTGGCCGCAATTCTGTTATCGCTGCAGCCGTTGGCGCAATAATTGTGAATATTCTCCAAGGCAAACTTTCAGATGTCTATGTTGAAGGGTGGCACATGATGCTCGGGGCTACATTCGTTCTTGTAGTCTTGTTCATGCCTCGCGGCCTGCACGGTTTAGTCGGAACAGTGTGGCATCGGTTGTCTCAACGAAAAGCCGATAAAAAACCTCAAACGGTACTCAGCAAAAAGGCCAAAACCGGCCAGACAGAAGGGGGTCGCTGAATGGCACTTTTGGAAATCTCAGATTTAAACGTACAATTTGGTGGCCTTAAGGCTGTAGATGCTTTCGACCTTACTGTTAGTAAGGGTGAGATTCTCTGCCTTCTTGGACCAAATGGCGCAGGAAAATCCACGACGCTCGATTTGATTTGCGGCAAGACCCAGCCTGACGGGGGGGTAATCCTGTTCGACGGCCACGAGATTTCAAACATGCTTGAATTTCAACGAGCAAGGCTCGGTATTGGCCGAAAGTTCCAAGTTCCGACAGTATTCAAAGAGCTTACTGTAAACGAAAACCTACGGGTGGCACGTTCGAAACATTATCGGATTATTGATACGCTAATGAATTTTGGCGACAGTAACAGCAGCAAAGTCGACAGTATTCTTGAGTTGATAGGTCTCACTGATCGACGCAGTGAAATGGCTGGAAACTTGTCGCACGGCGAAACGCAGTGGCTAGAAATTGCCATGCTCATCGCTCAGGACAGCAAGCTCATCCTGATGGATGAACCGACCGCTGGCATGACAATCCAAGAAACCCAAAAAACGGCAGAAATATTTGCAACGCTCAAAGAAGAGCACGCATTGATCGTAGTTGAGCATGACATGTCCTTTGTTCGCAAAGTTGCGGATTCGATAACTGTGATGGCACAGGGCAAGAAGCTTGCCGAGGGAACGGTCACCGAGATCGAGAATAACGAGGATGTCAAATCCGCCTATTTGGGACACTAAACAATGAGCATCCTTCAAGCCACTAATCTCTATTCCTACTACGGCAAAAGCCCGGTTATCCAAGATGTGTCATTCAATATGGAAGAGGGCGAAATTGTCTCTGTGCTTGGGCGCAATGGCGTTGGAAAAACAACGCTCTTGAAAACTATTATGGGACTCACTGACAATGCAACCGGTGGTCTCATGTTCAACGGTCAGGACATTTTAAACAAACGCACGTCTGAAAGAGCGAAATTGGGCATCGGTTATATACCGCAAGGGCGCGAAGTTATCCCGCGTTTCACTGTGCGAGAAAATATCGTCATGGGAACTTATGCGCGGACAGACGGAAACAGAAACATACCTGAATACTTGTTTGAGATGTTTCCTATTCTTCGAGATTTTTTGAACCGGCGCGGCGGAGATCTCTCGGGAGGGCAGCAGCAGCAACTTGCGATTGCCCGAGCGCTCGCGATGGACCCTGAAATACTAATTCTTGATGAACCAACGGAGGGCATTCAGCCTAACGTCGTCAAGGAGATCGAAGAAGCAATTGTTCATCTCAATCGTGATCGCGGTATCAGCATTATTATCGTTGAACAGAACATTCCGTTCGCACGTAAGGCATCTGATCGCTTCGTTGTGATGGACAAGGGCAAGATCGTCGTGACTGGCATGAAGGAGGAACTGACTGACGACGTCGTTGAACGACATCTTACATTCTAAAGGCCAATAACCTGAGCCAGCACTGAAAACCTACATTTTATAAGGATACTAACATGAGACATGGTGACATTTCTAGCAGCAACAGCACCGTCGGAGTGGCCGTCGTTAACTACAAGATGCCGCGCTTACATACAAAGGCGGAAGTCTTGGAGAATGCCGAAAAGATCGGCGAGATGATCATTGGAATGAAGCAAGGGCTTCCGGGAATGGACCTGGTGGTTTTCCCAGAATACAGCACGCAGGGCATCATGTATGACCCAGATGAAATGATGGAGACAGCCGCAACTGTACCGGGCGACGAAACTGAAGTGTTTGCTCGAGCGTGTCGCAAAGCAAACACTTGGGGCGTTTTCTCAATTACTGGAGAACGTCATGAACAGCACCCCAATAAGAACCCATACAACACACTAATCCTTATGAATAATAAGGGTGAAATCGTGCAAAAGTATCGCAAGATCATGCCTTGGTGTCCCATCGAGGGATGGTGCCCTGGTGGGGAGACGTTCGTTGCTGAAGGTCCGAAGGGAATGAAGATCAGCTTGATCATCTGTGACGATGGAAATTACCCCGAAATCTGGCGCGACTGCGCGATGAAGGGCGCAGAACTCATCGTTCGCTGCCAAGGTTACATGTATCCGGCGAAAGAACAGCAGATCATGATGTCGAAAGCAATGGCTTGGGCCAACAATTGCTATGTTGCTGTCGCCAACGCTTCAGGTTTTGATGGGGTCTACTCCTACTTTGGCCATTCAGCGATTATTGGGTTTGATGGCCGAACGCTCGGTGAATGTGGTGAAGAAGACATGGGCATCCAGTATGCACAGCTTTCAATTCCAGAAATCCGTGATGCACGCGCAAACGACCAATCTCAGAACCACCTCTTTAAGCTGCTTCATCGTGGCTACACAGGTGTTCATGCATCTGGTGATGGAGACAAGGGGGTCGCAGAGTGTCCCTTCGACTTCTACAAAAACTGGGTGAACGACGCAGAGAAAACTCGAGAAGACGTAGAAAAGATCACCCGAACGACTGTCGGAGTTGCGGAGTGTCCAGTCGGCAATCTCCCTACAGGTGCAAAGGAAAAAGAAGCGGACTGACAGTCATAGGCGGCGCGGAACTATAGGGCGCTCTCCCCGCCCTTTCCGCGCCGCCACTCTTAAATAACCTGCTGTTTTGCAGAAAGTTGGATTGTTAATGCCATACCTGACGGACAAAATTCAAAGTACACAGCGCGACGAACGTGCGAAGCGCGCCTTAGAGGCTGAAAACCGTTCACCATCGAATTCGAATGCGTCGGTGAACGCTGTTGGCTTATCCAACGCTCGCTTTAAACTCGACCTTGGTGAAATCGAGACCGGATTGCGTGACCACATCATTGGCCAGGATGCGGCCATTGAAGTGCTTATGCAGCACATGAAAACTATCTGTGTGGATATTGGGGATGCTCGCAAACCCCTGGCTTCAATATTGTTCACCGGTCCGACTGGTGTCGGAAAGACTGAAATGGTTCGTCTGCTCGCACGTGGCATATACGGCGACGCAGACGCGGTATGTCGGATAGATATGAATACATTGGCGCAGGAGCATTACTCCGCCGCACTTACCGGTGCACCCCCTGGATATGTAGGTTCCAAAGAAGGTACTACAATTCTAAATCAAGACAAGATCGAGGGCACTCGAAACCTGCCCGGTATTGTTTTGTTTGATGAGCTGGAAAAAGCCAGCAACGAGGTGGTCATGGCACTGTTGAATGTGCTGGACAACGGAATGCTTACCGTTGCCTCTGGCGAAAAAACGATCTCCTTTCGAAATGCTATCATCTTCATGACAAGCAACCTTGGTGCCGAGGAACTTAACGAATTTAGGTCACGAAAAGCCAAACTGTTAGATGCTTTTCGTCCCAAAAAGGATAGCGAAAGCAAGCACGTCATGATGGATTGTCTCCTCAAACGCTTCCCTCCAGAATTTATAAATCGGATTGATTGTATCGAGACCTTCAACTGGATCGATGGAAAGCAGATCCCAGAAATCCTAGCAGTTGAAGTCGAAAAGCTAAATACGCGGTTGGCCAAGCATGGCTACCGTCTTGAGTTAGAACCCGACGTTGAGAAATTTCTTGCTCAGCAAGGCTTCGACGAACGTTTTGGAGCACGTGAGCTGCGGCGAACAATCCGAAAGCACCTGGAGTTTCCCCTTGCAGACTTTCTACTCTCTATCGAAAATGATAGTGATATCGGGGTTGAAGCAGCAGTGCTCTTGGCCAATTTAGATCAAAACAAGATAATCTTTGAGCGAAAGCACACCTAGTGACAAAAATGAATCCTAAAGAAACTTGGAAAGTAGGAGTTTTATTCTCGACATTGGGTGTCACATCCATAATCGAGCAGTCACAGCGCAATGGCGCCTTACTTGCGATCGACGAAATCAATGGAAATGGCGGTGTTCTGGGTAAAGAGATTGAACCCGTCTGTTACGATCCAGGTTCTGTGGTAAAGAAGTACGGCGAATTTGCTGAAAAACTAATCCTAGAAGACAAAATAAGCGTCATCTTCGGCTGCTACATGTCGTCCTCACGCAAAGAAGTCCTTCCGATAGTCGAACGCCGGAATGCCTTATTCTTCTACCCAACGCTTTACGAAGGTTTCGAGTATTCGCCCAACGTTATGTACGGTGGCGCAACGCCAAATCAGAACAGCGTCCCTTTGGCTAACTACTTGATGGAAAACCATGGCAAGCGCATCTTTTTCGTTGGGTCCGACTACATATATCCGAGAGAATCCAATCGCGTCATGCGAAATGTTCTTCGCCAAGGAGGCGGTGAAGTCGTCGGGGAAGAATACGTGCCACTCAATGCGGGGGCTTCACGGTTCAAGAGTATCCTCGCAAAGATTGCGGAGACAAAACCCGACGTTGTTTTCTCAACAGTCGTTGGTCAGAATTGCATTGATTTTTATACGACCTATTTCGAGGCCATCGGAAGCGGCTTGGAACATCCAATCGCAAGTCTTACAACAAATGAGGCTGAAATCGCTGAAATTGGGGTGGACGCATCTGCCGGTCATATAACTGCTGCTCCCTACTTCAGTTCAATCCGTTCAGAAGCGAACAAAAGGTTCATCGAAAGTTACAAACAAAAATTCGGAACGATCATGGACGTGACATCTTGCTGCGAGGCAGCGTATTGTCAGGTTCATATGTTTGCTCGGGCCTTAGAGGATTGTGGTGAGCTAGACACAGATGCTTTGCGAGAGGCGTTGTTAGGTATGACTTTCCAAGCGCCGCAAGGCGAGGTCAAAATAGATCCGGAAAATAACCATACCTACCTCCAATCTCGGATTGGCGTAGTGAACAAGAGCGGCGAGTTCAAGATAAAGTCCAAGGTCAGACATATGATCAAGCCCGACCCATATTTGGTGAACCCCGAAATCGACGACTGGAGCTTGCGGTCTCAGAAGATCGGCGAGACTTAAGATATCTGATGAGTAACTTCATTAATAATCTTCGCGACCTGAATGTTGGTGTGATGCACCCTAAGGGGAAGCATGCTGAGGAACTTCTGCAGCAAATTCACCGGATTGGCTGTCCCTTTGAAGCAATTTGGCCCATTCCTTCTTCACTGCCGAGAGGCATTGATGTGCTTTTTGTCGATATTGACGAGACCAGCCCTCTTGAGATCAAGCCGCTTCTTTCAAAATCGAAAGATGATCTTCCCGCGATAATTGCAATGATTGCGTATGAGAACCCATCAGTTCTTGACGGTTTGTTCGAGATTGGAGCACACGCAGTCATCACTAAACCCGTCAGGGCAGCTGGGGTTATGAGTTCTATACTTATGGCACGTCGCTACTGGTCAGAAACACGCAAGGCGGAGAAGGACATTAACAAACTCAAGTCTAAGCTTGAGAACGTTCAAAAAGTTAACGATGCGAAGTCTATTTTAATGCGTCATCGCGGGCTGAGTGACAAAGAAGCCTACGCAATCATTCGGAAGCAAGCGATGGCGAAGCGAGCAACAACTCTAGAAATCGCTCAATCAATTATAAATGCAGACGGGATCCTTAGCGAACTCGGCAACGATTAATCAAGAATACGAACCGAAGGAATAACACTGTGTCGATACCTCACAAGAGCGCAGCTTTTGCGCCTACAGAAGAATTTGTATCAAATGCCCATGTGGACGCCGCAAAGTATGACTCGATGTATGCGGCATCCATTGCCGATCCTGACGCGTTCTGGGGCGAGCACGGCAAACGAATCGACTGGATGAAACCCTACACCCAAGTCAAAGACGTGAACTATGCTTTGGGCAATGTGTCGATCAACTGGTACGCTGACGGCACGTTAAACGTTTCTGCCAACTGCATTGATCGCCATTTGGCGACACGAGGCGATCAGACCGCGATCATTTGGGAACCTGACAGCCCAACGGATGAAGCGCTGCAGATCACGTATAAGCAGTTACATGTTTCGGTCTCGAAAATGGCGAACGTGTTGAAAGGGTTGGGCGTCGGCAAAGGCGACCGCGTTGTCATCTACATGCCGATGATCCCAGAGGCCGCTTATGCGATGCTGGCCTGTGCCCGTATCGGCGCGATCCACTCCATCGTGTTTGCAGGGTTTTCTCCTGACGCTTTGGCAGCCCGTGTGAATGGCTCTGAGGCCAAAGTTGTTATCACCGCAGATGAGGCCCCACGAGGTGGGCGCAACACGCCGTTGAAATCAAACGCTGATCAGGCGTTGCTGCATACTTCAGATAAAGTGAAATGCTTGGTCGTCAAACGCACCGGTGGGCAGACCACTTGGGTTGAAGGGCGCGACTATGATTACAACGCACTCGCGACTGAGGCCTCGGCCGATTGTCCACCCGAAGAAATGAACGCCGAAGATCCGTTGTTTGTTCTTTATACCTCAGGCTCCACTGGCATGCCCAAAGGTGTCGTTCATACGACGGGCGGTTATATCGTCTACGCGTCCATGACCCACGAAATCACGTTTGACTATAAAGAGGGTGATGTCTTTTGGTGTACTGCCGATGTGGGTTGGGTCACGGGACACAGTTATATCGTCTATGGTCCACTGGCCAACGGCGCGACCACTCTCATGTTTGAAGGTGTACCGACCTATCCAGATGCCTCGCGTTTCTGGCAGGTTTGCGAGAAATACAAAGTTGCACAATTCTATACGGCCCCTACGGCCATTCGTGCGTTGATGGCGCAGGGTGATGAATTCGTTAAAGGCACCGACCTGAGCAGTTTGAAACTGCTGGGCACCGTGGGTGAACCTATCAATCCCGAAGCGTGGAACTGGTACAATGAAGTAGTGGGTGGCGGCAATTGCCCCATCGTGGACACTTGGTGGCAGACCGAAACAGGCGGTCACTTGATGACGCCCCTGCCCGGCGCACATGCGATGAAGCCCGGATCGGCCATGAAGCCATTCTTTGGCATCGAACCTGTGGTGCTTGAACCAGCCACCGGTGAAATCGTCGAGGGCAATGACGTCGAAGGCGTCTTGTGCATCAAAGACAGCTGGCCAGGTCAGATGCGCTCTGTCTGGGGTGACCATGAGCGGTTCGAGAAGACCTATTTCGCGGACTATGAGGGTTACTATTTCACCGGCGACGGCTGCAAACGCGATGCAGACGGCGACTACTGGATCACTGGCCGCGTTGATGATGTGATCAACGTTTCTGGTCACCGCATGGGTACTGCGGAAGTCGAAAGCGCACTGGTCGCACACCCCAAAGTCGCGGAAGCCGCTGTTGTGGGTTATCCACACGACATCAAAGGCCAAGGCATCTACTGTTACATCACGTTGATGAACGGCGAAGTTGCTACAGAAGAGTTGCGCTTCGAGTTGCGCAAATGGGTCCGCACTGAGATCGGCCCCATCGCCTCTCCTGACTTAATCCAGTGGGCACCGGGTCTTCCAAAAACCCGTTCCGGGAAAATCATGCGCCGCATCTTGCGCAAGATTGCCGAGAATGATTTTGGCGCGCTGGGTGACACATCCACGCTGGCCGATCCAAGTGTGGTCGAGGAGTTGATCAAAAATCGCATGGTAATCCCCCCTAAAATTAGTGGTGTTCAAAAGTAGAATTTTCTCGGCAAGATATTTGAGGAGATTTACGATGAAGACAGCACGATATGGCGACGCCAAGATCATGGGTATCTTTAAGCAGGAGGAGGGTGGCACGCCGGTCTCTGAGCTGTGTCGCGAACATGGGATTAGCAACGCAAACTTCTACAAATGGCGAGCGAAGTTTGGCGGGATGGATGCGTCTTTGATCACTGAGATGAAGGACATGAGGCTAGGCAGACCCAGTTTGGGGTTGTCGAAAAAGCCAGGGCTCATCTTGATGGCAAATCCGTCCAGCCCCGGCACATAAGTGGTTTTCACATCCACCTCGCCATTGTGCTCAGGCACATGAAAGCTAAGGACCGGCGGCATTTGAACATCTTTGGTCGCCAGAAGGTAAAACGCCTCCTCCACACAGGCCACCGCATCACCATCCAGCGGAACGGCTTTACGCAGATCAGCCTCGGTCAGGATCTTGATTTCAGGCATCCGGCCCCCCCGTTGCGTTAGTTTCAGTTGCCACGTCAAAATTTTCACGGTCGATCAAGCGCTTGTGCAGGGCCATGTCGATGTTCTGCCCACTGATCAGCGACACGCAGCGGCCCGGCGCGTCAATTTTGCCCGCCAGAAGTGCTGCGATGCCGACACTGCCCGACCCTTCGATGATCTGTCGCTCCTGCCAATAGGCATGGCAGATGGCTTCGGCGATCTCGGCCTCAGAAACCAGAACAATGTCGTCGACGAGATTTTTCGTCATTTCAAAGGTATATGCATTATCCAAGCCGATGCCGCCTCCTAGAGAATCCGCAAGCGTTTCTTGCTCCTCCACAAGAATGGGTTTGCCCGCCTGCAAGCTTTCGTACATGGCAGCACCGCGCTCCATCGAGATACCAATGACCCTGATGTTCGGGTTCACCGCCTTCATCACTATGGCCACGCCTGAGATTAACCCTCCGCCTGAAAGTGGAACCAGAACCGTGTCCATATCCGGGGCCTGTTCCAGCATCTCCAACGCGACAGTACTTTGACCCGCAATGATGTTAGGGTGATCAAAGGGCGGCAGCATCACCATGCCTTCAGCCACCAACCGGTCCACCTCCAACTGCGCATCATCTTGTGAGCGGCCCACAATACGCACCTCGGCACCATAGGATTTGATGCCCTCAACTTTGTTCTGTGGCACCAGTTCCGACATGCAGATGATACAGCGCACCCCGGCCTGCGCGGCGGCATAGGCCAGTCCACGCCCGTGGTTCCCTGTCGACACCCCCACGACACCCATCGCGCGCTCCGCATCTGTGAGGGACAGAATCGCATTGGTTGCGCCGCGCAGTTTAAAGCTACCAGTGATCTGCGTTTGTTCGAGCTTGAGTGAAATGTCAGAGTCGGTTCGCGCACTCAGCAATGGGGACCCGATCAGTGGTGTTAAGCGTATGCGGCCCGCAATGCGCGCCCGCGCAGCAAAGCTGTGCTGAAGGGTGATTTTCGATGTCATATAGTTGCTCGCAATCACGTTAGAGTTCAAAAAGTTTGCCAAAGCCTGGCACAGGTTCGTTCAGACCTGCCAGTCGCAAGCAGCGCCAGATCATGGCCTGATTTGAGGTGATCACCGTAAACGGTTTTAGGACTTTTTGTCAAAGTTCCAGGGCATGAGTTTATCGATGCGGGTGGATGGAGGCCAGCGGCGATGGCTTCGAGTGTTGTCTTAAGGTAGGCATATGTGAAGCGAACAGTATGATCGTAAGGCAGCAGGAAGATTACCAAAAAATCGGCGAACCCTT
The DNA here is from genome assembly GCF_000155735.2 of Octadecabacter arcticus 238. GTDB lineage: Bacteria > Pseudomonadota > Alphaproteobacteria > Rhodobacterales > Rhodobacteraceae > Octadecabacter > Octadecabacter arcticus. Next base: position 5,063,742 of record NC_020908.1, read on the forward strand.
TAGGTTCTAAGATAACGGTAAGCGGGAATGTTACCACAAATATCGAGAGGTTTAATGAGTATATTCAATATCAAATAGCAATGAGCTATGACTGAATCTGGTGTTTGAGTGGTTTGAAGGTTGGCGGCGTATCTGGTTGAATTGTTGTTGGAAGACAGCAGCCCAACCAAAGGAGATACACCACCATGGGAACTACTAACATTGTTGATTTTGCGCGTCGAGACGAGATGACGGACGCGTTGACGGAGTTGCTGAAAACGGGAGCACAACAATTGATCGCGACAGCAGTTGAGGCTGAGCTTGTCAGTTATTTGGCGCAATTTACCGGCTTACGCACCGATGCCGGTCACGCGGCAGTCGTGCGTAATGGACATCATCCGGCCCGCCCGTTTCAAACGGGCATTGGCCCTGTGAGCGTGCGCATTCCAAAGGTTCGGTCCAAGGACGGCACACCGGTGACATTCCGGTCTGCCCTGGTGCCGCCCTATGTGCGTCGCACGAAGACGCTGGAAGCGGCCTTGCCATGGCTTTACCTCAAAGGGATCTCCAGCGGCGAGATGGCTCCCGCCCTCAAGGTTCTTCTGGGCCCAGATGCCGTTGGCTTGTCGGCTAATACGGTTTCGCGTTTAAAACGCGATTGGGCCAATGAATACGAGGCTTGGAAAGGCGCTGAGTTAGATGACGAGCCCATCGTCTATATCTGGGCCGACGGCGTTCACAGCGGCCTTCGGGGCGAGGATGACAAGCTCTGTGCCCTTGTTATTATTGGGGTAACTGCCCGTGGCAAGAAGCGATTTCTGGCAATTGAGGATGGGGTGCGCGAGTCCACGCAGAGCTGGCGCGAGGTTCTGCTTAACCTCAAAAGCCGAGGCATGAATGCGCCCAAACTGGCCATCGGGGACGGTGCCATGGGGTTTTGGGCGGCCATGGACGAAGTCTATCCTGAGACCCGCCATCAACGCTATTGGCAACACAAAACGATGAACGTGCTCAATTGTTTACCCAAGCTGTCTCAGCCAAAAGCCAAGGCCGCGCTGCACGACATCTGGCAGGCCGAGACCAAAGTCGATGCAGAAAAGGCGTTCGATCTGTTCATCAAAACCTACGAACCCAAATACCCCAAGGCCACACTATGCCTGCAAAAAGATCGTGAGGAACTCATGGCATTCTTCGACTTTCCGGCGCAGCATTGGCAAAGCATCCGCACTAGCAATCCAATTGAATCGGCCTTCGCGACGATCCGGCATCGTACCAAGCGTTCAAAGGGCTGCCTGTCACGCGATGGCATGCTGCACATGATGTTCAAACTGGGGCAATGTGCTGAGCAAAATTGGAGGAAGCTACGCGGCTTTGACTACCTCGCAAAAGTCATCACAGGCGTCACGTTCAAAGACGGAATCGAAACCACAAACCCCGACCAGATCACCGCATGACCAACAATACTCAAACACCAGATTTGACAATAACTCAATAGCAATCCCGCACGCTTGCACTGTCTCCCGACAGTTGGGGCTTTGTTGAACAAATCTTCCTAAGGTTGTGCCTCTCCTTACCCCAGACGGACTTAGCCTATGGCCACGGTACTGGGTATGCCAAGAGCTGTGAAGCCATTTAGGATTGCCGCACGTATCTGGATCTCGGCAACCTGGCGATCGAAGTCACGCGCGGAGAGGCGCTGACCAAGCAGTTTGACGCAATGCATCTTTGTTTCGACGCGGCTTCGGCGGTGATACCCGGTTACTTGCCGCCACAATGCGCGACCGAGATACTTTGAGGATCGAATCGCTTCATTTTGCGCCTTAGCTCCGGGTGTGTCAGGTTTCCACAGCTTGGCGTTCTTGCGTGGTGGAATGACAGCATTTGCATTGCGGGCAGCGATCGCATCATGGCATTTTCGGGTATCGTAAGCACCGTCCCCTGTGACAGTGCCAATCTCTTGGTCCGGCGGGATCTGATCGAGTAGGTCAGGTAACATGGGTGCGTCCATTGCCCGGCAGTGGTTTGTTTGCAAACCATGAAAGGTGCCGATGCTGCTACTCGTGACCTCGACAGCACGTATCTCCAGTTTTTGCTCATCGATACCAATGTGGATCTTGCGCTAAAGGCGGCGTTTAGGGCCGCCATGCTTACGCGCGTTCCACTCTCCTTCGCCCTCAACTTTAATGCCAATGCTATCGATGAGCAGATGTAACTGCCCCGGTGAGCCCCGATAGGGAATGGCGACCGGCAATGGCTTCCGTCGCCAACACAAGGTGCGAAAGTCTGGCACTGTCCAGTTCAGCCTGATCAATTCCAGCAGACTTTCGACAAAGCCAGCCGTCTGCCTCAAAGGCAAACCCAACAGTACTTTGATCGTCAGGTGAGGCTTGTATCGCCGCATCGCTATAAGCCTTTTGACGTCCGCGTGCGCCAGAAGGCTTCGCCTCCCACGACATCTCAGCGTCAAACCAAACCGAAAGGGACCAACACTGCTTCAGCGCTCGGTTGTAATCTGACCAGTTCCTGGTCTTGTAAGTCGTCGGTGTCCAGCTGCTCATGGCAGTCAGCTACCACACTGGATTCACAACATGAATCCTCTCAGCCGATTTGTGCAAAAAAGCCGAGGATTACGGTAAAAACTCGTGAATTACTGGCAGGTGTTTGCTGCCAAAGTCTCTTGACTGACGAGGCCTTTGATGCGGACTGGCTTCGGGAGTTATTGGCTGAACGGAGCATTGAGGCCATTATTCCACCAAAATCCAATCGTAAAAATCCAGCATCATGCGACATGGAGATCTACAAGTGGAGGCACCTCGTGGAAAATTTCTTTCAGAAACTCAAAGAATTCAAACGCGTAGCAATGCGTGCGTGCAAAGCCGATACCAGCTTCGAAGCCATGATAAACATTGGAGCAATAATCATTCGCACAAGATGAATATCAACAGGCCCTAGAATGACATATTCCTATGAATAAGTTCAGATAGATGTGAGTCAAAATTTTGTTGCCAAGATTTAGGCGACCTCGGAGACTGAGAATTGAAAGAAACCAGCTCACGAGGCCAATATGCAAATCATCGGACTGCACAAGAACGTTTATAAACTTTATGCTTGGGCGCGGACACAAGAATGTTTGGACGTGTACCGTATCAAATACGAAGGTCAGGTTCGGCAATGGGACGACTTACGTACAGAGGGCGTTTCTCTATCAAAGTGCGCTGAATTCGTCGGCATCTCGCGCGCGACATATTACCGTCACAAGCGTATTTTGAAGGATTTGGCGCAGGCAATCATACCGCCTTCAAAGGCTCCCAAACGCTGCAACAAGTCACAGTGGGGCGAGGCAGAAAAGCAATTGGTGCTTGAGGCCCGCCGCGACAATGAAACCTACGGTAAGGAGAAAATAGGGGCCATCTTGCGTCGCGACAAAAAGCAAACCATGAGCGATAGCACCGTGGGGCGCATTTTGAGCTTTCTAAGGAAAAAAGGCCTGATCACACGATCAAGATCTGCGCCCCAAAAGCGCAAGCGTAATTTTTCCAAGGGGCATGCCAAGGGATGGAAATATAGGGATTACAAAGATATTGTGGTTGGCGAGCGTGTGCAGATCGATCATATGACTGCCACGAAGAACGGCGTCACGTGCAAACACTTTCAAGCCTGGGAGAGGTGTAGCAAGCATATCCACGCGCAAGTTTATTCGAATGCCACGGCACGCTCTGCCAAACGGTTTTTGCAAGAACTCGTGGAAATAGCTCCCTATAAGATCATCTCAATTCAAGTCGATGGCGGGTCTGAGTTTATGGCCGATTTTGAGACAGCGTGCGAACAGATGGAGATCCCGCTCATTGTGCTGCCGCCAGCAAGGCCAAAATACAACGGTGGTGTCGAGCGCGGTAACCGCACCTTCCGCGAAGAGTTCTATGCATGTCGTGATCTCATTGCCGACAGCATAGGAGCGATGCGGTTTGAACTTCGAAAAGCCGTCAATAAATACAACACATTCAGGCCTCATCATGCCTTGAAAGGCAAGACACCAATGGAGTACATTCGAATCACTCAGGCCAAAGTCGTGTGAGTCTCAAAACACCTGAACCTATACAGCAATACCTGGTCTCTTTCCCTTTCCGGCAGAGCCCGCGAAGACGCTGCGCGCGGTGGGCGTGTGCGTGGTGGTGCCGTCAGCGCCGCACGCTGTCGAAGAACGCTCGCGCGCGATAATGATAGCGCGGCGCAGACAGCCGAGGTCAAGCCGCTGCCGGTGGGCAATGCAATCGCGACGGCCATCATGATTTGCCGCTGCGCTCTTGCGTCTGCTCCATCTCGTCCAGAAGTCCCACCACTTTTTTTTGGATGGCAATGATGGCTTCCGCCTGATCCAGACGGCGCCGCAAGGCTGTCACCTCACGGTTGGCCTTGGCCAGCTCAGCTTGCAATGGATTGGCAGGTGCCTTTTGTGGGCCACGGCGCATTGGCTGCAATGCACCCAATGTGCCGGCCGCCCGCGCACGGCGCCAATCGGTCAGTGCAGAGGAATAAAGCCCCTCCCGCCGTAGAATGGCGGAAACCCCGCCAGTGTCTGCCACTTGGTCCGTCTCATCCAGAATGCGCAGTTTGTATTTGGCTGTGAAGTTGCGTCGCTTCGGGATGCTCGTCAGTTCCGCTGTGGGAGCCAACGGCGCATTAACAACGCGGGGAGGCGACGTTGGGGCAAAAACGGCTCCAGATCCAGCATCTGGCGAAAGTGGTGATTGTGAAGGCATAACCATGGGTTCGTTCTCCTACGCCCTCAAGTGTAAACTTTAGCCAGTCAATTGTCTCACGCTTATTGGCACGGAGGGTTCCTCAACCGGACTGGGCCTAAGGGAAGCTCGACCAGCAAGAGATTTGCGTAACAAAGCCTCTTGACACGACTCATTACTTATTTAATTACAGTAAAAAATAAATAAGACTGGACCTCAAGATGCCACCTAAGAGTCAAAACGTGGACACGATGCGGAATTTCAATCGCGCCAACGTTATGAAACTCGTTCTGGAGTTTCCCGGTATCGACCGCAGTCGCCTTGCTGTCGATACCGGACTGACCAACGCCACGATGACCCGTATCGTGCAGGAGCTTCTGGCATCAGGGCTCGTAAGCGAAACGACCGACAAAACGGTCAGTCAGGGCCGTGGACGCCCGCGGACCGGGTTGGAAATCAACGCAAAGGGCGGATACGTTCTTGGCCTGAGCATCCTCGCCCTTAATACCAGTGTCGTGCTCGCCGATCTTTCGGGTGCGATGATTGGAAGTGTGTCGGTCGAGCCTGCGGATCTGAGCGATGCAAGACGAACCCTCGATGAGATTTGTGCGGCCGCTGAAAAAATGGTCTCCGACCATGGGGTAGAGCGCAATCAGGTTCTCGCCGCAGGTGTCGCGATTGCTGGCTATCTGGATGTTGAGGGTGGGACATGGTTGCATTCGCCCTATCTGCGCTGGCCGCCATTTGATGTGCGCAAAAGCCTCACGAACCGTCTGAACCTTCCGATCACCGTTGAAAACGTAAACCGTTGCATTGCTGTCGCCGAAACCCGCATCGGCTGCTGCGTGGGTATGACGGATGTGTTTCTGGTGCGTGCGGCCCTCGGATTGGGTGCCGCCTCGATCTCAAATGGCCAGGTCCTACGTGGTCACAACAACACTGCTGGGCAGATCGGGCATTTCCCCGAGGGTAGCGACGGTGTGATGTGTTCTTGTGGGAAATCTGATTGCATCACGATGGCGGCATCGGGTTGGGCCATTCTGGACCAGCTAGAGTTGCGAGATGCAGCAGGCGATGGGCTTGATTTGCTCGAAGATCAGGGGGCAAAGCTGCTTGCGGTTTTAGAGCAATCGCAAAGCGATGTTAAAATTGCGCAAATCATCCGTCAGGCGGGGTCAGCCCTTGGCCGCCATTGCGTGACACTGCTGCGCGCCCTTGACCCTGAACGTATTGTGCTGGCGGGTCCTTTGGGGCGCAGTGCAATCTATGGTCAGGCGTTTCGGGACAGCTTGGTGCGAAATGGCATCTCCGCTGAGATCATCACTGCACATGACAAGTCTATTTCTGCGTCCGCCATGGCAGCCTCTGCACTGAGCCTCGCCGAGAACGTCTACTCGCCGACTTTCGATGTTCAAAAAATGTTGACCCGCAAATCAGATGATGCCCGCGCATCTGAAAAAACGGTGTTGGTTCTGTGATGGAAAATAGAGGGTCAAAGCACATGAAGATACTGCCTACATTTGCCATCGGAGTGAGTGTCGCGCTTGTTCTGTTCAGCCTGTATACAGCGGCATTTGGCGTCTTACCTGATGTGATGCAACGCGGCATTCACCTGTCGCTGGCGATGATCCTCGTTTACGTGCACGCGGCTTCTGCCTCCTACGAAAACGGCAATCGCCTGAGGGTGTTCGTTTTGCTGGGCCTTGCCATTCTTGGGCTATGTGCGGCGGGGTATCAGGTCGTGTTTTATGACGCTGTTGTGTCACGCTATGGTGCGATGACCGACGCTGAAATCGTCATCGCAACTGTTGCTGTTATTGTTTTGCTGGACGCGACGCGACGCACGATAGGCTGGTCCATGGTGGTGCTGGCGTTGGTCTTTCTGGCCTATGCGTTCTGGGGGAACCTGCTTTGGAGCGATATCGCACATCGTGGGTATGATTTGAAGCGAGTGTTGGCTCAGGTCTTTCTAGGGGCGGACGGAATTTTCGGGACACCGCTGGGCGTAAGTGCGACGTTCGTGGTCCTGATCGTCATTCTGGGTGCCTTGCTGGAAGCCACCGGCGCGTCAGGCGTATTAATGGATATAGCGGTTGCGATGACGGGTCGCTCACGCGGTGGTCCTGCCAAAGCGGCAGTCGTGGGCAGCAGTCTGATGGGTATGATTTCGGGCACGGCTGTTGCGAATGTTCTGACCACGGGCACCATATCAATCCCCCTGATGAAGCGCAGCGGATACAAAGCGCATGTGGCCGGCGCGATCGAAGCGGTTGCGTCAACAGGCGGGCAGTTGATGCCACCGATCATGGGGGCGGCGGCCTTCCTGATGGCCGATATCATCGAGACACCTTACACAGACATTGCCCGCGCCGCGATTATTCCTGCCGCCTTGTTCTATCTTGCGGTCTTTTCAGCGGTGCATCTTGAAGCAGTGAAATCCGGCCTGAAGCCGATGGACTCGTCCGAGATACCGTCAGCCAAGAAATCATTGATTGAAAGTGGCCATGTCTTGTTGGCGATCCCGGCCTTTGTCAGCTTTTTGATGGTCGGGTATTCGGTGATGTTCTCGTCGCTTTGGGCGATCTATGTTCTGGTCGCTTTGTCGTGCTTGCGCCGCGGCACATGGCTGACACCCCGCAAACTGCTGTCCGTGTGCAAAGCGACGGGCGAGGCCGTATTGCCCGTCGCCATGGCGACAGCCACTGCGGGGATCATCATCGCGGTCGTGACGCTGACCGGCATCGGCCTGAAATTCAGTTCTTTGATTGTCACGCTGTCGGGCGGTAGCCTGTTTTTAGCGCTGGTTCTGACAATGCTATCCTCGCTTATCCTTGGCATGGGGTTGCCAACAGCGGCGGCCTATATTTTGGTCGCGACACTGGCGGCGCCTGCACTTGTCAATCTGGGCGTTGATCTGCTGGCCGCTCATATGTTCGTCTTCTACTCCGCGATGTTGTCTGCGATCACGCCGCCCGTCGCACTGGCCGCTTTTGCAGCTGCCGCGATTTCGGGAGAGAACCCGATGCGGATCGCCGTGGTGTCTGTCAAGTTTGGCATCGTCGCCTTTGTCATTCCTTACTTCTTTGTCTTGGACATTCGACTGCTGGGGATTGGTGACTTTTCGACCCTGATCATACCTGTGGGCACAGCCGGCATTGGTGCAATGGCACTTGCTGGTGCTGCGCAGGGCTGGTTCGCGGGCGCACTTGGCTGGGTTCTGCGGATAGCACTTTTCGCGGGTGCGATGATGCTGATCTTTCCGGGAATGATCACCAATATCGCCGGTCTTGTGGCGCTTGCAGCGATCTATGCCTTTCAGAAATTCGCCAAGCCATGACCATCCGTCAATTCACCATCATAAGCGGCCGCCCAACTTTGAGTGGCCAACTAAGAAACCAACCAAATCAAACTAGGGAGACTACAATGAAACTTTTGAAAATACTCGCGCTATCGGCGCTTAGCCTCGGGGCTGTTGCTCCGGCGATGGCGCAGGATACCTTTGTATCCATTGGGTCAAATCCGGTCGGAAACGCGGCCTATCAATGGGCCGCCGGAATTGCTGATCTGATCAACCGAAATGTCGATGGCGTGCAGATGACCGCCGAGGGCACAAAGGGCTACGTTGCCAATGTGCGTCTGATGTTGGACAGCCAGATTGAGGCCGGCTTTTCAAATTCAAAGCTCGCCTATGAGGCCTATCTGGGCGAGGGTGACTATGCAGACGTCGAGCCGGGACAAATCCTAAGCTGGATGTCAATTGCACCCATTGTTCAGCATGTGGTGGTGATGGAAGATTCCGACATCATGGATTTGTCTGATCTTGCGGGAAGGCGCGTTGGCATTGGCCAACCCGGCGGCACATCCATGCTGGATGCCGAGATTCTGCTTGAGGCAATCGGCCTGACACCTGGCGAAGATTTCACTGATTTCCGCGTCAATCTTGGTCAGATGGAAACAATGCTGTCGGATGGTCAAATTGATGCCTTCATGTGGAACGGCTCCATTCCATTGCCACCAATCATCAAGCTGACTTCGCAAAATGACATACGCATTTTGCCAATTCCAACTGACGTCTCAGATGCGATCCGCGCCCAATACCCTGCTTATTCTGAGGGTGATCTTCCGGCCAATACCTATGAAGATCAGCCCGATGCCGTGCCGTCCTACCGTTTGGGCAACGTGCTGCTGATCCGTGCGGATGTGGACGAAGAGATCGTCTATCAGGCCACCAAAACTGTCATGGAAAACCTCGATCATATGGCGACAGTGCATCCTGCATGGGGTCGTGTTTCTGCCGATAGCATCCTTGGCGGCTTCAATGCGCCCCTGCATCCCGGCGCGCTTCGTTATTACCGCGAAGCAGGTGTTCCGGGCATCGAAGAGTTCGTTACACGCACCGCAAACTAAGCGAATGGCCGCGCATCGATAGGTGCGCGGCGACCTTTCCCCAATTGGATAACTGAGACATGAAAACGGTTTTCGTACTGCTCGATTCCCTGAACCGTAACGCGATGGAATGTTATGGATCGACTAGCGTTAAGACCCCCAATTTTGCGCGGTTTGCAAAGCGTGCCGTGACCTTTGACAACCACTATGTCGGCAGTCTTCCGTGCATTCCCGCGCGCAGGGATTTGCACACGGGCCGGATCAATTTCCTGCATCGCAGCTGGGGCCCGCTGGAGCCGTTCGACGATTCATTCCCTGAGCTTTTGAAGCAAACGGGCACCTATTCCCACATCGCGACAGACCACCACCACTATTTTGCCGATGGAGGTGCGACCTATCATCAACGCTATTCGTCCTGGGATTTGGTTCGTGGACAGGCGATTGACCGTTGGAAAGCGCATGTGAACCCCGATCTGGACGGCTTGCGCGAGGATTATCATCCGCTTCAGCATCACCGCGCGAACTATATGATCAACCGGACCTATGTGGCGGATGAGGCCGATTATTGCGGCCCGCAAGTGTTTAAGCTGGGTCAAGAATTTCTGGCCCAAAACCACAAAGACGATGATTGGCTCTTGCAGCTTGAATGCTTTGATCCGCACGAGCCGTTCCATGCGCCGCCGCGTTTCCGCGAGATGTATCCGACCAATTACGACGGCCCGATCCTTGACTGGCCCGTCTACAAACGTGTCACGGAAACGTCTGAAGAGATCGCAGAACTGCGTGCGAATTACGCCGCTTTGACTACGATGTGCGATGAGTATTTCGGCAAATTACTGGATTTCTTTGACGAACATGATCTGTGGAAAGACACCTGTCTGGTGCTGACCACGGACCATGGATTTCTGCTGGGCGAACATGATTGGTGGTCCAAGAACCGGATGCCCGTCTATGATGAAATCGCGCGTATCCCATTGATGATCGCCCATCCCGATCACGCCGATCAGGGTGGCACGCGGCGCAAGGCCCTGACGCAGTCAACCGACATTATGCCAACATTGCTCGACCTACACGACAAGGACATTCCGCAAGATGTCTTGGGCAAATCACTGCTGCCCTTACTGGACAACGATCATGATATCCGCGACGCGGCGATCTTTGGTTATTTCGGGGCCGCCTGCAATGTCACCGACGGGCGCTATGTTTATCACCGCTACCCCGAGAAACTGACGGCTGAGGGCTTGTATGAATACACCCTGATGCCAACCCGCATGACGACGCGATTTTCAATCAGTGAACTGGTTGGCGCGACGCTGGCGAACCCGTTTGATTTTTCCAAAGGCGTGCCGCTGCTGAAACTCAAGCCGCGAGCAAACGAAGCAGGGGAGACGATTGAAGTGCAGGGCATGGATTTCGCAGACACCCAGACCCGCCTGTATGATCTCCACAGCGATCCAGATCAGACAACGCCAATTGATAACCCGGAGGTCGAGGCATGGCTTGTCGCTGCCATGGTCCGCCTAATGGTTGAGGCCGATGCGCCGCAAGAACTGTTCACTCGTTTTGATCTACCACTCGAAGGGGCTTAACATTCCTGATTTGGTTTCGCCACAATTCTCAGATGTTGACCTGACATTCACCATCGCCAGCGCCGCTGCATTTGTGATGCGTGTGCCATGCCCCGTGCTTGTCCAGACGTCGTTTGGGACGATGTTTGATCGCCCTGCGGTATTCCTTGAACTGACCGATGACCAAGGTAACAAAGGATTGGGCGAAGTCTGGTGTAACTTCCCATCCTGCGGCGCAGAGCATCGTGCGCGTCTTTTGGAGACTGCGCTTTTTCCTGCCATTCTGGATGTGGCTTTTGACAGCCCCAATATCTGTTTTACGCACCTTGAAAAGCAATTCGCGCGGCTTGCCATTCAAGCGGGTGAGCCGGGGCCGATCGCGCAGTGTATCGCGGGTGTTGATGTGGCGCTTTGGGATTTGGTGGCGCGGCGTGCAAACCTGCCGCTGTTCCGGCTTTTGGGCGGTACAAACGCGACCATTCCGACCTATGCCAGCGGGATAAACCCCGCCAACGCCGCCCAGACCGTTGCGCGTTGCCGCGCAGAGGGTCACCGCGCTTTCAAACTCAAAATCGGTTTTAACCGCGCAGCAGATTTGGAAAACATTGCACAGATCACAGCCGTCTTGGGGCCGGACGAGGCGTTTATGGTCGATGCCAATCAGGCATGGAGCGTGGATGAGGCGCGCGACATGTTACCACAATTAGCTGACTTTTCTTTGGGTTGGCTCGAAGAGCCGATCATGGCGGATCGACCCACCGAAGAATGGCTCTCGCTTGCACTGGCATCCTCGGTTCCGCTCGCCGCAGGTGAAAATATGATCAACGCGCTGGACTTTGCGCAGGGAATTTCCAGACCTGCCCTCGACGTCATCCAACCTGATCTGTGCAAATGGGGTGGCATCAGCGGCGTCCTCCCCATCGCCAAAGACATTATTGCGGCGGGCAAACGCTATTGCCCGCATTATCTGGGCGGCGGCATCGGCCTTGCGGCGTCAGCACACTTGCTTGCGGCTGTGGGCGGTGATGGCCTGCTTGAAACTGATTCCAACGACAATCCCCTGCGCAACCAGTTGTTCGCACCACCTGTCGCGGGCGGACAAATGAAGTTGGCAGAGGCATCAGGCCTTGGCGTCGCTGACCAATTTACCAGCTTTCTGGCGTCAGACATCGCTAAAGGGGACATAAAATGAGCCTGCCAGAATATGACTACATCATCGTCAGATATGGCTCTGCGGGCTTTGTTGTCGCAAATCGGCTTTCCGCTGATCCCGACTGCAAGGTTTTGGTGCTAGAGGCTGGCGGCCAAGACCTCAATTTTTGGCTGAAACTGCCCATCGGCTATTTCAAAAGCATCTATGACTCGCGGTTTTCGCGCGTCTTTGACACGGTTCCGTCCGAACGTGACGGGCATCGCGGTATTGTCTGGCTACGCGGGCGGGTTGTTGGGGGATATAGTTCGATCAACGGACTGATTTATATCCGCGTCCAGCACGAAGATTTTGAAGACTGGCAATCGCTTGGCGCTGAGGGCTGGTCATATGATGACGTGCTACCGCATTTTCGCGCACTAGAGCGGTTTGAGGGCGGCGAAGACAGATTTCATGGGCGCGACGGCGATCTAACTGTCTCAACTCTGCGCAATCAAAGTGCAGCCTGTCAGACTTGGATTGCAGCGGCACAGGAATACGGCCTGCCTGCTAATTCCAATTTCAATGGCGCAACAACCCACGGGGTCGGCGCCAATCACCTGAGCATAGGCAAACGGCTTCGCGCCAGTTCTGCCGTGGCGTTTCTGCGTCCGGTATTGAAATGGTCAAACCTGACACTGCTGACCAACACGCTGGTGACAAAGGTTGAGGTGGACGGCACGCGGGCGGCAGGGGTTAGCTGGACGTCAAACGGGCAGCCATTTGGCGCAAAGGCAAAGCGCGAGGTTATTTTATGCGCCGGTGCGCTGCAATCGCCGCAGATATTGAAGTTATCAGGTATCGGTCCCGCAGACGTGCTGAAAGAACAGGGCGTTCCGGTTGTGTTCGATGCACCAGAAGTCGGTGAGAGCCTACACGACCACTATCAAATCCGGTTGCTGTTAAAGCTGAACCAAAAAATTTCGCTTAATGACGATGTGCGCAACCCGATCAAACTGGCCCAGATGGGGCTGGACTGGATGCTGAAAGGCACAGGGCAGCTGACCGTTGGTGCGGGGCAAGTGGGCGGTGGTGCCTGCAACAAATACGCGAGCCCCGGCAGGCCGGACATTCAGTTCAATGTGATGCCTTTATCGGTGGATAAACCGGGCACGCCTTTGCATCGGTACTCGGGTTTCATGGCCTCATTCTGGCAATGTCACCCCGAAAGCCGCGGCAATGTTCATCTCCAATCGCCCGACCCATCGGCGCAGCCACGCATTGCGCCCAATTATCTGTCTACCGAACTCGACCGCAATGTCATGGTCGATGGCATCAAGGTGTTGCGCAGCATCCACGCGCAACCAGCGTTTCGGCATCTCTGGGACAATGAGACCGTCATTGGCGAAGACCGTCAAAGCGACGCTGAAATCCTTGACGCTGTCCGCAATATGGGCGGTACGGTGTTTCATTCTGTCGGCAACTGTCGGATGGGAAGCGATAGCAGCGCCGTGCTTGACTCGCAATTCCGCGTGCGCGGGGTGCAAGGGCTGCGGGTGATCGACGCATCAGTCATGCCAAAGATCACGTCCGCAAACACCAATGCCGCCACGCTGATGGTCGGCGAAAAGGGGGCGGCGATGATCCTGAACGAAGTCCTGCAACGCAACGCGCAACGCGCAGAGGAGCGTCTGTAATGACCACGTCATCCCGCCCCAACATTATCCTGATTATGGCCGACCAAATGGCGGCCCATGCACTCAGCCTTTATGGTAACACCGTGTGCAAGACGCCCAACCTGGAACGGCTTGCCGCACAGGGCACTGTCTTTGAAAACGGATATTCAAACAATCCGCTCTGCGTGCCCAGCCGTGCGTCGATGCTCAGCGGGATGCTGTCGCCTGACGTTAATGTCTTTGACAATGCCAATGAATTGCCAAGTTCAGTGCCGACGATGGCGCATTATCTGCGCCATGCTGGCTATTGGACGGAACTGTGCGGCAAGATGCACTTTATCGGTCCCGATCAGGAACATGGGTTTAATCAACGCTCGGTTACTGACGTTTATCCGGCAAGCTTTCAGTGGATTGCCGACTGGCAAGCGGGCCCTGCCTTTGTGCCCTCGGGCACTGCGTTGAATGGTGTAGTTGAATCCGGTCCATGCGTGCGCACCATGCAAGAAGACTACGACGACGAGGTCGAACACTGCGCGATCCAAAGCCTCTATGACCGCGCACGCGAACCCGATCGCCAGCCGTTTTTCCAGATCGTTTCCTTCACCAACCCGCATACGCCATTTACGGTCAGTCAGGAGTATTGGGATCGTTACGAGTCCAGTGAAATTGATGCGCCAGCCGTGGGCGCATTGCCATTCGAGGATCTCGATTATCACTCCAAGGCACTGTTCTTTGCCCATGGTCGCCATCGCCACAAGGTCACCCAAAAGCATCTTATAGCTGCGCGACATGCTTATTACGGGATGATTTCTTATGTCGATGACAAAGTTGGGCGCATTCTGGATACGCTAGAAAAGACCGGCCAGCGCGACAACACGGCGGTGTTTTTTGTGTCCGATCATGGCGAAATGCTGGGCGAACGTGGCATGTGGTTCAAGCAGACGTTCTGGGAATGGTCGGCCCATGTGCCGTTTATCGCTTCAGTTCCCGGAATTACAGGCGGCGGGCGCAGCGAAAAGGTGGTGTCCTTGGTTGACCTGTTGCCGACGTTCCTTGATCTTGCGGGGGCTGACAGCCCTGAATTGGCAGGCAGTTCTGTATTGCCGCTGATGGAGGGGGACGCTGACGCATGGCCTGACATTGCGATCAGCGACTATCTGGCAATCGGGCCCTGCGTGCCGTGCCGTATGGTGCGCAAGGGGCGCTTTAAATTCATCTATACGCATGGTCATCCGGCGCTGCTCTATGATTTGCAGGATGACCCGTTAGAATTGAACAATCTGGCCGATAACGCGGCATTTGCAGATGTGCTTGCGGAATTGCAAGCCTTTTCCTTGACCGACTGGGACCCCGTTGCACTAACGATCCGCGTGCTGAAAAGCCAACAAAAACGCAAGGTTATCAAAACAACGCCCGGTGCCGCGCCGCAATGGGACTATATCGCCCGAACTGGCGACGAGGCACGGTTCGTGCGCGCCCAAGGTGTTGATGCCACCAAAGGCAGGTTGCGTTTGCCACAAGTGCCCGAGGTTCCCGCAGATTGGCCAGAGCTTGATCTGGAAACCGTCGCCGACCTGATCGCGGGGCGCCGTAACCTTGATGCGTTTCTGAAGTAGCCCGTTCAGCCACGTTATTCCGTTGCCGTCCTTATGGCCGCGCGCGCTCTCAAACATCTAAGGAAACCCCTTGCCCGTAGACATTTACAACCCTGCAAACCCGTCCGAAGTTGTCGGCACTTTCCCAACTATGTCACCAGATGACGTTCCAGCCATGATGGCTGCTGCACGCGCGGCAAAGCACGAATGGGCAAAAGTCCCCCAGCCAGAGCGTGGCAAAACCGTTGACGCCTTTCTGGACGGGCTGCAAGCACGCACCGAGGATATAGCAACCGCCATCACCCGCGAAATGGGCAAGGTCATTTGTGAATCTCGCGGGAAAGTCAACAAGGCGTTGGGTGAAGGCCGTGCCACGACCCGCCGCGCCTCTGCGCCTATCGGAGAGGTGCTTCTCTCACAGAAACCCGGCACCGTGACCTATTCAACGCGGCGGCCACGCGGTGTGATCGTTGACATCAACCCGTGGAACTTCCCGTTCAGCACACCCATCCGTAAAACAATTCCGGCGCTGGTCTATGGCAACGCGATCGTTCTCAAACCATCCATTGGCACACCGGGTGCCGCATTCATCATGCAAGAAGTTGCTGACCAGATTTTGCCGAAAGGTCTGTTTCAGATCGCTTATGGATCCGGCAATCTTGGCGGCGCGCTGACCTCGGCGCAGGGTGTGGATGCGATCAGCTTTACAGGATCGGTCGGGATTGGCCGTATCGTGGCGCAAGCTTCCGCTGCCAATTTAGCCAAAATCAGTCTGGAATTGGGCGGTAAAAACCCGGAAATCCTGAATGACGCCAGTGATCTGGAGGCGACGCTGGATCAGATTTACATGGCGGCTTTTGCGGTCTGCGGCCAACGCTGCACGGCCATCAGCCGCGTGATCGTGCGCCGCGAACTGGAGGCGGATGTCGTGGCTGGCTTGGCCAAACGGGCGAAGGCCGCAAAGATCGGCAATGGATTGGACAGTGCGACAACCATCGGCCCATTGATGGGCGAAAAAGCGCGGGCAAATGTGGCAGGATTTGTCGATCGCGCCCGCGCCGAAGGGGCCAATGTAGCCGCAGGCGGAGCACTGGTTGGGCAAAACGGCGGTTATTTTTACGCACCGACCATTCTGAGCGCGGTGACACCTGATATGGAGGTCGCCCGCGACGAAGTGTTCGGCCCCGTTCTGGCCGTCATCGCCTATGACACCGCTGACGAGGCACTGGAAATTTGCAACGACGTCGAATTTGGCCTGGCCGCCTGCCTGTATTCAGAGCAAACCCCGCTGGTAGATCGCTTCATAGCCGAAGCAGAAAGTGGGATTATCCACGTCAATTGCGGCAGTTTCCCTGAGGACCACGCGCCCTTTGTCGGGGTCAAGAATTCGTCGTTGGGTGTTGGTGGATCGAACGGCGCATCAACGCTGCATTTCTTCACTCAGGAACATACGGTGTTCCAAAAGGGGCAAGTGTAGGAACCAAGTCCCTAACGCTCACCATCCTCCAGACCAAAAATTGCGAGCCAATGACAATTCAAGACATAAAGATAACGCAAAGCGGGCGGATTTTCACCGCCGCCGAAATGGGCATGCTTGCGCATGTTTACCGAGCCGAGGTGTATCGCAGCACCACATGGCGTACGCGTCTGGACGCCACGACCAATTGGGCCGTCGTGACGTTGGGCATCGGAGTGTCAGTGACATTTTCAAGCGCCGCCGCGTCGCCGCTTCCGCTCATTCTGACAGGGTTAATTACGCTCTTTCTTTTGATGCTTGAGGGACGGCGCTATCGGTATTTTAACGTGTGGCGCGCGCGGGCGCGTTGGATGGAAACACATCTCATCGCTCCCTTGCTTGAAGATGGCGACCTGCATTGCGAGGAGAACTGGCAAGCCGTGCTTGCACGCGATTACCATCGCCCACTTTATCACATTAGCTTCGTTAGGGCTGTCGGGCGGCGGTTACGTAGCAATTTCATCTGGATATTTATGATTGTGGCTGTGGCGTATGTTGCAAAAATTGCAGTGCATCCTCTGCCAATCTCAACTTGGGCTGAACTGCCCGCGAGGGCGGCGATTGGCCCGTTTTCGGGCTGGGCAGTTTTGGCAGTCGGGCTGGTCTACAACGGCACATTGATCGCGTTTGCCGCGATGACCTTATGGTTAGACCGCATTAAACACCGCGGCGAAACGAGCGCCTCTTCGATGGGATAGCTTGGGATGAACGTCAGATATTCTCTGAACGGATCGAAGCTTGAGCGAATGGTCCTGTGATTCCTGATGTCGTTTACACGTTCCGTCGTGCTCAAATTAATCAGAATTGGGCGTAAAAAAGTCATTTGTTTTCAAAGCGGAGTTGTCACCATATTTACCGTACTGCACCCTTAATTCCAATACTGTACCCTTAATTGCCATATGATCGGTTTTGTGAATAACTTGGTATTGTGAGGCCGTGATGCGCTGGGTTTTCGTAGCTAACTACTTGTAGTAAAGGAGAAAAACAAACTTGGCTTGAGTATCTGCGAGCAGGCCCAGCGGATATGTTGTAATTAACGGTACAATAAACGCCCAAAATACCCATCAATCTGCAGAATCTGATTAATTAAGGTACAACGACAGTCGTTGAATTTGGTTCCTTCGATGACTTTTGGCGGTACTGCTTAGGCTCAAGTTTCAAATGCAACACCAGCCGCCATTTGGGCATAGGATGTTGCGATGGACATACGAAGCAAGCACCTCAGCAGCGAGGACCGTGGCGTGATATTAGCCGAGCATAATAGGGGCAGCAGTCAGCGGTTGATCTGCCAGCTTTTGCATCGCCCGGCGAGCACGATCTGCCGTGAGCTGGCGCGAGGTCGGCAGGAAGACGGCAGCTATTGCCCGCAAGCTGCGCCGCTTCGGGATGCTCGTCAGTTCCGCTGTGGGAGCCAACGGCGCAATAACAACGCGGGGAGGTGACGTCGGGGCCAAAACAGCACCAGATCCAACATCGGGCAAAAGCGCTGATTGTGAAGGCATAACCATGGTTCTTCTCCTACGCCCTCAAGTGTAAACTTTAGCCAGTCAATTGTCTCACGCTTATTGGCACGGAGGGGGTCGTCTGAGCAGATTGCGCAGAGACTGCGTCTCATGAAGCCTGATGATCCATCTGCCCATGTGAGCCATGAGACCATCTATGCCGCGATTTACGCGCAGCCACGTGGTGGGCTGAAGGCAGCGATGATCGAGGCGTTGCGTCAAGCGAAGCCTAAGCGTGGGCTCAAGCGCAGGACAGCGGCGGGCAGTGCTATGGTCCCGGAATCATTGCGCATTATCAATCGCCCTGAAGAAATCGAAGCACGACTGGTACCAGGCCATTGGGAGGGCGACCTCATCAAGGGCGCATTCAATCGCTCGTCAGTGGGGACCTTGGTCGAGTGCAAGACACGCTTTGTTATTCTGTGCAAAATGGACGGCAATGGGGCCGAGGCTGCGCTCGACAGCTTAACCCGCCAGATGAAACGACTGCCAGCGGCCTTGCGCAAGAGCATGACCTATGACCGTGGCTCCGACCCTCTCATGGTTTGCGAGCAAACCACTGCCGGGCAATGGATGGCCTGCCATCCCGAACTCGCCAGACGGTTGAAGATCGATATTTGGTTCTGCGATCCGCATGCGCCTTGGCAGCGTGGCAGCAACGAGAACACCAACGGACTGCTGTGTCAGTACATGCCCAAAGGAACTGACCTGAACGGTGCAAGCCAAACATGGCTGAACGACGTTGCAAACCTGATGAACAACCGTCCGAGAAAAACCCTCGGATGGAGAACACCCGCTGAAGCTATGGCCGACGAAATCGCGGCCTTCAAATCAACAGTTGCACTTGATGTTTGAATCCAAGCTGTCGCAAAGTTTTTTCTTGAAGAATTTTGTTCTTCGCAGACCTACTTCTAGGTCTCTGAAGTGCCAAATTATCCAAAATTACGGCTACACAAGAGATAATTCTCGGAAAGTTGACGTCTAAATACGTCGGGTGGAGAACAAAATTCTAGTTTTCTAATGCGTTGCCAAGCTTTGCGACAGAACCGCATTTATAGCATCCTTAAGAGAATAAGCCGTGACCAATATCAGCCTAGTGGCGCTCCATGCAACAACGCTATTGACAGGCCTCCCTGTGAAGAACTAGGAATGTAATCGATTACATTGATAGCTCGGCCTTTGATGTGAGATGCATTCAAAAAGTAGGATATTCGCCTAATATACTCAAGGATTTTGAACTTTGGAGGATACTATGTCGGCAAATACTCAAAAAACTATGGGCGTAAACTCTCCCACGCAAGAGGAAAGGAAGTCAGAACAGCCACAAAGGAAGCGGCGGAAGATTTGGAATTATCAGCCAGATAAGCCACTGGAATATTCACCATTTTTCAATTGGCCCCCAAGCTTCAAAAAGATTTCTGATTTCATTGGAGCGTCTTATTTCTCGTTGTCGATAAAGATGTTTGTTCTCGGCCTCGCATTGCTGAGCATTGCTTTTCTTGCACCCTCCTATGAGACGACTCACTCGTTTGCCGCTTCGTGGGTTTCAGGCATTTTCATACGCAACCTGGCCTTAATGATGGTGATAGCAGGCGGTCTTCATCTGTATTTCTATACGTTTGCTAAACAAGGATTGCAGTTAAAATTTGATGCTCGTTCGATGGCCAAAGATTCTGGGGCATTCAAGTTTCGAAATCAAGTTTGGGACAACATGTATTACAGCCTTGTCTATGGGGTATCCTTCTGGACATTTCTTGAGGTTTTGTTGCTTTGGTCACTGAAAAATGGGTATATGCCTTTGAGTACATGGTCAGACGGCCCTGTTTGGTTCGTTCTAGCGATCTTGCTGATACCGCTGTGGCACTCGTTTCACTTTTACTGGGTGCATCGCCTGCTGCATTGGGAACCACTTTATAAAATGGTTCATTCGCTCCATCATAAGAATGTTAATGTTGGCCCATGGTCGGGGATGTCAATGCATCCGATTGAATCCTTTTTCTATTTGACATCTGTGCTGATCCATTTTGCTGTCCCCACAAGCCCTTTACATATTGTCTATCATTTAATGTTTCTCATTTTTAATGCTGTTATTTCGCATTCCGGATTTGAAGCGTTGCTTGTGAAGAATAAGAGTACTGTTAAGATGGGACGTTTTTATCACCAGCTGCACCATAAGTTTTTTTCTTGTAATTATGGCACAGCTGAGATGCCTTGGGATGCATGGTTTGGATCGTTTCATGATGGTACTCAAGAGGCGCATGAACGTATTTTTGGAAAACGCAAATGACTTCTTGGATTCAAACCAGATGTTGCGCTTGCAACTTGAATCCAAGCAGCCAAGTCTAAGTTTGTTCCCGTCTTTCATTGAGAGGTGGCCGCAGGAATTTGTACCAGTAGTTAAGGTGGTTCAACTTGTGAAAGAGATGATCCAAAACAACCAAACGAAAGAACCATTCGCCCGATTTCGAGGCCATGGTTGCGCTGGAAGCGAGCCACAATTAAGAATCGTGGCTGGGGAGTTAAATCGGGGCAAGACCAGTATCAACTGACTTCGGCATCGTGGGTTCGTAGAGTATTCAATTCCTCGGGCAATAAAGTAATACCCAGGCCAGGGTCTTTGTTACAAGTCCATCCTTGGCGACCTATGCATGATGAAGTTGCGCCAAATCCATCTCTGAGCGGGTTGGGGTTCACATCTACTTCCAGCAAGCCATCGCCACCAACAGCGGACAAAAGGTTGGCAGATGCTTGTAAACCGATACCCCCACCAAGGAAATGAGGGCAATAAAGTAACCCGTGCGTAAGGGCTTTCTTTCCTACGGCGAGGCTGCCGGTCAAACCACCCCATTTGATGATATCAGGTTGTACGACTTGGAGCAGCGCAGATTTCATAGCTGCTTCGAATCCTCTGAAGTCAACGATATTCTCTCCCCCAGCCAACGGGTAGGGGCAGGCCTTATTGAGTTTACGCCAGTCATATGCTGACGAGTCCGCGGGAATTGGCTCTTCTAGCCACGCCAAAGGAACCGTAGCTGTTTGGCTTGTGAATTTCAGGGCGTCTTCAACATCCCACGCTTGATTGGCATCGGCGGCGATCGTTTCGTCATTAGATTTCTCCTCAAACAGCCGGTGCAATTGGGTCAAGTCAACTTCGAGGTTGAATCCTACTTTTACTTTGAAGTTCGTGAACCCAATTTGGCGTGCTTTTTCTATGAGGGTATTGGCTTCATTGATGTGAATTCCGCTAGCATAAGCGGGAACGTCGTCTGCCGCCGTATTGTTCATGAAGCGGCGAAGGGTCTTGCCGGACTTACGCGCAAACAAATCCCAAACCGCAATGTCGAGGCCGGCAATGACCTGACGGAATGGTCCCCACTCACCGCTTTGCAATGCGACGATGTGAGTCCTTTCGGTAAGTGCGTAGAACAATTCGCTAGGATGGTTCAGCGGGTATTCGAATGCGAGCGGGCCGATATCGCGAGCCAAGAGGTTTACTCTGTGTTCCGCAGCCGCTGAAGGCCAGTTTGCGAAGACTTCGCCCCAACCAAACGCGCCGTCTGTGTCTTCTACACGCACGAACACGGCGGGTCTGTCGTGCATGGTTCCAAATGAAGTTTTTATCGGCTCAGTTATTGGGCTGCGGAACGAATATGCGTTGATCCGTGCTATGTGGATTGGGCCCGTCATGCCAGAAGATCCATATTGAGTTGAATATAGTCACCTCGATAAATCACGTCCGCCATATAAAGAATGGTTTCTTCTGCATCGCATAAAACCCGACGTACTTCCGCGATGGGTTCGCCAACAGATAGATTCAAATGCATGGCCGATTCCATATCGCATTTGCTGATCAACAACCTCTGGCGCGCAATCGAGATTTCAATGTCAGGGTCGTCGAACAAGACCGGCAACGCAAGATGGGTGCGAAGCTGCGCTTCATGTTTGTCAAAAATATCCTTGGCCAAAAAGAGCGTGATGATGCAATAGCGTTGTCCATCGCGTGAATGAATGCGGCGGATCATGTGATACTGGCCAGCTGAGTTGCCGATTTCCACCCCGTCAGGAAGCTCAGTCAGCATGTCATCAAGGCTCTCCAAATCGGGGACGTCGCCACGATAAAGATCGACGAGCTCCGACAGCTTGGTGACCACACTGAGGGGGCGTGTCGGCGCTTTGTGGGGGAGAACTGTCGTTCCGCGTCCTCTTTTGGGATCTACAAGCCCTTCAGATTCGAGGATCTTAATGGCCTCTCTTACGGTGACACGCGCAACCCGAAACTCTTCCATCAACTCGTTGACGGTTGGCAACAACTCACCGGTTTTCCAAACCTCCCGCATGATTCTTTGCCGTAGAACTTCTGCAACTTTCAGAAACAATGGGGTGCGATCTTGTCGAAACTTTTCATTTTCCATGCCCATTCATACCCAACTTTCATAAGGTTAAACAACTGAAAACCCTAAAGTCCTACTTTTAGTATTTTTATGTTGCAGGCGTCGAGGACTCTTGATTAAGCTTATATATAGGACTTTAGGTTTTTGGAGTAAGCGCAAGATGTCGACATACGACTACATCGTCGTTGGAGCTGGAACTGCAGGGGCAACTCTTGCAGCGCGACTGAGCGAAGATCCGACGTGCAATGTGCTTGTTCTCGAAGGCGGAGGCTCTGACCGGAACTTTTGGCTTAAACTCCCTGTCGGTTATTTTAAGTCGATTTATAATCCGGCGTATTCCCATCTTTACCGCTCTGAACCCGACGAGGGGATCAATGGACGGCGCATGGATTGTCCGCGCGGTCGTGTGATTGGTGGCTCTAGTTCGATCAACGGGCTTATCTATATTCGCGGTCAGCACGAAGATTTCGATGACTGGGCCAAATTGGGTGCACAGGGCTGGAACCATGACGCGGTCCTTCCCCATTTCCGAAAAGTGGAAACTTACAGCGGAGAGCCTTCTCAATACAGAGGTGCGCATGGGCCGCTTCATGTCAGCGACTTGCGTAACAAAAACACCGCTTGTGATGCTTGGATGGACGCAGCCCGTGCATCCGGCTTGCCGCGCAATTCGGATTTCAACGGCGCCACCACATATGGGATTGGGTCTTATCAGCTCACCTTGCGCGGACGTTGGCGCGACAGTGCCGCAACGGCCTATCTGAAACCCGCAATGACGCGGCACAATCTGACGGTAAAGCTGCGGGCGCATGTCACGGGGATTACCTTTGATGGGCTACGTGCGACAGGCGTGTCTTTCCGCCAAAGGGGTCAGGACCAGACCGCCACTACGACAAGTGAGGTCATTCTTTGTGGTGGCGCGGTGCAAACCCCACAGCTTTTGCAATTGTCAGGGATCGGGCCGGTTGAACTTCTGAAGGCACAGGGAATTGATGTGCGGCACGCAGCACCGGAAGTTGGTGAAAACCTCCAAGATCATATTCAGATGCGTACGATAGTTGAGCTTAAACAGCGCGGTCTCTCTTTAAACGATCACGTTCGAAATCCATTCCGTCTTGCCCAGATGGGGCTTGATTGGTTGATCAACGGGGCTGGCCCACTGAGTGTTGGCGCTGGTCAGGTGGGTGGCGCGATCCGCACCAAATACGCGAAGGATGACCGGCCAGATCTCCAACTGTTTGTGATGCCGCTTTCGGTGGATAAACCCGGAAAACCGCTGCACCGGTATCCTGGCTTTACGACGTCCTTCTGGCAGTGCCACCCAGAAAGCCGCGGACAGATACAAATCTGCTCAACAGACCCATTTGCTAACCCAAAAATCCGAATGAACTACTTCGGGGTCGAACGCGATCTTGATGTGACGCTTGAAGGACTAAAGGCGGTTCGTGACATCTACCAACAGCCGGAGTTTCGTGGGTTTTGGTCAAGTGAGGTCATCCCGGGCAGTGCGCATCAGACGGATGAAGACCTCAAAGCCGCGATCCGCGCAAACGCGACAACGGTCTATCACCTTGTTGGAACCTGCCGCATGGGCAGTGACGACAGGGCGGTTGTTGACCCGCAATTACGCGTTCAGGGGATCGACGGTCTGCGTGTTGTCGACGCATCGGTCATGCCCCGCATTCCATCCGCAAACACGAATTCTGCAACCTATATGATTGCCGAAAAAGCCGCCCAAATGATCAAGGACGGCCACTAAAACTGAAAACAACTGGGAGGAAATTAAATGAAAAATTGGACAAAAGCCGCATTCCTGACGGGGGCATTCGCACTTGCTCCAGTCTTGTCAGCCGCGCAGGAATTCAATCCGCTGGATTGGCGTTCTGTGCCTGAAATGGACGATCAGATCGTCATGAAGATCGGTCATTCCGTGAACATGGAGTGGTCGTCCCACACGGCGGTCCTCAAACGTTTTGCGGAGTTGGTTGGTATTTATACGCATAACGAAATTCGAGCTGAAATTTTTCCAGGCGCGCAACTTGGGGGTGAGGTCGAAATGATTCAGCAAGCCCGTCAGGGCGCCTTGCATGTAGGATTACCTGCGACAAACAACCTCGCGGCTTTGGCACCATCACTGAACGTGTTCATTCTGCCGTACCTTGCGACTTCGACAGAGGAAGTGAACTATCTTCAGGATGAAATTACCCCGTTCCTTGTGCCGCGCGTGATTGATGAGGCAGGCGTGCGTATTGTGGGCTGGGAAAACTCTGGCTGGCGCGCCTTCTTCTACAAATCAGACGATCCCATCGAAGCGCCGGCTGACCTTGCGGGTTTGAAAATGCGGGTTCCACCGAACCCGATCATGATCGCGTCCTACGAAGCATGGGGCGGAAACCCGACGCCAATCGCTTGGCCCGAACTTTACAATGCTCTGCAACAGGGTGTTGTCGAAGGAGGTGACAACCCAGTTACTGACGTCATTGGTATGAAGTTTAACGAAGTCATCAACAGGATGACAACGTTCCACTACACGATCCTGACGCACCCAATTGTCGTATCAGAAGTTTGGTTCCAAGGTCTTTCAGAAGAGCACCAAGCTGCTATTCTTCGCGCGGGAGAAGAAGCCACGGATTATATCCGCTGGTGGCAGCCACTTGACGAAGCCAAATGGTGGGACAAAGCTCGCGAGGCTGGTGTTATAATTACTGCCATCGAAGACGAAACCGAATGGTTGGAAAAAGCACGCGCGATCTGGCCTGATTACTACGAAACGATTGGGACAGACGGCGAAGCAGTTGTCCAACGCGCGCTCGACATTTTGGCGGCTTACCCCGGCGAATAATATTTTAAGATTATGTAGCGTCCGGTGGATTTTGCGCCGGATGCTACGACTTTATTCAGGGGCTTTGCGATGAAATTCCTAAGATATGTTTTGTTCGGGCTTGCGGCAACCGGTCTTGCGCTAATGGTCAGCGCACTTTTCTTGCAGGTCGTCTCACGGGAATTGCGATGGGCCGTTGATTGGACCGAAGAGCTCGGTCGTTTCAGCTTTATTACTATGGTCTTCTTGGCCGCCGCTTACGGCACGCTGACGAAATCGCATCTGCGGGTGTCGGTCTTTTCGGATTTTATTGGCCGCAAGATTGGTGTGCGCAAAATCGACTTCCTTCACACCGCCATCTTGCTGGGGTTTGCCGCGACGATGGCCTATTTTTCTTGGTACAATTTCGTTGACGGTCTGCGCTATCCGAACACCTCGGCGGCGCTTAGGTTCAATCAAAACCACTTGTTTATCGGGATGAGCCTTGGGTTTGCAATTATCTTTGCCCTACATCTGCGCGATCTTGTCGTTCTGCTGCGCGGCGGCGAACTGGATATATCGACAAAGGAACTTGGTGATGAATGACGTCTATGTGATCCTGCTAGTTCTCTTTCCTATCTTACTGTTTCTGGGCCTGCCTATTTACGCAGCCCTTGGCATCACGGGCCTTGCTGTCAGCTATCTGACAGACGCGCCGCTGATTTTTGCGACGCAAAACGTTCTGAACGGCTTGGATAAATTCGCTCTGCTGGCGATCCCATCTTTCATTCTGGCTGGCAACATTATGCAAAAGGGTGGCATCACAGAAGATATTATTAGTATTTTCCGCCATGCCTTTGGTCACATCCCTGGCAGCCTTGGTATTGTGACGATCTTTTCATGTATGTTTTTCGCCGCAATCTCAGGGTCTGGCCCCGGAACCGTAGCCGCAATCGGTGCGATCATGATCCCGTCGATGATCAAAGCTGGGTATTCGCCTGAATATGCCGCGAGCGTCTCGGCGACTGGTGGCACGCTTGGGGTTATGATTCCACCCAGCAATCCGTTGATCATCTACGGGATTATAGCCAATGTTTCGATTGCTGACCTCTTTGCCGCGGGCATGTTGCCCGGCTTGTTTACCGCATTTCTTTTGGCGGGGGTTGCCTATGTCTTGGCCATCAGGTCAGGCGCAGTCATCGAAATTGATCACAGCATCGAACGCCAAAGCATCTGGTGCCTGATCTGGAAAGCAAAGTTTGCATTGTTCCTGCCGATCTTCATTTTAGGCGGTATCTATTCGGGTATCTTCACCCCGGTTGAGGCCTCGGTTTGTGCGGTTGTCTATGCACTGGTCGTCAGTGTTGTGGTCTACCGCCAGCTAACGCTGCCCGGACTGCGTGCCGCGTTCGAAAACGCGGTTCGCCTTGGCGGCGCATTGATGATCATCGTGGCCTGTTCGACCTTATTTGCCACAGTCATCACGCTGGAACGCATCCCACAAGATGTCGTTGAATCGTTCAGTGGCATTACAGAAAGTGCGACGCTGATCTTGCTGCTGATCTGCCTGATGTTGATCATCATCGGCACGTTCATGGAAACCATCAGCGCCATCATCATCTTAGCGCCGATCCTTGTGCCTTTGGTGGTCAGCTATGGCATCGACCCGGTTCACTTTGGAATCATCTTAATTGTGACAATCGAGATTGCCTTCCTGACTCCGCCCCTTGGCGTGAATCTCTTTGTGGCAAGTCAAATCGCGAACATAAAATTTGAACGTGTTGCGGTGGCGATCCTGCCTTATGTTGCCACGCTTATTATGGTGATGTTGATTGTCATCTTCTTCCCACAACTCAGCCTCTGGCTGCCTGAAACCCTTCGAAGTCTGAGGTAAATCAATGCTTGTCGATATTCATAACCCCGCGAACCCAAGCGAAGTTGTCGGATCATTTCCAACGATCAAACCCGATGATGTGCCCGCGATCATAGCAACGGCACGGGCGGCACAACGGGAATGGGCCAAGGTCCCCCAGCCCGAGCGCGGCAAAATTGTGGACGCCTTCCTTAATGGTTTGGAAGCACGCCGGGAAGACATTGCAACAGCAATTACCCGCGAAATGGGCAAAGTCATTGGCGAATCTCGCGGTGAGGTTAACAAGGCTTTGGGTGAAGGTCGTGCCACCACGCGCCGTGCCTCTGCACCCATTGGAGAGGTCCTTCCCTCACAAAAACCTGATACTGTGACCTATTCTACGCGTCGCCCCCGCGGTGTGATCGTCGGGATTAACCCATGGAATTTCCCGTTCAGCACCCCAATCCGCAAGACGATACCGGCCTTGGTCTATGGCAACGCCATCGTCCTGAAGCCGTCAATCAGCACGCCCGGTGCAGCCTTTATCATGCAAGAAGTGGCGGATGAAATCCTACCCAAGGGACTGTTCCAGATTGCCTATGGTTCAGGCAGTTTGGGGAGTGCATTGACGTCGGCGGAGGGTGTCGATGCCATCAGCTTTACAGGATCGGTTGGTATTGGCCGCATCGTGGCGCAAGCGGCTGCGGCGAACCTTGCTGAAATCAGCCTCGAGCTTGGCGGCAAGAACCCGGCGATTTTGAACGATGCCAGCGATCTGGATGCAACGCTTGATCAAATCTACATGGCAGCTTTTTCTGTTTGTGGTCAACGCTGCACTGCAATCAGCCGCGTCATTGTGCGCCGAGACATCGAAGCGCAGGTTGTCGAAGGTTTGTCAAAACGCGCCAAGGCCGCGGTGGTCGGGGACGGGCTTGATCCTGCAACGACACTTGGCCCGCTGATGGGGGCCAATGCCCGCAATGATGTTGCAGCCTTTGTGGACCGCGCCGTTGCTGAGGGTGCTAAAGCCGCCGCCGGGGGGCATAGTATTGAGCTAAACGATGGCTATTTCTTCGCGCCGACAATTCTGTCTGACGTGACGCCAGATATGGAGATCGCACACGAAGAGGTCTTTGGCCCCGTCCTTGCGGTGATCCCATATGACACCCCCAATGAAGCGCTGGAAATCTGCAATGACGTTGAATTTGGGCTGTCCGCCTGTCTCTATTCCGAACAAACGCCGCTAGTTGATCGTTTCATCGCCGAAGCTGAAAGCGGAATGATACATGTCAACTGTGGCAGTTTCCCAGAAGACCATGCGCCTTTCGTCGGTGTTAAAAACTCGTCTCTGGGTGTTGGCGGCTCAAACGGCGCATCAACCCTGCATTTCTACACGCAAGAGCATACAGTCTTTCGCAGAGGGCAAGTATGACCAAACCTGATAAACCATCTGGCGCGCGTTTGTCCCTGAAAACTCAGGCGGGTGACAACGTGGCAACGCTTCTGGACGATCAATTGGACTGCACCCTGATATCTGGAGGCATGTCGGTAGATCAAGGCATCCCCTTTGGGCACAAGGTTGCACTGGCACCGATTGCGGCTGGCGAAACGGTGATAAAGTACGGTGTAGTGATTGGTCATGCCAAGACGGGTATCCGCGAGGGAGAACACGTGCATGTCCACAACATTGAATGATGCAATCGGATTGGGTTGGCGGCGCTCAGATGGGCGCATTGGCCTCCGAAATCACGTTATCGCTTTTTCAACTGTGGCGCTCACCGACCGTGTCACGACACTGGCCGCGGAGCAGGTTCCCGGCGTACTGCCATTAACTCCCGCATTCCAACGTGGCTTGCGCGGGATTGATGCCACCCTTCAGCACGACATGATCAACGCAATCATCGCCCACCCGAATGTCGGCGCCGCCCTTGTTGTGACACATGATGGAGCATCTGCTGATCAACTACGCAGGTTCTGCGCCGAATTGGGAAAACCAATCGTTATTGTCGCGCTAATGGCGCAGCAGGGTATGCAGGCCGCCTGTGAAACTATGGCCGCCCATTTGCGCAGTCTTCTGGCTGAAGCGGCGGAACAGTCAAAATCAAAATTCTTGCTGCCCGATCTCACGGTTGCACTTGAATGCGGCGGGTCTGACGCGACATCCGCGCTTTGCGCCAATCCGGCCATCGGGCGTTTTGTGGACCGGCTGATCGACGCTGGTGGCACCGCTATTGTGTCAGAAACCGCTGAGTTCTTAGGCGGCGAAGACATCGTCCTCGCCCAATCTCGAACCCCTCAAGTCGCCGACGCCATTCTGGCATATCTAAGTGCGGAAGATGCGATAATGACGTCGGATGGAACGGATTATCGCGGTGTGAACCCAACGCAAGAAAACATAGAAGCCGGCCTGAGCACCTTGACGGAAAAGACGATGGGTGCCCTTTGCAAAATTGGCACCAGCCGCTTTGCAGGGGCGCTAAATTTTGGAGAAGAACCGACCGGCAAAGGGCTGTTCTTTATGAACACTCCGTTCTTTAGCCCAACATCCCTGACTGGCATGGTATTGGGTGGCGCGCAGGTCTCTTTGTTTGCGATGGGCGTCTTTAACCCGTCCGGCCTGCCACTGGCCCCCACCATCAAAATATGTGGCAATCCCAAAACTCTATCGGATTGGCCCGATGCGATAGACCTTGATGTGTCAGGCGTAATTTCCGGGCGGATGAACTACGGTGCGGCTGCGGATGACATCCTGAGGATTGTGAGAGATATTTCCAACGGTCAGGTGACCTGTGCGGAACGCTTTCAAGAAGGTCAAATCATTCTCCCTATCACGCAATCGCCACTTTAAAGGGTGCTGTCAGACGAATGCGAACCAGGCTCTACAAGAAGAAAATACTTTAATCCGTGGGTGTATTGGGACGAGCGCCGAAAAAGATGCACCAGTTATTCACGCGGCGCTCGACAGGATCATCTACGAGTGGCAAACCTATGCTGGTAGGTACGGCGAAAAAATGATTGAAAAACGCCTTGCCGCGATACGGTTCTTTGAATGCAAACTGGAGGGAAAACCGTTCGGCAAGCTATCAAAGGCTGATTTTGCGACAGTTCGTGATGAGAAAAAAGGCTTGCTACGACAAAAGGGCCTGACGTTTTGGACAAGTCTGGGGAGTTCGACTCTGCAACCTACCATAGCTTTACGCTTACTTATACGGCGGACGATATCACGCTTAGTACTGCTTTGATCAATGAAAGCGTCGCATTGGCCGACATCGGGTACGAAGACACCGTTCTGGACGCATCCGATATCCTGCCGCGTGGTATCCGCCTGTTCCGACTGCCCGACCATAACCCGCATACCTCCGTCCAGATTGAGCGCAAACTGAGCCCGCAGTCAGGAAGGGATAACCCACTCTTCGTGCGCGTTGCCTTGGAGGACGGAACGCAGGCTTGGTCTAGTCCTATTTACATTCTGAGGGAAATTGGGGAACAGTATTGAGATGATGAATTTTTTTCCTCTTGGGTTGGCTTTCGCCGTTGCAATAGCGCTCATATTTCTGGGTATAGCGCTGTTCCTCAAAACACGCCGGTTTCGGGCGAAAGCCAAACCAGTCGATGCCGTAATTGTTGGTGTCGAAGAATTAGGTGATCTCCGAGAAGACGGCTTGGGCGCATTTCGTCTTTCCTATGAGTACACTGCCGCTGATGGAAGGGTCATTCAGGCCGTACAGTCCGTCTTGAAGGCGCGAAGCCCTCAAGTTGGGACCGATGTTACGATGCTTGCCGACCCACAAAATCCAGAAAAATTGGGGAAGCGTAGCGTCGTGGAATATGTGTTTCCAGCGGGTTTCGTGATAGCTGGTATCGCTATGTTGTCGATTATAGCTATACTCAGATAGTAGTTCAGATTCTTGATGAATCCCGCAATCCTTGTTCCATTTTGATCTGGTTGCGACCGGCCCTTCTGAAGTTACAACGCCTTGAAGTGGTCCTGGTTTTTAAGACAGGTTTGCGGCTTGGCTAAGATGCATCTGGTTTATGTTCATGCCACTTTTCGTATCTCTGCTTGCTCGAAGTATGCCACGTCTGGGGTAAGTTTGTTGAGCGCGGTGTGAGGGCGCTCTGTGTTGTAGAAGCCGTCTATTTTGCCGACGCTGTGCATCCAGAATATCAGACGAAGCCCGCTTTTGGCTGGGTCAAAACGGGTTCAAATCCAGGGGTCCCGACCACGGCAGGCCTGGGCCGCGTGAATATCCATGGTGCGCTCAATCTTGAAACCTTCGATGCGCCCTTTGTCGAGCCAACCACCGTCGGCGGGATCAGTGCGGCCCAGCTTCTTACCAAGATTGAGGCCCGCAACTCCGAAAAACGGATCATTCATGTAATCTGGGACAACGCCGCCTATCACAAAGGGCCAGATGTCAGGGCTTTCCTTGCCAGACCAGACTGCCGCTTCCACCTCATACAATTGCCGCCGTATTGCCCACACCTCAATCCCATCGAACGATTATGGGCCGTGATGCACCAGAAGGTGACATATAACCGATACTACCCCACACAAAAACAGTTCGCGAATGCGATCCGGAGATTCTTTTGGGAAACCATCTCAAGTGAGTTGAAAGTTTTCCGTGACCAAGTTTCAGACAATTTTCGCGTTATAACTCATGAAAAAGTTCGGGTTTTGGGGTAGGAGCGGTATATAACACTTAGATCGTCTGTTTTGGTATGCACAGCCATATAATGGGCTTGGCGAGTGTGAAAGCTAGTACTTTGATGTTATTTAAAATACCATCCTAGAGCTTATAAAAACATGAAATGGTAGTTAATTTAAAGTTAAATTATTCTATAACTTTAGGATAGAAATGAACAGGAGGGTTTGATGAAACGTGTGTTCACGATGGTCGGAAATTTCGAGGAACGAAACCTAACGATTTGGGACATTCGTGCCCTCAAGGGGCAGCAAATTCTGACGCAGACTTTGCCATCGTGCCCTGAGGATGCAAGTGCTGCCACAAAAGCTGGTATAGATTTGTTAAATGTCCGTTTTGAGCCGGAATTCCCTCACCGTGCAGCTGCCATAAGAGGGGTATCCCCCAAAACATTCACAACTTTTGCAATGCCTTTAATTGGTGTTTCTTCGTCGCAAGAGGCACTGCGGATGGCACATTCTGCGTTACAGTTGGGTGCGGACTCTATTATGTGCCAATGGAGCCTTGAATTTGTTGAAACGCTCTCGAAAGCGGGTATTCCCGTGCAAGGTCATGTAGGGCTGGTTCCAAGAAAAAGCATGTGGACTGGGGGGCTGCGTGCGGTTGGGAAGACTACAGGCGAGGCAATGTCGATATACCAAGACATCAAAGACCTTGAGAATGCAGGCGCTTGGGCAGTTGAGTGTGAAGTCATGCCCTCGCGCGTTACAGAAGAGCTGAGCAAGAGAACGTCTCTTATCACAGTGTCAATTGGTGCTGGGTCTGCAGGTGACGTCCAATTCTTGTTCGCTCGCGACATTCTAGGGGATGGTCCAGGCCCGTTTCCGCGACATTCAAAGCAATATTGCGACCTAGAATATGCCCGGGCCTCGATGCAGGACATGAGAAAGACTGCTTTCAGTGCGTTTATTGCAGACGTTCATTCAGGTAGCTTTCCGGCCTCGCAGCACGAAGTCAAGATTGACGACGAAGCATACCAGAGTTTGGTTACTGAATTAGATAAAGTCCAAAAGATATAATGCTATACTGGGAGTCCTTGAGTGGTTCTGTCGCAAACTTTTGGGTCTTTCGTTTGTTGGTTGATTTTGCGACATGGTTCTCAAACAAGCAAGCAAAAGGGTGTATCGGATATCGGTTGATTCCTGGACATAATTATGCTGCGAGCTCCGCAAACTGCTGAAACGCGGTGAGGCCGTTGGCATGGAGCTGCCCTTTTCGGATCATGTGCGCGGTCTCGATCCCAGCCAAGGTCGCCTCGGCAGAATGGAAGGCCTTGAAGCCAAGCATCGGGGCCGTGATCCGCTTTACGAAGCGATGGTCCTGTTCAATGATGTTGTTGAGGTATTTGACCTGCAGGATCTTGATGGTGTTGCCTGAGCCCGTGAACTTCAGGATCACATTGATGCTTTGCAGACCCGCCAGATTGGCGCCGCTCTTGTCGATGACGACACGGTCAGGCACGCCATTCGTGCCAATCGCGCGCTTGAAAAACCGACGGGCCGCAGCCTTGTCGCGACGCTCAGACAGCATGAAATCAAGGGTTTTTCCTGTGTTGTCGACCGCCCGGTAATAGTAGGTCCACCGTCCCTTAACCTTGATGTAGGTTTCATCCATGCGCCAAGATACGGCGGTTGGCTTCTTGCGGGACTGCGCTTGTACCGCCATCAGCGGCCCAAACTTAACCACCCAACGGTTCAAGGTTGCATGGTCAACTTCAGCCCCACGCTCCTCCATGAATTTCTGAGTTATTGTCAAATCTGGTGTTTGAGTATTGTTGGTCATGCGGTGATCTGGTCGGGGTTTGTGGTTTCGATTCCGTCTTTGAACGTGACGCCTGTGATGACTTTTGCGAGGTAGTCAAAGCCGCGTAGCTTCCTCCAATTTTGCTCAGCACATTGCCTCAGTTTGAACATCATGTGCAGCATGCCATCGCGTGACAGGCAGCCCTTTGAACGCTTGGTACGATGCCGGATCGTCGCGAAGGCCGATTCAATTGGATTGCTAGTGCGGATGCTTTGCCAATGCTGCGCCGGGAAGTCGAAGAATGCCATGAGTTCCTCACGATCTTTTTGCAGGCATAGTGTGGCCTTGGGATATTTGGGTTCGTAGGTTTTGATGAACAGATCGAACGCCTTTTCTGCATCGACTTTGGTCTCGGCCTGCCAGATGTCGTGCAGCGCGGCCTTGGCTTTTGGCTGAGACAGCTTGGGTAAACAATTGAGCACGTTCATCGTTTTGTGTTGCCAACAGCGTTGATGGCGGGTCTCAGGATAGACTTCGTCCATGGCCGCCCAAAACCCCATGGCACCGTCCCCGATGGCCAGTTTGGGCGCATTCATGCCTCAGCTTTTGAGGTTAAGCAGAACCTCGCGCCAGCTCTGCGTGGACTCGCGCACCCCATCCTCAATTGCCAGAAATCGCTTCTTGCCACGGGCAGTTACCCCAATAATAACAAGGGCACAGAGCTTGTCATCCTCGCCCCGAAGGCCGCTGTGAACGCCGTCGGCCCAGATATAGACGATGGGCTCGTCATCTAACTCAGCGCCTTTCCAAGCCTCGTATTCATTGGCCCAATCGCGTTTTAAACGCGAAACCGTATTAGCCGACAAGCCAACGGCATCTGGGCCCAGAAGAACCTTGAGGGCGGGAGCCATCTCGCCGCTGGAGATCCCTTTGAGGTAAAGCCATGGCAAGGCCGCTTCCAGCGTCTTCGTGCGGCGCACATAGGGCGGCACCAGGGCAGACCGGAATGTCACCGGTGTGCCGTCCTTGGACCGAACCTTTGGAATGCGCACGCTCACAGGGCCAATGCCCGTTTGAAACGGGCGGGCCGGATGATGTCCATTACGCACGACTGCCGCGTGACCGGCATCGGTGCGTAAGCCGGTAAATTGCGCCAAATAACTGACAAGCTCAGCCTCAACTGCTGTCGCGATCAATTGTTGTGCTCCCGTTTTCAGCAACTCCGTCAACGCGTCCGTCATCTCGTCTCGACGCGCAAAATCAACAATGTTAGTAGTTCCCATGGTGGTGTATCTCCTTTGGTTGGGCTGCTGTCTTCCAACAACAATTCAACCAGATACGCCGCCAACCTTCAAACCACTCAAACACCAGATTCAGTCATAGCTCATAGGAACTCCATATCGCACATAGAAATAAACCGCGTACAGGATTACGCTCTTAGGATAATGGGCTCCCTTGAAATCAACCGACATCCGATACACCCTGTTGCTTGCTTGTTTGAGAACCATGTCGCAAAATCAGCCAACAAACGAAAGATCCCGAAAGTTTGCGACAGAACCTTTTGTTCAACTCTAGCCCAAGGCTGGCTTCCATGATCGCCGCAGAGATATAGGAGGCACCACCGGGAGGGTCATTACCGTTCGGTACATCGCCGGGGGCCTCTTTCACCGCCGTTAGATAGCAACAACTCCTTTCTTAACCAAGTTATATTTGCTAGAAATGACTTTGTGTTAAATATACCTCTTATGGGAGCTATTTCACTTAAGCAGATATATGGTAACAACGGTCAGAAATGGAGTAAGACATTACCTTTATTACATCAGGAAAGCGTAGTGGCCGGCGTTCTGGGCGTCCAACTGTCAGTGACGTGGCCGCGCATTCTAATGTTTCAACCGCGACAGTTTCAAGGTGTCTTTCGAAATCGGAACTTGTCCGGCCAGAGGTCAAGTTACGCGTTGAAGCGTCAATTCTGGAGCTAGGTTATGTACTTGATGGAGCTGCAAAGGCGCTTAAGACTGACAAGTCTGAAACTATTGGTGTCATTGTTCCAACACTTGAGATCAGCAGCTTTGCATCTGCTATACAAGCCCTCGAGAAAACACTTTCGGATGCAAATTATACAACAGTCCTAGCGGTATCAGATTTTGATACGGAGAAAGAATTACGGCTGGCCCGAAATCTTGCTCAACAGGGTGTTGATGCAATTATTCTGATCGGTCAGGAAAACGACGACAGGCTTGTCATGTTTCTGGAAAATATACAGATGCCACATGTAAGCTTGTGGGACGTTGGGAAGGGTTCCAAATACCCACACATAGGCTTTGATAACCGTGAAGGTTTACGCCAGATTACTCAATATGTTTTAGATCACGGGCATACAGATGTCGTTCTTGTATTGGGAGGTGGCCCACATGCAAATGCGCGCACTAAACAACGCAGAGCTGGTTTCGAGGATGCAATGACATCGCGAGGCCTGCCCGTGTCTCCTGGCATCATTTACGAAATGCCGTATAATCCGTTTAGCGGCAAAATAGCGCTAGAAAGGATCTGGGGCCTTAGCTCTAAACCCACTGCAATCGTCTGTGCGAGCGACATCCTAGCTCTTGGAGTTCTAAGGGCCTGTAAAGAGATTGGCATTTCTATCCCAAATGATGTTTCTATCACTGGCTTTGATGGGTTAAACATCATGGCCGACCTTTGGGTGCCGGTTACAAGCATGTCAGTTCCAGCCAGAGAAATGGGCGAAGCCGCTGCAACTTACTTGTTGAATATCTTGCAAAACAGACCAACAAAACCCTTGCTGGAACTGAATTGTAAATTAATAGAAGGGGAATCGGTCAAAGCGCTGACTTAACAGCTCCTCGCAGTAAGATCATTGGACAGCCAAAGTATTTATGAAAATATATGAATTTAAGCTATACTCCGTCACTCCAAAACCCGCAGATTTTGTTCTGAGATGATGCTGAAGTTATCAGTGACCTGATTTTGGAAGTTGTGCCATTTCTCTGGGATAATTTTCCGAAAGAACTTCAGAATGGATTCGGTAAATAGCTTTTTCTTGGGATAGGCGCCATTGTGGGTGACGTGTTGGTGCATCATGGCCCAGAGCCTTTCAATTGGATTTAGGTGCGGGCAATAGGGCGGCAGCTGGATCAGGTGGATGCGGCAGCTTTTGCGTGAGAGAAAAGCCCTGACATCCGGCCCTTTGTGGTAAGCGGCGTTGTCCCATATCACATGGATTATGCGTTTATCTTGATTGCGGGCCTCAATCTTGGCCAGCAATTGCACGGCACTCACACCATCTACTGTGATCGGCGCGACGAAAGGCGTATCAAAGGTTTCAAGGTGGTTCTGTCGCAAACTTTTGGGATCTTTCGTTTGTTTTGCGACATGGCGGTGTTTGTCAAAGGTGTTGTCCGCCGATTTCATGCAGCGTCTCTGATTTCAGAGGCGCTGATTTCGTTTTCTGGGTTCAGCCAGACGGGTCCTGCTGGTTGCCAGTTTCGGGTTTTTCCTGACCAGCGTTGCGGGTTTTGCGCGCGAGCAGTGGCATAGAGATTGGCACGATTTGTGAGCGTTGCACGATCATGACCTGCGTGGCGCGCATTCGGCGTGACGAAGCGGATGGCGCTGTGCAGGTGTTCACTATTGTACCAACCAGCGAAGGTTTGGACCCAGGTTTGAGCATCCGCCTTGGTGGCAAAGCCCTTGGTCGGCCAGTCCGGGCGGTATTTGCAGGTTCGGAACAACGCCTCTGAGAAAGGGTTGTCGTTGCTTACGCGAGGGCGACTGTAGGAGGCCGTGATCCCTAGTTTTTCCATCGTCACCTTCATCGTGGCGCCCTTCATAGGACTGCCGTTGTCAGCGTGCAGAACCAAGGGGCGCATCTGACAGCCCTCCGCTAGCACTGCTTGCCGGATCAGAATGGCAGCCAGATCCGCACTTTCACGCTCATGGATGTACAGCCCACGATCTTCCGGCTGAAGATGTCCACGATCAGATACAGATAGAAGAACATGCCTGCGACAGGTCCCGGCATCCAGGTAATGTCCCAGGTCCAGACCTCACAGGGCGCACTGGCCTGATAGCTTGTGGGCTTCTTACGCTTGACTGGGGACTTGGCTCGACCCCGGTGATGCTGCAATCCATTGGCGCGCAGAATGCGGTAGAAACTCGTTTCCGAGGCTAGATACTGCCCCCGATCTGCTAGCTTTGGCACAATCTGACTTGGGGGAAGGCTAGAGAACTCCTTTGAATTACAGACATCTAGAACAGCCGCGCGTTCTGCCGTACTCAACGCGTTTGCTGGTTCCGCACGCGGCACGAGGGGGCGCTTATCAGGGCGAACCTCGCCGTCTTTTGTCCAGCGCCGCAGAGTGCGTTCGCTGATTTCCAACTCGGAACAGGCTTTGGCGCGCTGCGCTCCTGCGGTGACGGCCTCATTGATCAGAGCAACTGCGGTT
Source organism: Octadecabacter arcticus 238 (assembly GCF_000155735.2). Taxonomy (GTDB): domain Bacteria; phylum Pseudomonadota; class Alphaproteobacteria; order Rhodobacterales; family Rhodobacteraceae; genus Octadecabacter; species Octadecabacter arcticus. The sequence continues at coordinate 5,101,787 of NC_020908.1, forward strand.
TGGCGATCTGGGGTGCTGATCATGCGTCCTCTCCGTCCCCCCAGATCGCTGAGGCCTTTTTTCGCAGAACAAGCAGTGCTGCAGTTTCGGCCAGTGCGCGATCCTTGCGAGCAAGCTCGCGTTCCAAATCTTTCATCCGTTTCTTGTCTTCCTTGGTCGCACGCACAAGACGTGCTGCACTCGTGCGGTCCCAGTCGTTGGCCTGCTCGCAAGCAACTCGCCACATGGCAATCTGCGCCGGGTAAAGGCCGCGTTTGCGGCAGTATTCGGCTAGGTCAGCCTCGTTCAGAGCAGCAGTTTCCAACACCGCCGCAAACTTGTCACGTGAAGACCAGCCCTCAGGGCTCGCATCAGCGTCAGGCAAAAGCTGCCCCTTGTTGCGCGCCTCAGCACGCCAGGAGAAAAGCGTCGCTTCCGAAATGCCTTCCTCCCGCGAAAGCTGCCGAATGGCCACGTTGTTCGGCGGAAGCATCCGCTTCAGCACAGCTGCTTTTCGTTCCAGTGAATATCCCATGTCATTGTCCTAATCCGCCCACCTGAAAATTAGAGAAAAATAGAGCAGCGGACAACATCCCTGACAGAGGGGGATGGTTCTCAAACAAGCAAGCAACAGGGTGTATCGGATGTCGGTTGATTTCAAGGGAGCCCATTATCCTAAGAGCGTAACCCTGTACGCGGTTTATTTCTATGTGCGATATGGAGTTTCCTATCGCGACCTGGAAGAAATCATGGAGGAGCGTGGGGCTGAAGTTGTCCATGCAACCTTGAACCGTTGGGTGGTTAAGTTTGGGCCGCTGATGGCGGTACAAGCGCAGTCCCGCAAGAAGCCAACCGCCAAATCTTGGCGCATGGACGAAACCTACATCAAGGTTAAAGGCAAATGGACCTACTATTACCGGGCGGTCGACAACACTGGAAAACCCTTGATTTCATGCTGTCTGAGCGTCGCGACAAGGCTGCGGCCCGTCGGTTTTTCAAGCGCGCGCTTGGCACGAATGGCGTGCCTGACCGTGTCGTCATCGACAAGAGCGGCGCCAATCTGGCGGGTCTGCAAAGCATCAATGTGATCCTGAAGTTCAAGGGCTCAGGCAACACCATCAAGATCCTGCAGGTCAAATACCTCAACAACATCATTGAACAGGACCATCGCTTCGTAAAGCGGATCACGGGCCCGATGCTTGGCTTCAAGGCTTTCCATTCTGCCGAGGCGACCTTGGCTGGGATCGAGACCGCGCACATGATCCGTAAGGGGCAACTCGACGCCAACGGGCTCACCGCATTCCAGCAGTTTGCGGCGCGCGCAGCATAAGTGTGTCCAAAGAACGCCCGCCCTCAATCGTCAAAAACTTTACGACAGAACCGGGCCCGTCTGGTTGAACCCAGAAAACGAAATCAGCGCCCCTGAAATCAGAGACGCCGCATGAAATCGGCGGACAACACCTTTGACAAACACCGTCAAGGCCCTGCGAAAAGCCGCCACCGAATTCCAGACGTATATCGAAAACAACGCATCCACGATCCCAAATTACGCCGAACGCCGACGCTATGGCGAGCGAGTTTCCACTAGCTTTGTTGAAAGCACCGTTAACACAGTGGTCGAAAAACGCTTCGGTAACCCCAGAAGCGCTCAAATGGACCGATTGGTTCCTGACTTTGCCCCTCTGGCTTGAACTAGACGGTTTTCGGCTCGTTCATGCCTGCTGGGTTGACGATGCCATTGCAACTGTTGCAAAGCGTCGACCAGATGGCCCCCTGCGAGTGGAGGACTTGCTGGAGGTTTCGGAAAAGAAAACGAAGTTCGCTAAAGCGGTGGAACGGCTTACCTCCGGCCCATAAGTTGAGTTGCCCAATGAAATCAAGTTTCACGATAAAAACAAGCATCCACGCGGACATGTTCGTATAGTCTGGTGGAAGGCTCAAATTGGAACATGGCGCGAGGTTGCTTTGTCGGTGCCTGATTTGAGCGAACTTCCTGATGCTCCTGTCAGTGGTGCAGAGAATGTCCCTCTATATCGCAATGACGCACCGCCAGTCTTTGTTGGCCATTATAAAATGCAAGGATCTCCAAGGCTCGAAGGCCACAATGCTATCTGTTTGGATTAACCCACTGAACCATGTGTTTACCTTTGGAACGGCGAAGCGCGGTTCACTGAAGATAATCTGAAACCGCTTTAACTGGCTGAATTTCCTCACAGGATTTTGAGCGTAAGTGGTGCAAAATATGTGGCGCGCGGTTGATCACGAGGGTGAAATGCTTGAGCCCTTCGTCACAAAGCAACGGGATCGCAAAGCGGCATTGAAATTCCTCAAGAAATCAACGAATTGGCACGGACACCCACATATATTGGTGACCAACAAGCTGCAATCCTACGGTGCGGCGATGGAGGAAATCGCAATGCCGACAATCAGGAAACTGGCCGCTGGCTGAACAATCGGGCTGAGAATTCCCACCTTCTGTTTCGACGACCTGAGCGAGTCATGCAACGGTTCCGCAGCATGCAAAGTCTGCAGAAATTCGTCGCCGTTCATGCCTCCATCGACAACCATTTCAATCAAGAGCGCGCGCTCTGCAGCAGGGACAATTTCAAGCTGAATCGTGCCGCCGCTCTCGCTGAGTGGCGCCAACTTTGTTCAGCATAGGTTCCGGCGTTTGGCGGCCAACAGAAACTGGTTCGCATTCGTCTGACAGCACCGGCGATCGTGTTCATCTTTATCCAAAATGAAGTGTCTTGATCTCTTGATAATCTTCTAGACCCATTGCGCCTCCTTCACGCCCGTTGCCGGATTGTTTGTAGCCACCAAAGGGCGACCCATAGTTAAAGCCACCACCGTTGATATGCACTGCACCTGCCTTCAGCTGGCCTGCAACACGTTCAGCGCGGTCTGGATCGCCAGTCTGAAGATACGCGGCAAGCCCGTAGGGCGTGTCGTTGGCAATTGCGATCGCGTCCGCCTCGTCCTCGAATGGGATGATGACAAGAACGGGGCCAAAGATTTCCTGCTGTGCAATCGCCATATCGTTACGTACGTCAGCGAAAATGGTCGGCTTAACGAACCAGCCCGCATCAACGCCATCAGGCTTGCCAAGCCCCCCGGCAAGCACCGTGGCACCTTCGTCGATACCCTTGGCGATCATCGCCTGAACGCGGTCGAACTGGATGCTGTCAAAGAGCGGGCCGATATGCTCCCCTTCAAGGGTTGGATCCCCAACGGTCTGGCTGATCGCGGCGGCCTTGGCGATGTCGAGAACCCGTGCGTAACAACTTTTTTCAACCAACATGCGCGTTGGCGCGTCGCAGGACTGGCCGGTATTATACATGCATTCAAGAACGGATTCCGTCACGCGTTCCTCAAGGTCACAATCCGCAAAGACAAGGTTTGGGGATTTACCACCAAGTTCCAGCGTGACGCGTTTGACCGTATCGGCGGCATCCTTGGTGACGGCTCTGCCTGCGCGTGTTGATCCGGTGAACGACATCATCTGGATGTCGGGGTGTCGCGACATCGCCGCCCCAACAGTCGGACCATCGCCGTAAACGAGGTTGAAAACACCCGCAGGAAAGCCCGCAGCATGGATGATTTCAGCATAAATTGCAGCGGACAACGGCGTGTGTTCTGACGGTTTAAGCACGCATGTACATCCGCTGGCCAGCGCCGGAAGAACCTTGAGCGCGATCTGGTTCATCGGCCAGTTCCACGGCGTGATAAGACCGCAAACGCCAATAGGTTCACGCAACAACACATCACCGTTGGCGTGTTCTTCGCGTTCTGGCTGCGCCTCAAGCGCGTCAATGAACCCCTGCAGATGCCCGACTGCTGCGTCTGTTTGCGCGTCTCGGGCCATCGAAATGGGGGCGCCCATCTCAGACGAAATTGCCTGAGCAAGATCCTCGAACCGGTTCTGGGTTTCGTCCAACAGACGCCGCAAAAGATCAAGGCGTTCGGCCTTTGTGGTGCGCGAATAGGTCTTGAGTGCCGCATTTGCCGCCGCCACGGCGCGATCCACGTCTGCGTCGTTCCCCAAGACAATCGTCGCGATCTGCTTTTCAGTCGCAGGATTAAGGACCGCCATGGTCTTATCACTCAACGGAGTGACCCATTCGCCGTTCACGTAGTGTTTTGTCATGTCCATGGTCTTTGATCCTTTTCGGTTTAACGTTTGTTTCGTCGTATCATGTTTATAGGTCTATATTTGTGCAGCAATCTGAAGCCCCTCCAGGACGGCTTCTTCGACGCTGCGCGGGCTGAGACAATCACCAATTAGGTGAAGGTCTTTGATGTGACCTGACAGTTCATCCGCAAGGGCGGTTTCAGGGTCGTGCCCCAATGCCGTGACGACAGTGTCCACGCCGTCCATTATAACGGCCTCTTGGCTTAACGTGTGTTGAAAATAGGCGCTGACGGCATCCGCGCCGAACAATCGCATGTAGGGAATGATGCCCACGCCCAGCTTGTGCAATGTCCCAAGCCACACGTCGCGCGCATATTGCGGGATTGCTTGGCCCACGGTGATCGCGTTGACTGCCAGCCGGACATGGCAGCCATCCCGCGCCAGTCTTTCGGCAAGGCCGAGCCCGATCCAGTCACCACGCCAATCTGCGATGACCACATTGCTCCCGACGTTTGCGCGACCTTGCAGCACATCCCAGGCCTGAACGATATGACCACTTCCCTCCCCCTCCAGTGCAGCTGTGCGGGGCTTTGCGCCTACAGCAAGAATGACGGCATCGGGTTGATGTTGCTCAATCGTTGAACGGGTGGCGCGTATGTTCAGACGGATATCGACGCCAGCGTGAGTGGCCTCGCGCGCTAGATTGTCAGTAACGCCGCCAAACTCGGCCCGCCCGGGCAGCATTTGCGCCAACCGCACCTGACCGCCCAAGGTGCTTTGGGCTTCAAGCAACGTGACATGGTGGCCGCGCGATGCAGCAATGGCCGCAGCCTTAAGCCCGCCGGGTCCACCCCCAACCACAAGGACATTTTTTGGCGATGTCGCAGGCTTAAGCGTGCCAAATTCCAGCTCACGACCGGTCTCTGGGTGCTGGATGCACAAAATCGGATAGCCATTCAGCATATGCCCGACACAGGCCTGATTGCAGGCGACACAGGCGCGAATGTTATCCAGATGCCCGGCCTTTGCTTTGTTAGGCATTAAAGGGTCTGCGATCAGTGCGCGGGTCATACCGCACATGTCAGCTTGACCGGACGCCACGATTTGTTCGCCGATCTGTGGCTGGTTAATCCGTCCGGCAACAAAGACTGGAACATCGACTTTGGCCTTTATCGCAGCGGCCAGTGGTGCGGTATATGCGGTCTCAAAGGCCATGGGGGGCACGATATGGGTTGATCCAGCAAGCCCCGCAGATGTGCCTGCTGTGACGTTCAGATAATCCACCAATCCTTGATCTGCGAGCGACGTGGCGACAGTGATCATCTCATCCGGTTCAAGTCCGTCATGGTCTTTTTCATCTATGGACAGGCGAACACCCACAATCATACCACGACCGGCGCCGGACCTTGCAGCCCGTAGGATGTCACACAGAAATCGCATTCTATTTTCGCGGCTGCCGCCATATGTATCGGTGCGCAGGTTTACTTTCGGATTCAAGAACTGGGCGGCGAGAACGCCGTGCGAGGCGACGATTTCAACTCCATCAAGACCGGCTTTTTTCAGACGGGATGAAGCGTTACTGTAGCTTGCAACAATGTCGGTAATGTCTTGTGTCGTCATCGCACGGGGCATGACGTGAAACCGTTCATTCGGAACTGCTGACGGGGCCAGCGCAACGGCTTGTGTGCCGTCCATGGCGGTCGTCATTTCACGGCCCGGATGGGTCAATTGCGCAAAGACTTTGGCGCCATGCTGCTGGCAGTCGCGCGCGATACGGGCATATCCGGGGATGCAGGCGTCGTCATAGGCGAGGATTGCGGGGCGTCCGGACATGCCCGACACATGTGCGCGGGCGGCCTCAATAATGATCAACCCCGCACCACCTTTTGCGCGCGCTGCATGGTATGCGGCCATGCGTTTGGTTGGCAGGTTGTCTTTTAGCATCACCGTCATGTGCCCTGTCGAAAAGATGAGATTCTTTAGGGTGTGTCCGCGGATCGCGAGGGGTGAGAAAAGATGCTTCATGCGGTGCCGGTGCGCAGGTAGTTTATCAGCGGAGTATCGCTGTCTGGGTCGCCCTTCGCCTCAGCCTCAAGAAATGCGATCGCGGCGATTTCATGGGCTGTCAGCATTTTGAGTTGGGGGAGGTCTTGCGGTGGGGCCAAATCCTCAATCGCGCGAAATTCAGGCATATAGTCCGGAAATGTGCGCCGCATTTCAGAAATGAGCGCCGGCCAGTCAGCCGTCACATTCTGCGCATGCTTATGACCTGAAGCCTGTAAAACGGCGGCGTCGCGCGTGATCAGGTGATATTTAACCAGCAGCGGCGCGGCTGCAGCGGCTGCATACCGTTCGACCTGCGCCATCAGGTGCATTTTGCGCCTTTGTTCCGCCTGACTAAACCTCTCTGCCAATGCATCGAAATAGGCGGATCCTTCGATTTCTTCCTCGTAGAAGCGCTGAAGCATCTCAAGGTAGCCCTCGATCTGGGTTTCAGGCGCAGTTGTTGTCATTAGGTGCGGCCCATTAAGTATGACCCTTCAGGCGTTTCACCAACGTCGACGCGGTCATGGCGTAGTGGTTCATCAGAATCGATTGGTGCATCAAGTTCGCGGGCGTAGCGGTGGCCGGCATAGACCGCAGCGGCGATGATAGCAGGGGCGTCGCAATCTCCGACGCGAGACAGCGTAAATGGTAGTTTTGCGCGATCGCCACCTGCGCCTGTTATGAGGTCATTGTAGAGCGTATCATTCGTCTTGCGTTGGGTTACCATCACCACCGTCCGCACCTTTAAGTCAGTGACCGTGCCGCCATATTCACACGCCAGTCGGGCCGTTTTCCCGTCAAATTCTGTCAGAGATTTTGACAGTTCAATCTCGATCCCCAGCTTCATCAAATGGCTGCGGACACGCCAGCGTTCAGAGGTATTTTCCGCCCACTGCGAGACCACGTCGGCTGGGGTGGCATAGGTGACATCCAGTCCCGCGGCGCGGAGTTTTTCTGCGATGACACCACCAAGGTAATAGCCGTCTTCATCATAGACCAGCGTAGGGCCATCGGGCATTCTGCCATCCATAATGTCGTCTGGTGTTAGGACATGCGCATCAGCGCCGTCCGGCGTGACCGACACATAGCGGTTCCCATTAAAGCGTTCCTTGCGCCAGTGCGCGCCGGTTGCAATGACGACGTGATCGGCCTCAACTGCATGGACATCCTGCGCGGACATCTGGCTTTCGCGGAACACCTCGACATTCGGCATCTTCAACATTTGCTGTTCGCGGTAGTCTTTAACGCGGATGTATTCACTGAGGCCCGGCAGGGTTGCTTCGCGCCGCACGCGGCCACCCAATTCACGGGTGGCTTCTGCCAACATCACCTCATAGCCGCGCTGTCCCAAAGCACGCGCGGCTTCCATACCTGCGGGACCAGCGCCAACCACAAGCACGCGGGTGTCGCTTCCTTTGGGATCAATCTTTTCGGGATGCCAGCCCTTGCGCCATTCTTCACCCATTGTGGGGTTTTGGGTGCAACGGATCGGCACGCCCAAGCTGTCACCGGAATAGCAAACGTTACAGCCGATACATTCACGGATTGCGCCAAGATCACCTGCTTCTATCTTGGCCGGCAAAAACGGATCGGCGATAGATGGACGCGCGGCACCGATCAGGTCTGTCACACCGCGTTTAAGCTGGCTGACCATCGTATCGGGCGATGTGAAACGCCCGACAGTCACGACGGGTTTGTCGGTGATGGATTTCACGAAGCCCATGTAGGGTTCCAACGCGCCTTCTTTGGTGAACCGCGAGACACCCATTTCAACGCCGTAGTCAGCAATGTTGATGTCCCATAGGTCGGGTAGGGGGGCCAACATTTCAAACATATCACGCCGCTCACCCGTGATTGGAATACCGTCCTCGCCGACTTGTTCATCAGCAGCAAAGCGCACGGCAACGGCGCATTTATCGCCGACGGCATCTTTGGTTTCTTCAATCAATTCACGCACCAGACGCACGCGATTTTCCATAACACCGCCGTATTCGTCGCTGCGTGTATTGCGCGCTGGATCAAGGAAATTGGCAAGCAGATAGCCGTGCGTAGCATAAACATAGACCACATCAAAACCCGCATCGCGTGCGCGGATTGCGGCCTTGCGGTGCCAGCGCCGAAGGTTGCGAATATCAGTTTTATCCATTGCGCGCGTCTGAAACGGGTGGCCGACGCTGTTCGGCATGCTGTCAAGATCAAGCGCGACTTCGCGCGTCATCATGTTGGCGCTGCGCGCGCCGCCATACCAAAGTTCCGCCCCCGCAAGGGCGCCGTGGGCGTGGATTTTATCTGTCATCAAGCGATGCGCCCGAATGTCGCTGTCGTTCCATAAAGACGCCGAGACATGCCGCAAGTCGTCAGATGACGGGTGAATTGAGTTGTATTCGGTGCAGATAACGCCCCAACCGCCTTCGGCCTTAACCTCGCGCATACTGGCCAGCATGCGGGGACGGATGTAGCCCATTCCTGTGCAGTGGGGCACTTGGAAAAAGCGGTTTTTGGTTGTCACCGGACCAATCTTAAGCGGGGTGAACAAGATATCGTAGCGGGGATCGCGGGTCATAGCTGTCTTTCACTGTCAATGACGGGGGCAAGTGCTGGAAGTTCGCGGCGGAACGGCACGTTGCCCATTTCGGGTTCCCCGAGTTCACGGGCAAAGCGGTGGCCGCTGTATACGGCAGCCGCGATGGTGCTGGGGCCAAGACAATCGCCGATCCGCGCGAGGTTTGGCAGGCTCGCTTTGGAAAGAACTTGATAAAGGCCGTCAACAGGGCTGCGCATCGTAACCAAAACGGTACTTTCAACTTCAAGCACTGTTGTGGCGTTTGTGTAACCACAGGCCACAGTTGCGGTGCCGGGCGCGACCGCTATAAGGTTATGGGACAGCATCACCTTAACACCCATCCCCATAAGTCGTGCCTGAATACGGTGCTGTTCGAGGGTGTTATGTGCCCACTCTGAGACATGGGTGGACGGCGTAACAAGGGTGACGTCAAAACCGTCTTTGCTCAAAAGTTCGGCAATCAGGCCGCCCATGTAGTAATGGTCGTCATCAAAGACTGTCACAGGGCCAGAAGGGCGTTGCCCCGCCATGACGTCATCCGGGGTCAGGATATTGGACCCGTCTATGATGTTGATTGCGTGCGGGTTTTCGCGGCCTATGCCATCACGGGTCCAATGCGCACCGGTCGAAACAACAACATGATCGGCGCCGAATTCTCGCACGCTTTGTTCGGTCATGTCACTGCTAGCGAACGTTTCCACATTCGCCATCTGGCTGATCTGCCACGTGCGGTAGTCCACCACGCGGCCCCACTCGGCCAGCCCCGGCAGGAGGCGTTCGCTGCGTAACCTCCCCCCAAGGTCTTGCGCGCGATCCGCGAGGGTTACGTCGTAGCCGCGCTGCCCAAGCGCGCGTGCGGCTTCCAGTCCGGCGGGGCCAGCGCCCACGATCAGCACGGATTCTGGCGCATGGGCTTTTGCGATTTTTTCGGGGTGCCAGCCCTTGCGCCATTCCTCGCCCATGGTTGGGTTTTGGGTGCAGCGAATGGGCACGAACGTATTGTCGCCTGAAACGCAGATATTGCAGCCGATGCATTCACGAATGTCTTCAACGCGGCCATCTTCGATTTTCTTTGGTAAAAACGGGTCAGCGATTGAGGGGCGAGCAGCGCCGATAAAATCAAGGACACCATTCTTGATAAGCGACACCATCGCGTCTGGAGACGTGTAACGCCCTACGCCAACCACGGGTTTGCTTGTTACGCTTTTAACCCAGCGGATATAGTCTTCCTGATACCCTGACGCTTTGAACCGCGACGTCGCGCTGTCATTCTCCCAGCCACTGATGTTGACGTCCCACAGGTCAGGAAGCTCGGCGAGCATTTCGACAAGGTCGCGTCCTTCTCCGTCGCTGGTTATGCCATCCGGTCCCTTTAGTTCATCGACTGAAAACCGTAGCGCAATCGCGCAGGTGTCGCCCACCGCGTCGCGCGTGTCTTCAAGAACCTCGCGCAGAAGGCGCGCGCGATTTTCAAGGCTGCCGCCGTAGGCATCCGAGCGCCGATTGCGGTAGGGTGACAAGAAATGCGATATCGTGGACAGTTGATGACCCGCATAAACGTAGATTATATCAAAGCCCGCGTCGCGGGCGCGTACCGCGGCCTCGCGGTGCCAGCGACGTAGATCGTGAATGTCCGACAGGTCCATGGCACGGGCTTGGACAGGATCGGGCATGGCGACAGGAATATGGGAAGGCGCCAGCGGCACGTCACGGCTGTAGCGGTTAGCGGCCATGACGCCGGCGTGGTTTAATTCGCACCCTGCAAGGGCGCCATGCGCATGGACTGCGTCACACATTCGCGCAAAAACGGGGATGTCGCGGTCGTCCCACAGCCTGCCACCCATCCACGGGGAATGATCGCCCGAGGGATGAATTTCGACCTCTTCTGTGGTGACAACGGCCCAACCACCTTCGGCCTTTACGCGACGCATTTCCGCCATAGAGGACGGATAGCTGCGGCCCATCCCATTGCAATGCGGCACCTGATAAAAGCGGTTTTTGGCAGTGACCGGACCGATTTTTACCGGCTCGAACAGCACGTCATATCGGGGATCGCGTGCCACCCTCAATCATCCGCCAATAGGGGGAGTTCGCGGCGAAATGGCACGCCGGTCACGGCCGGTTCACCCAGTTCGCGCGCATATCGGTGCCCGCCATAAACGGCCGCGGCAATCGTGCCCGGTGCATAACAATCACCAATGCGGGTCAGGGATGTCGCGCGTTCCTGAAGGGCAGAAAACAGGTCTTCGCGCGGGTTGCGCATCGCGACAGGTATCAAGGTCGCGCAGGGGATCTGGTGAACGGCATCGGTGTAAATACAGGTGAGATCCACATGATTGGAAGAAATTCTGGTCAACGTATGCAGTGGGGTAATTTTCACCCCCAATTTCATCAATCGCGTCTGAATGCGGGACTGCTCCATTGTGTTGTGCGTCCAGTGCGAAACATCGGGCGTGGGGGTCACATAGGTGACGTCATGACCTTCGCGGCGCAGCTTTTCCGCAATCAGGCCCGCCATATAATAGTAATCATCGTCAAAAATGACGACCGGTCCGGTTGGTTTTTCGCCTGCGCAAATGGCATCCACACCCATCACGGTGCCTGCATCATGGCCCAGGATCGCGCGTCGGTTACTGCGCCCGATTCCGGTAGTGTCCCACTCCGACCCCGTCGACAGGACAATATGATCGGCCTCGAATTCCAGAACCTGATCAGCCGTCAGTGGACTATTGAGATAGACCGCGACGTTGGCCATTTGACTGATCTGGTATTCGCGATAATCCGCGACACGCCGCCATTGGGATAGGCCGGGTAATTGGCTTTCAGTGTGGACGCGACCGCCGATGGTGTCCGTCGCTTCCGCCAGCGTAACATCATACCCGCGCTGCCCAAGTGCGCGCGCTGCTTCAAGCCCTGCTGGCCCTGCGCCCACAATCAACACGGTTTCATCCGCAGTTTTCGGCGCAATTCGTTCAGGATGCCAACCTTTGCGCCATTCTTCGCCCATCGTTGGGTTCTGGGTGCATCGCATAGGGTGAGACAGAAAATCAGCGGACACGCAGATGTTGCAGCCGATACATTCACGGATGTCTTCGACCCGGCCTTCTTCAATTTTCTTAGGCAGGAACGGGTCCGCGATGGATGGGCGGGCTGCACCGATCAAATCCAGAACACCCTTATTGACCAGCGATACCATCGTGTCAGGGGACGTGAAACGACCGACACCAACCACTGGCTTTGTCGTAATCTGCTTTACGAAACGGATGTAGTCCGTTTGATACCCCTCGTCCGAGAACCGAGAGGTCGCGCTGTCATTTTCCCAACCACTGACGTTCACGTCCCAAAGGTCGGGGAGCTCGGCCAGCATTTCTATAATCTCGCGACCCTCACCATCGCTTGAGATGCCGCCCTTGCCGAGCATTTCGTCGACAGCCAGCCGAACAGCGATTGCGCAGGTGTCGCCGATTGCATCTTTGGTGTCCTCGATAACCTCGCGCAGCAGGCGCACGCGGTTTTTCAGGCTGCCACCGTATTCATCCGTTCGATCATTCCGGTCAGCTTGTAGAAAATGCATCAATGTCGTCATGTCATGTCCCGCGTAGACGTAGACAATATCAAAGCCCGCTGATTTAGCGCGAATGGCCGCATCGACGTGCATTTTTCGAAAGGCTTTGATGTCGGCCTTGTCCATGCGTCGCGCTTGCACAGGTTCATAAAGATCAATGGGACGCGCCGCAGGGCCCATGGGAATTTCGCGGCTGTAGTTGTTCGCTGCACCCGCGCCAAGGTGCGCAGGCTCGATGCCGGCCAACCCGCCGTACGCGTGAATTTTGTCGACCATTTTGGCGAGAACAGGGATGTCGCTGTCATCCCAAAGACGGCTTTCGATCGCGCCGCTTAACTCTGAAGTATGTGAAATTTCGCACTCTTCTGTGTTGACGACACCCCAACCCCCTTCGGCCTTTACGCCACGCATTTCGGCCATAGAGGACGGGTATTGATGCCCCATGCCATTGCAATGTGGCACCTGATAAAATCGATTTGGGGCGGTGACGGGGCCGATTTTGACCGGTTCGAAAAGGACATCAAAACGTGGATCGCGGGTCATTCTGTTCCTCCTCAGGGCCAAAATCATGTAATAAAATGATTTTTAAGTCGAATTTAAAATTCTAAAAATCATTATTAATCAATAATTTGATAGTCTTTCCTATCTGAACGGTCATTCAATCATTTGTTGATTTTGAACCCGAGTCAAGCCTTTAATCCAGCGATGTCCATTTGTTTAGCTAGAAGAAAGAAGGGTTCCACATGTCCGACTTGCCTCGCCTCATACATCTTGATCCCAACGGGCCGAATGGCGCAGGGTTATCTCCGCTTAATTTGGACAGCGTTGATTTCCAGTCGGCCGTTCCGCAGCAACACCTGCATGTCTTCTATGAAGAACCCGCCATTGGGCTGACGGTTGGCGTCTGGGACACGACCACGATGCAAGAAGCGTTCGGCCCCTACCCTGGCGATGAAGTTATCATCGTGTTGGACGGCGATTTTGCGATGCTGGACGCAGATGACAATGCGGTCAGGGCAGGGCGCGGCGAGTGCGTCGCGTTTCGCAATGCCGTCCCGATGAGTTGGAAGCAGGAGGGCTACCTAAAGAAGTTCTTTGTTACCCTCCTTACACCTGACGTCGTCACGCCGCCGCTGGCAACCGCTGAAGGTGCCGTTATCGTTGTGAATCCTGATTCACCGCTGAACCAAACGTCAACGACAGGCGAACCGGTCGAGCGCGAACATGTGGCGATCACCAATGATGCCGGCAACATGAGTGTCGGGATTTGGGATTGCCAGACAGCTGAATTCGAAATGGAACCTTTTTCAATTCATGAGTTTGTGCACGTGCTGGAAGGTGCTGCAACGATCACAGAAGGGGACGGGACCACACATAATGTTAAGGCCGGAGATTGCTTTTTCATCCCCAAAGGGACCGAGTGTCAGTGGAAAGTCCCGACCTACATCAATAAACCGGCTCTTCTCCGCTTTGTTGAGTTATTCTAGGATTTCAAATAGAACATAGAAGGCTTATCCCCTTTGCTCCGGCGGCACCTGATGTAGTGCGAAGCGGCTTGCCAATCTAGAATGTTCTGGTATTGTTCTTCCCATGCCAGCCAGATGGAAAAACGACAAACCCATGTCCCGCCCCGCGTTCGACGCCAGGTTTTCTGATGAGGAAGCGTGTTCGCATTATCTGGTGGAACATCGTTGGCCTGAGGGCTTCGTCTGTCCTTCCTGTGGCACCTGCAAGGGCTGGCCGTTAAAGCGAAATCGCGCGACTTGGGAATGTGCCGGTTGCGCACGGCAGACATCCGTGACGGCTGGCACGGTAATGCACAGCAGCCATTTGCCGTTGCGAATTTGGTTTCTTGCCGCGCACATCATCACCAGCCATTCCAACGGCATGTCAGCGCTGCAACTTCAGGCGCAACTTGGCCTTGGCAGCTACAAGACGGGTCGCCATCGTCGCTCGGACCGATGGCGCTTCTCGGCGACCTCCTCTTGCAAAAGCTGCGGCGGTCGATGGTCAACCCTGACCGCAACCCCCTGAAAGACCTTGTCGAAATCGATGAAACAGAGATGCCGTTCCGGTCCCGGCATGATCCCGAGGACCGGCCAAAGGGTGGGCGGAGCCCGGTTGGAAAGATGTTTGTCGTCTGTGCCGTCGAGTTATCAAGTGACGGACATCCGCGCCGTATCAGGATGAAACACATTCCCGACGGCGCGTCAAAGACGCTGCACGGGTTCATTGGTCAGGCTGTAGAGCCTGGCGCTCACATCATCACGGATGGCTGGCTCGGTTACGAAAATCCTCCTGCAAACACGCATGAGGCAAAGGTCGTCAGCGGCAAGAAGGCACACGACATACTCCACTGGGTCCACCGCGTGTTCTCCAACCTAAAAACGTGGGCAAAAGGCGTCTTCCACGGCCTCAGAAAGTGCCATCTACAACGCTATCTCGACGAATTCGTGTTCCGCTGGAACCGACGGCGACACATGCGAAGCGCCTTCGACACGCTGCTGGGGATCGGTGTTGGTCTCGGGCCAGCGACATATCGTGATTTTGTTGAACAGCGCGCCTGAAGGGCCTCGTTCACGGCAAAAGCCACGCCCTATAAACCCACCAGACGTTACAAACTGATCCGATCCGCCTCTAAAGCCACAAGGGCAAGATTCTGCGCCGCGTCAACATGTGGGGCAACCGGACTAAAAGGGATAAGCCTTAGAACATAGATTGATTATCTGGGATGGATGATTGTCTAATTTTGAGTTTGAAGTATTCGGTATCCCTGATGCCCCTGGCTCGTTTGCGGATCATTCCTATACTGACATTACCAGCCTCTATTCTGGCGCTTGTCAGCTTGTGTTTCGCGTAGTTGCATATGCCCACACAATGTTTTCTTAGGGATTTTGCGAACTTTTTCAGATAGAGCATGTGTGACTGATCTGCGATCAGGCACCAATTTTCCAGTTGCTCTGACATCCCCTCAAATGATGGGGCGCTCCACAGAGCCTGAAGCTGTTCTTTTAAGACGTAAAGCGTATTCAGGTTGCTATTGCTCTCCAGCAACGTTTGCAGCTTGTTACTTTGTTTTTCATTCAACTTATCCGCATTTTTGAGCAACAGATAATGCGTGCCCTTCATCAACTCTTTACCACTTTGATCGGCCTTCCTGAACTCAAGGCGACGCTGATTATGGATAGCCTTGCTGTAGTTTTTCATGACGTGGAAACGGTCAAATACGATGTCGGCCATCGGCAAGGACTCCCTGACAGCCTTTTGGTAGGCAGGCCCCATATCCATCGACACGGCCTTTATTTTATGGGCTGTATCTGGCCGCAGCTGTTTCAAAAACCTTGAAAAAACTTCGGCAGTTCGACCGGCTTCCACCCAGATCAGATGCCCTCCGACCATATCGTAGACCACCGTCATATAGTCATGACCTTTCGCCCGGGCCACTTCATCGACACCAATGTATTCCAAGCCAGCAAGCTGTGCGGGATCAAGCGCAGGGAGCGTTTCCATCAGGTATGCCTTGTCGATATTCTTTACCGTCTCCCATCGTATACCTAAATGCCTGGAGACAGCCAGAATGGATAAATGACGGCACAATCCACTGATAAGATGGCAAAATCGATGGGTGAAACGGCACCCTTTATCAACAAAAGGACACGCCTCAATGCGGCGCTCACCCTTGCTAATAAAAACCTGCGCTAGCTCAATCTCAATCACACAAGGATACCCAAAAAACGGGATGTCGTTTACTTTCCACAAACGGGATTAAAGCCACCGGCTTCCAGCCGGGAGCTATGACTGAATCTGGTGTTTGAGTGGTTTGAAGGTTGGCGGCGTATCTGGTTGAATTGTTGTTGGAAGACAGCAGCCCAACCAAAGGAGATACACCACCATGGGAACTACTAACATTGTTGATTTTGCGCGTCGAGACGAGATGACGGACGCGTTGACGGAGTTGCTGAAAACGGGAGCACAACAATTGATCGCGACAGCAGTTGAGGCTGAGCTTGTCAGTTATTTGGCGCAATTTACCGGCTTACGCACCGATGCCGGTCACGCGGCAGTCGTGCGTAATGGACATCATCCGGCCCGCCCGTTTCAAACGGGCATTGGCCCTGTGAGCGTGCGCATTCCAAAGGTTCGGTCCAAGGACGGCACACCGGTGACATTCCGGTCTGCCCTGGTGCCGCCCTATGTGCGCCGCACGAAGACGCTGGAAGCGGCCTTGCCATGGCTTTACCTCAAAGGGATCTCCAGCGGCGAGATGGCTCCCGCCCTCAAGGTTCTTCTGGGCCCAGATGCCGTTGGCTTGTCGGCTAATACGGTTTCGCGTTTAAAACGCGATTGGGCCAATGAATACGAGGCTTGGAAAGGCGCTGAGTTAGATGACGAGCCCATCGTCTATTCTGGGCCGACGGCGTTCACAGCGGCCTTCGGGCGAGGATGACAAGCTCTGTGCCCTTGTTATTATTGGGGTAACTGCCCGTGGCAAGAAGCGATTTCTGGCAATTGAGGATGGGGTGCGCGAGTCCACGCAGAGCTGGCGCGAGGTTCTGCTTAACCTCAAAAGCCGAGGCATGAATGCGCCCAAACTGGCCATCGGGGACGGTGCCATGGGGTTTTGGGCGGCCATGGACGAAGTCTATCCTGAGACCCATACCAAATTTTATCACCGATTTCACGTCGTCTGGACAACAAAATACCGATACAAAGTTATGCGCGGTGAAATGCGTGAGCGTATCCGTGAAATCATTATCCAAACATGCCAAGAACTTGGCGTGCATATTGAGACGGGCGTATTGTCGACCGATCACGTCCACATGTTCATATCGGTCCCGCCTCAGATAGCATTGTCAATGGTGATGATGCGGATCAAGGGACGCTCGTCTTATAAGATACAGCGCGAGTTTCCCGAACTGCGCAAACGGTACTGGGGCCAGCGGTTTTGGGCTCGCGGATTTTTCTCAACAACCAGCGGCAATGTCACTGACGCTGTCATACTTCAGTATCTTGAATTACATTCAAAAAGGGAACCTACCGGCGTCAGCCGGTAGTCGTTCAGTTGTCGGCGAATATGTTGGTTGATGCTACCCTTCTTGCCGGTTGCAGGGTCTATAGCGCTCCTGCGGGCATCCCGACTGCACTGAACAATAACCTTCGCACCGTCTTCAGCCAGCTCAATTTCATTTACACGTTGCCCCTTCAGGCGTAAGATATGTTGCGAAATGTCGATGGTCATATACCTGCCCTATGTAAAGTTGTCAGAAACCTAACATATCAATAGGTTACTTGATGGTCGGCATCTTTTCTTACTCAACAAAGCGGAGAAGAGCCGAGATGGATTTCCTTTACGGGTTCAGAATGGGTAAAAAATATGCAAAAACGTGTTACAAAAGCGATCTTTCCTGTGGCTGGCTTGGGAACGCGATTTCTGCCTGCAACGAAGTCTGTCCCCAAAGAGATCATGACGCTCGTGGATCGTCCTTTGATCCAATACGCCATTGATGAAGCCCGTGCCGCTGGCATCAAAGAGTTTATTTTTGTAACCTCACGCGGCAAATCTGCGCTTGAAGATTATTTCGATATTGCTCCGGAATTGGAACGCACGCTGCGTAAGAAGGGTAAGCTCGATATGTTGGAGGAGCTGAAATCCACTAATATGGAAAGTGGTGCAATCGCCTATATCCGGCAACACAAGGCACTGGGGCTTGGCCATGCAGTTTGGTGTGCCCGCCGCCTCGTTGCCAATGAACCGTTCGCGGTGATCCTGCCTGATGATGTGATTGCGGCTGAAACGCCCTGCCTTCAGCAGATGGTCGAAGCCCACGAGGAAACCGGTGGCTGTATGGTCGCTGCGATGGAAGTGCCAAAGGACAAAGCGTCATCTTATGGCGTGATCGACATCAAAGAAGATTTCGGGTCCATGGTGTCCGTCAAAGGTTTGGTTGAAAAACCCGCTGCCGACGAAGCGCCGTCCAATTTGGCGATCATCGGACGGTATATTCTGACGCCACGGATCATGCAGAACCTTAACAAAATCAAGAGCGGGTCAGGTGGCGAAGTTCAGCTGACCGATGCGATTGATGCCGAACTGAAAAGCGGACACGACGTGTTTGGATATCGGTTCCGTGGACAGCGGTTTGACTGCGGATCAAAGGCTGGTTTCCTGCAAGCGACAGTGGCCTTCGGACTTGCCCGCGACGATTTGCGTGGTGAATTCGACACATACCTGCGCGAATTGATGTCAATGCATCAGGCCGCACAGTAGTCATTGGTTTGATGTTTCCCTTTAATGTCCCAGGGGATCAAATCGCTAATCAATGCAAAACGTCAGCCTTTATCGAAGCTCTGTTTGCTTACCGCATGCGGTGGAAGCGCAGGCGTTTGCTTGTTCGGTCTTTACGTCGGCGTGCTGAGATAACGCGCTTTTCAGGGGGGGATATCCCGCAGTCTGGCGTCTTGGTCTTTTCGACCATGCGCAATGAAGTGGCGCTTGTTGAACACTGGCTCTCACATTACCGCGCGCTTGGCGTTACGCACTTTCTGATCGTCGATAGCGGGAGTGATGATGGGACTGCCGCGGTTCTGGCCAAGCAGCCTGATGTGTCATTATGGACCACGCCGCATAGTTACAAAGCATCTCGATTCGGGGTGGATTGGCTGACATGTTTGCAGATCAAACACGGTGCTGGGCGGTGGTGCTTGACCGTCGATGCCGACGAGCTGTTGGTCTACCCCGACAGTGACACACAGGATCTGCGCGCATTAACCCAACATCTAGACGCCAACGGGTGCGAGGCATTCGGAGCGCTGATGCTGGATATGTACCCCAAGGGCCCAATCGGGCAGTCGCGTTATGTTGCGGGGGATGATCCGATTCGGACTCTTCCTTGGTTTGACGCCAACAATTACCGCGCGAAGATACATCCGGTGTTTGGCAATTTATGGATCCAAGGTGGCGTACGGGACCGGATGTTCTTTGGCAGCCAACCTGAACGATCCCCGACACTGAACAAGACACCACTGGTGAAATGGCGTCGCGGCTTTGCTTATGTTACGTCTACCCATCAAATTCTTCCACGGAGGCTGAACGATGTGTTTGACTTGGGCGGGGCTGCGCGCGTGTCTGGCGTGTTGCTGCACACGAAGTTCTTGCCCAATATCGCGAAAAAATCTGCCGAGGAATTGACCCGTGCGCAGCACTTTGAGAATAGCGATCTGTACCAGCCCTACTATAGTGCACTGATCGACGATCCCGATCTTTGGATCGATTCGCCTGTCAAATACAGTGGCACTGCGCAGCTTGAATCTCTTGGACTGATGACACGTGGAACGTGGGGTTAGGGCATCACCTTTTCGAAAGGTTGCCAAATTCTGCCTGTTGTTTATTGAATGGCAACAATGGACGCTAATTGCTCGTATTATCAATGGTGTGTTAACTATAAAGCTCTAGCGAGGTTTGCAGACTTCGGTGGCACGATCGGAAGGATGAACTTGAGCGCTTGGACATCATATCGGCTTCGCCTTAAGCGAAAGCGGGGGCACCTGCGTGCCTGGCGCAAGTCGCGTGAGTTGTCGTCTGTCAAAGATTGTACCAGCCAAATCAAGCCTAACGATATCCTTGTGTTCTGCACGTTTCGCAACGAAGACATTCGCTTGCCGTATTTCTTTAAATATTACCGTGACTTAGGTGTCGACCATTTCATTATGGTGGACAACGAAAGTGTTGATGGTGGGGGGGTAATCCCCCCTAAAATTAGTGGTGTTCAAAAGTAGAATTTTCTCGGCAAGATATCTGAGGAGATTTTTGATGAAGACAGCACGATTTAGCGACGCACAGATCATGGGCATTTTGAAACAAGCAGAGGGCGGCACGCCGGTCTCTGAGCTGTGTCGGGAGCATGGGATGAGCAGCGCCAGTTTTTATAAATGGCGGGCCAAATTCGGTGGAATGGATGCATCTTTGATTGCTGAGATGAAGGACATGTCCGAACAAAACCGGCGGCTCAAGAGGATGTATGCCGAGATGAGCATGCAGAACGATCTGCTGAAGGAGGCGCTTGGAAAAAAGCGTTAAGGCCGTCTCGTCGACGAGAGATGGCCATGAATGCAGTCTTGCAGCGGGGCACCAGTATCGCACTTGCCTGTCGTACCTTCCAAATCAGCGAGACCTGCTATCGCTACAGCCCCGTGCTGAGCGGCGAGAACGAGGAGATCGCCGATTGGCTGGAACGGTTGACCGAGAACAAGCGCACGTGGGGCTTTGGCCTGTGCTTTTTGTATCTGCGCAACGTGCAGGGCTATGGGTGGAACCATAAGCGCGTCTATCGGATTTACTGCGAACTGGAGCTGAACTTACGGATTAAGCCCAAGAAACGACTGAAGCGGGATAAGCCTGAACCGTTGGCCGTGCCTGATGCCCCAAACGACACCTGGTTGATGGATTTCATGGCAGATCAGCTTGCGGATGGGCGATCAATACGGACGTTAAACGTGTTGGATGACTTTAATCGCGAAGGGCTATGCATCGAAGTCGACTTCTCGTTGCCCGCGGAACGCGTTGTTCGCAGCCTCGACCGGATCATCGAATGGCGCGGCAAACCCCAAGCCATTCGCGTCGACAACGGCCCAGAGTATATCAGCGGGACCTTGATGACATGGGCTGAGAAGCACGGTGTTCGACTTGAACACACCCAGCCAGGCAAACCCCAACAGAACGCTTATATCGAGCGTTACAATCGCACCGTCCGCGGCGAATGGCTGAGCCAAAACATCTTTGAAACCATTGAGGAGGCGCAGAACCAGGCAACACAATGGCTCTGGACTTACAACAACGAGCGACCCAACATGGGCATTGGCGGCATAACACCCGCAATGAAACTGAAAACAGCTGCGTGAATTCTACAGCTGAGCCCCATTAAAAATGGGGGGATTACAGGGGCGACTATGCCGCGAATCAACCGGATGTGTCGATCTGGAAGGCCAAGGGCAGCTATCGCCGCTCGCGGTTTGGCGTTGACTGGCTGAACCACCTTCAGCGTAAATATGCAGATGGTCATTGGACGCTTGTCGTCGATCCGGATGAGTTTTGTGTCTACCCGTTCTGCGATACCCGCCCTGTGCGCGCGTTGACAGATTGGCTAGATGCATCTGACATTCGCAGCTTTGGTGCCATGTTGTTGGATATGTACCCCAAAGGCCGGCTTGACGCGGTACCTTATCAGCGTGGCCAAGACCCGATGGAGATCACGTCGTGGTTTGACAGTGGCAATTACACGGTTTCAAAGAACCATTTGTTCTACAACTTATGGATTCAAGACGGCCCGCGGGCCCGTGTGTTCTTTCAGGACGAACCGTGGCGTGCCCCTGCGTTGAACAAAACGCCACTTGTGAAGTGGGACAAGAATTACGCCTACGTGAATTCCACCCATATGGTTCTGCCGCGCGGTTTGAACCTTGTGTATGATGAATGGGGCGGTGAAAAAGCATCAGGTGTGCTGCTGCATGCCAAATTCCTTGATACGTTTGGCGCCAAAGCAGCCGAAGAATTGGCACGTCGTCAGCACTATGCTGGCAGTCAGGAATATAAGGCCTACGCAGACGGAATTTCGAAACATCCTGACTTGTGGTGTAAATGGTCTGAGAAATACATCAACTGGCGCCAGCTTGAGATTCTTGGCCTCATGTCGAAAGGCAACTGGGCATGAGCGTCGGTGTCGTCATGTTGGTGCACAATGCATTTGACCGTGCCGAACAGGTGGTTCGTCACTGGGCGGCTGCGGGTTGCCCCGTGGTGATCCATGTCGACAAGAACGTTAAATTTGCCACCTACGATGCTTTCGTAAAAAGCGTGGCAGACTTGCCGGATGTGATGTTTTCCAAGCGCCATCGCTGTGAATGGGGCACGTGGGGTATCGTCGCTGCGTCGCAATCCGCATCAAGCATGATGTTGAATAATTTTGCTGACGTGCGTCATGTCTATTTGGCGTCTGGGTCTTGTTTGCCGCTGCGCCCGATCAAAGATCTGCAATCCTATCTGGAAAAACGCCCGCGTACCGATTTCATCGAAAGTGCGACGACGGCAGATGTTCCGTGGACCCAAGGCGGACTTGATTTTGAACGCTTCACGCTGCGGTTTCCATTCTCATGGCGTAAACATCGTATGCTATTTGACCGCTACGTTGATTTTCAACGGCGTTTCAAAATGTATCGCCGCGTGCCCGAAGGGATTGTGCCGCATATGGGATCGCAGTGGTGGTGTCTGACGCGCCAGACATTGTCAGCGATTCTAGAAGACCCCGATCGCGCCGTTTATGACAGATATTTCAAGCGGGTCTGGATTCCGGATGAAAGCTATTTTCAGACGCTTGTGCGACTCTATTCGCAAAGTATCGAAAGCCGGTCCCTCACCCTGTCGAAGTTCGACTATCAGGGCAAACCGCACATCTTTTATGACGATCATCTGCAACTGCTTCGGCGATCAGATTGCTTTGTTGCGCGCAAAATCTGGCCCCACGCGAACAGGCTTTATGACAACTTCCTGAACGAAGAAAATCCGTTGAAGGGGGCTGAACCGAACCCCGGTAAGATTGACCGTATCTTTTCGAAGGCGGTTGAACGGCGCACCCGCGGACGCGCGGGCCTGTTCATGCAAAGCCGCCTGCCCCGACCGGGGTACGAGAACGGATTTACGTCTGCGCCCTATTCAGTGTTCGAAGGCTTTGCCGAACTGTTTGAAGATTTTGAACCATGGCTTGGGCGGATGACGGGTACACGGGTTCATGGGCATTTATATGCCAAAGATCGTGTTGAATTTGAGGGCCGGCAAAAGACGTTCAGTGGCGCGTTATGCGACAATGCAAAATTACGAGACCACCATGCGCAATCCTTCCTTGTGAACCTGATTTGGAACACGCGTGGTGAGCGTCAGTGCTTTCAATTTGGCCCGATGGACAGTCAACTTGTCAGCTGGGATTTAGCCAAAGACCCCAACGCGCAGATTTCTGTGATCTCTGGAGCCTGGGCCATTCCGCTATTCCAGTCGAACCGCAATTTCTCAGATATCCGTGCGCATGCTGCTGAATTGCAGCGCATTGAGAGTGAGCATTTAGACGCGCTCCGCTCCACTTGGGTTAAGGCACGTATTCGTATCTGGACGTTAGCCGATTTTATTGAAACGCCGATGGAGGCGCTGCAAACGGTTCTTGATGAAATGGGTGCCAAGAACCTGCGCCGTGTCACTGAGGCCCCAAAAATGGCGGACCTGACAGGTTTTAGCCAGTTCCTACAAAACCTTAAGAACCAAGGAATGCACCCGTATCTGATGGGTGACTTCCCCTCCGACGCTGGCCCAACGGCGCAACGCCCGTCGCGCCGCAAACCTTATTTGGTACGCTAGAAGATGGGTGATTTTGACTATTTTGTCGTGTTCGCGGAAATGCGTACTGGGTCCAACTTTTTGGAAACCAACATCAACGCGTTTGATGGCTTGGCTTGCCTTGGTGAGGCGTATAATCCGCATTTTGTTGGCTATCCGAACCGAACAGAGATTTTGGGTGTGACGCTGGAAGATCGCAACGCGGACCCGCAGATTTTGCTGGAAAAAGTCAAAGTTGCCGATGGATTGAACGGGTTTCGATATTTCAACGACCATGACCCACGGGTATTTGACACTGTGATGGCCGATCGTCGTTGCGCCAAGATTATTTTGACGCGCAATCCGGTTGAAAGCTACGTCAGCTGGAAAATCGCTAAGGCCACCGGCCAGTGGAAACTGACCGATGTAAAACGATTGCGCGAAGACACTGTGACGTTCAAAGCGACTGAATTCAGGCAACACATCGACAAACTACAGGCGTTTCAGGTACGTCTTCTCAACACGTTGCAGAAGGCCGGACAGACTGCGTTTTATGTGGATTATGAAGACTTGCAAGATGTTGATGTGATGAACGGACTTGCTGGCTTTCTTGGTGTCTACGAACGTCTAGAAACGCTCGACTCGTCATTAAAGAAACAAAACCCAAGCGCATTGTCCAAAAAAGTCGAGAATTTCGGTGAGATGGAAGCAGCGCTCGCGCAACTGGATCGGTTTAACCTGAACCGCACGCCGAACTTTGAACCGCGCCGTGGGCCCGCGGTGCCAAGCTATATTGCCGCGTCCAAATCCCCGCTTTTGTACTTGCCGATTAAATCTGGCCCCGTCGCGGTTGTAATAGAATGGTTGGCGGGCCTTGATGATGCGCGGCAGGACGATCTTTTGGGGAAGCTCACGCAAAAATCCCTGCGCCAATGGAAACGACAACTGCCCGGGCATCGTAGTTTTACGGTTCTGCGCCATCCAGTTGCCCGCGCCCATGCAGCGTTCTGCAATAAAATACTGACAACGAATGAGGGCAGTCTAACCGAAATTAGAAATATTTTACGCAACCAATTCAAATTGCCGATCCCGGCAAAATATCCTGATTCGGCGTACACTTCGCTAGAACACTGAGCGGCATTTCTGGCATTCTTGAAGTTTGTGAAATCGAATATTGCATCGCAAACGACAATCCGTGTGGATGCACATTGGGCAACACAGTCACAGGCGTTGCAGGGATTCGCGGAATTCGCATCGCCCGATTTGATTCTGCGCGAAGGGCGACTGGAAGAAGACCTTGCGATTCTGGCGGCGCAGGTTGGCAAATCAACAATGCCAAAGATCGCGGATATGACTGATCCACATTCAGCACTATTGACCGAAATTTATGACGATGAAATTGAGGCCGCTGTCCACGACGTTTACCAGCGCGACTATATTACGTTCGGGTTTGGGCCGTATTTATAGACGACTGGGATTAGGCTGCCTGCGCAGAACTCGCTTCCGTCAGGATCGTGTAAATCGTGGAGGGGTCTTCGTTCGCCCGAAGCTTGGCACAAATGCCTTCGTCGCGAAGCGTACGCGACACGAGTGCCAGTGCTTTGAGATGGATGACACCAGCGTCCTCAGGAGCAAAAAGGGCAAAGACGAGATCGACTGGTTGGCGATCCACCGAATCAAAATCCAGTGGCTTTTTCACCCGTAAGAACAGCCCGCAGACCTGCTCCAACCCCGGAAGACGCGCATGGGGAAGCGCGACGCCATGGCCCACACCTGTGGGGCCAAGGCTTTCGCGGTCCACAAGGGCATCAATCACAACGGACTGCCTCATTCCAAAGCAAGATTCTGCCATATCGGCAATGTCATGGAACATGCGCTTCTTGCTGCTTGCTGCAGCAATCACCTTAATCCCAGCCGCCGGAAGAATGTCTTGTATTGTCATGCTTCAAATCACGTCGGACATTGCCCGAACTAGCCTGTGTTACGCGGGTCTATCCAACCGATGTTGCCGTCTTCGCGGCGATAAACAACGTTGATTCCGCTATGTCCTTCGTTTCGGAAAACCAAGACCGGCGCATCGGCGATCTCCATTTGCATAACTGCTTCTCCAACGGAGATTGATGGGATTTTGGTCTCCATCTCAGCCACGATCATAGAGTTTACGCCGTCCAGTTCTTGATCATCCGACTCATCATTCGAAGCGAGGATATACGAGCCCGCATCAGAAAGTTCAACGGGTTGTGATCGGTCCCTATGGTGGTCTTTCAGACGGCGTTTATACCGCCGAAGCTGTTTTTCCATTTTCTCGGACGCACCATCAAAAGCTGCATAGATTTCAGTGCCTTTGCCTTTGGCTTGCGCGGTCAAACCAGTTGAAAGATGGACTTCAGCCTCGCAAACATATTCGTGCCCGCTCCTGGAAAAAACAATAATTGCGTTGGTCGGGCGTCCTGCATATTTGCTAAAAACCTCTCCCATTTCAGTCTGCACGTGGGTTTGCAGGGCTTCACCAATGTCGATTTGCTTTCCTGTGATCTGATAGTGCATCTCGTCTCCTTTTTCGTCGTTAAAGGCAATTCGGGCGTCAAAACGATTAAGGATACGTTAAGTTACGCTGGAATTGTCAGGGGTGATGGCAGGGGATGGGTTGTGTGCCACTGGCGCCTGTGAGGCGTGGACCAGTTTGCATTGGAAACCTGTTCTGTCATCCTTTGTAGTTGGCGACAAAAAGGGGGTGTCTGTCAATGACATCTGTAAACAGATCACGGAACGCGGAAGGAATTCCCAAGGTAAACGCGGCGCACGTTCTCGTCGCGCACGACCTCATCGGTGGTGCCGGACATCAGGATTTTGCCGTCATGCAGAATGTAGGCCCGGTCGACAATCTGTAGTGTTTCCTGAACGTTATGGTCGGTTATGAGCACGCCAATACCACGGTTTTTCAGGTCTGCCGTGAGGTGGCGAATTTCGCCCACAGCAATCGGATCAACGCCAGCAAATGGTTCATCCAGCAGCACATATTTTGGATCAGCCGCCAGACACCTTGCGATTTCTGCACGCCTGCGTTCACCACCTGACAGGGCCATCGCGGGGGCGCGGCGCAAATGTTCGATCGAAAAATCTGACAGCAACTCCTCGAGTCGTTCGCGTCGACGGGTGCGGTCGGGTTCTGCAATTTCAAGGATCGCAAGGATATTGTCTTCGACGCTTAGCCCGCGAAAAATAGACATTTCTTGCGGTAAATACCCGATACCGAGTTTTGCACGGCGATACATTGGCAAGGCTGTAATGTCGCGGCCGTCAACAATAACATTGCCGGCTTCGGGTGTCACAAGACCTGCGATGGCATAGAAACACGTGGTTTTGCCCGATCCGTTTGGCCCAAGAAGCGCAACAACTTCGCCACGACCCAGTTCAAGGCTAACATCACGAATGACCATCCGTTTACGGTAGCTTTTCCTTAAGTTGACGACCTTCAGGCCGACGTCACCGTCTGTGATCGTCAATCCATGTCCGGATTTTGGCATCAGTTGTTGCCTTGGTTGAATATCGTGCGCACTCGGCCTTCCATTTGGGCGCTGCCATCAGACAAGTTCACGCGCATGGTATCTGACGAGATTGCGCTGGCCCCTTGGGTCAACAACACATCGCCTGCCAATTCTAGCGTTCCTGTATCAAGATTATAGTCAGCCGTTAACGCTTCGGCGGCTTCGGTTGCCGTCGCGAACGTCACGCCGCCGCTCGCAGACAAGCGGCTGATATCGCCGGATGCATCATTATAGATGACCTGCACGCGCGCAGCGTTCAATCGCAGGTCGCCTTGGCCGAATACGACGTTGCCGATGAAGATCGCCGTGCCAGACGCTTGATCAATGCTGAGGCTATCAGCTGTGATTTCTACCGGCGCAGTCGGGTCCGCGTTGATCGCACCAAGGTTGATGTCGGTTTGGGCGAACACAGGGGCTGCACAGATCAGGGCCGCGCAGAACAAAGTAGTTTTGAAAAATTTCACGTCAAAGAATCCTATTGTTGCGGCGTGTATACCAGCCGAACGCCGTTTTGGAAAAGCATCACTTGACCGCCCATCCCTTCGGGCGTTTCAATGATCATCTGGCCCGCCGTCAAGGACCCAAAGGGCGCTTGAATTTCGAGGGCGCCATCAGAGGTAATTTGTCCGGTGGTAAGATTCGCAGTGATGCCTGCGGTTTCCATTTCATAACCGTTTGATGTTTCAATACGAGCCAGTCCGGTCAGACGCGCGATGCGTGTGGCATTGTTGATCTCGCCCCGACCGGCACGGATGTCGATATGAGTTCCGTTAACCACATCAATTGAGGCGAACATGGTTTCAACCAACAAAAAATCGCCAAGGGGGCGCGCCGTTTCAGCCGTAAGTTGGATCACGGATCCGTCGTCCGCGACGCCGGAAACTTGCGCACCTGACAGGCGCGGTTCACGGGCAACTTCTTCGATTTCGGCATAGGGAACGGCGCTGTCTTGCGTCGGTGCGCGCGCAAACAGGAAGACCGTCGACATCAGCGCCAATGCAGCCAGTGGCAATGTGATCTTTAGAAAGCCGACGAACTTCGAATATAGATTATCGTCGCCTAACATCGCTACACGATACCAGCGCGAAGGCAGTCATGGATGTGTAAAATGCCCACTACTTTGCGCGACCCGTTAGGATCGACCACAAACAGACAGGTGATTTTACGTTCATTCATCACGTTCACAGCCTCTTCTGCCAAGGATGCGGGACCAATTGTTCCGGGCGCGCGTGTCATTACTTCGCCCGCAGTCAGGTCCAACAATCCGGCCATATTTCGACGCAAGTCGCCGTCGGTCACGATACCCGCAAGGTAGCCATTGTTGTCCAGAACACCAACCACACCAAATCCCTTTTGACTGATCGTCAGCAGGGTATCGCTCATCGGGGTTTTTTCG
Source organism: Octadecabacter arcticus 238 (assembly GCF_000155735.2). GTDB lineage: Bacteria > Pseudomonadota > Alphaproteobacteria > Rhodobacterales > Rhodobacteraceae > Octadecabacter > Octadecabacter arcticus. The sequence goes on from NC_020908.1 coordinate 5,130,372, forward strand.
CCAACCAGCGGGATGGCGTCGTCTTTATGCATTAGGTCGCCAACGCGTGACAGCTGTGCGCCGAGTTTGCCGCCCGGGTGGAAGTCACGGAAGTTGTCGGGCGTGAAGGCGCGGTGTTCCATGATCGCCACGCAAAGCGCGTCGCCCAGCGCCAATGTCATCGTCGTGGATGTCGTCGGCACCACGCCGGTGCCGCAGGCCTCAGGCAATTTTGGCATCAAGAGGACAATGTCGGATTGCGATGCGAGTGAGCTTTCGGCGCGGCTGGTTACGCCGATCAATGGGATGGCAAATCGCTGGGTATAAGCAATGAGATTGGCGAGCTCAGGCGCTTCGCCGGAATTGCTAATGGCGAGAACCACATCGCCCCGTGTGACCATCCCAAGGTCGCCGTGCGACGCCTCGGCGGGATGAACGAAGTGCGCAGGTGTCCCCGTGCTGGCCAAGGTTGCTGCAATTTTCCGAGCAATATGGCCCGATTTTCCGATGCCGGAAATGATGATCCGGCCTTTGGCGTTCAGGATTAGCTCGACGGCATCAGCAAGGCTGCCATCTATCGCATCGGCCAATGCCATCAGCGCGTCTGCTTCAGCGCGGATCACGCGGCGGGCGGTATCGGTGAATTTTGGATTATGTGCCATCAGTGAGAAAAGATATCCTGTTCGGGCCAGCCTGCCAGATCAAGCTGCGCACGCATGGGCAGAAAGTCAAAGCAAGCTTGCGCCATGTCGGTGCGAAGTTCGCGTGCCAAGCGGATGTTCAATTCATCGCGCAATTTATGAAGATACAGAACGTCCGATGCAGCATAATCAAGTTGTGCTTTGGACAGCTGATCTGCGCCCCAATCACTTTGTTGCTGGAACTTGGAGATGTCGACGCGCAGAAATTCTTGCAGCAGGTTTTTCAGCCCATGGCGATCGGTGTAGGTCCGGATCAGTTTACTTGCGATCTTGGTGCAGTAAACAGGCGCCGTGACGGTGCCAAATGCATTGAGCATCGCAGCAATATCGAAGCGACCGAAATGAAAAAGTTTCAGCACCTGCGGGTCGGCAAGGACTTTGCACAGGTTCGGCGCCGTGGTCTGGCCGCCAGCAACTTGGATCAGATGGCAGTTCCCGTCACCGCCGCTTAGCTGAACGAGGCACAAACGATCGCGATGCGGGTTCAGGCCCATCGTTTCACAATCAATCGCCACAACAGCCCCAAGATCGAGGCCGTCAGGCAAATCATTCTGATAAAGGTGGTTTGTCATCATATTCCTTTAACATGCGATGAGGCCCGAAAGGGGTCCCTACCCACCATGCGACTGCATGTTTTCACGGGTGAAATAGCAGCTTTATAGTCCCGTGTGTAGGTCAACGTGCCGCTTACTTTCGGGGGTCGGTTGGGTGCGTCTCGCATGGTATCTGACGGGGTTGCGCTTGAATGGTGACGGTGGCTACGATGAACAAAAGCCAACGACTTAGACCGCCGATTGATTCACAAGTTGCACTGTTTTAAAGCTCTCCAACGACCTTAAGATGAAAGCTCAGGGTGCAAATAAGCGTCTGGATAGGACGTCGGAGAGAACGGACCCAAAGGCACGACATTGTTCCAGGATCTGCCAAAATAACCCTGCCGACAATGAACCAAGGAGTTGGCATCAGCAACGCCGGGCAATGCATAAACGCGGCATAGCCAACGCCACAGATGCGGATAATCCAGAATTTTCGCTCCGTTCAACTTCATCCGCACATAATAAACTGGGTCATGCCGATAGAGCGTTGGAAAGAGACGTAGGTCGGCCTCGGTGAAGGTATCGCCCGTCAGGAATGGACGGTCATCGGCAGCGAGCCGCAATTCCAACGTGTTGAGCGTATCAAAATAGGCAGTGAATGCAGCTGCATAAATTGCCTGATCTGACGAAAATCCAGCTTTATAGGCGCCGTTGTTAATGCCCACATAAATTTGGTCGTTCATAGGTAAAGACCCCTCGCTTGAAGCTGTCTTCTCCCTCACCTTGGATCATCAATCGTTTGAAAGGGTTTCTCTTGTCTAGGTCCAGCTCCGAGTAGGCAAAGTTGAGTATAGCTGAAAGGCTGTTGACCCTGCGCCTGATTGTCGCGGTCTTGTTTCCCTTCTTGGTCAGATGTCGGACGAAACACCTTCGTATCTTCACGAGAATACTGCCTGACATCTCTGTCTCCAGCCACCGCAATAAACGTGGTTAAGGCGACCCTGAGTGGGGTTTGCTCAATGCTCCTGAGGGACAGGTATTCCTCTGCCATCTCTGACAACAAGGCCGATCTTGGTTTGAAGCTTTCGATGACTGAGGCGACATCCACTGGGTGAATCACTTCTCGAGCACTCCAAGAGCTTTCAAGAACCTCATTGAGTCGCCTGGAATATAGCTCTGCTTCAACAGGGTCTTGCGATAAGGATTGCCGAATGAATGATCCGTAGGCGTTAACCGTTTAGGTTTTTCGATGCGGGCCTGAGCGTGTCTTCTCCTCTTGGTGCGACGGTGGCCCGCGTTGGGAAACATGACTAGGAGGAAGCCGTGGGGTCTGGGTTTGCCCTATGGGGAAAGCGCGAAGTTGGTTCTTCCGAGGGCACTTCGAATTGGTGGTCCTTTGCTTCATGCGCCGAGAATTGATGCGCTTGCGCTTGTTTTGTGGAGTGCTTTGTCTCAATTTCGAACGCACCAAGTGCTGTTACTTCCCGTTTATGCAAACCGATATCAGCGCTGAACGCGATGCCGTTCAGAGAATAGTCGTTGATTGGTGGCGTGCGCCCCGTCATGCGGCGGCCTTTCTGGGCGGTGCGCGGGAATGCGGTTTTTGACCGCGCTGGAAAGTCTCGATGATGCGCATTTGCCCGCCGCAGTCGGGGCATGGTTCTCGCAGTGTGAGAGGGGTGACCTCGGCGACTGGTGGGTCATCCTGTTTGGCGGTTTGTGCGCCAAGTAAGGTCCGAGCCTTTGCGATATTAGCTTTTCGTTGCGCGCTGGCGAGCAGACCATAGTGGCGGATCCGGTGGAACCGGTCCGGTAGCACATGGATCAGAAAGCGGCGGATGAACTCGGATGTGGAAAGGCGCATGACGGATCGCCTATCACCAGATTTGACGCGATAATCTTTCCATTGGAACGCAATGGTGTTGGTATCAGCACTTATCAAACGGCTGTTTGAAATCGCCACACGGTGCGTATATCGGCTGAGATAGGCGAGCACGGCCTCGGGTCCGCCGAAGGGCGGTTTGGCATAGACCACCCATTCTATTTTGCGCAACGGGGCGAGATATGCGGCGAAGGCCTGCGGTTCCGATAGTTCAGCGAGATCACCAAAGAAGACCAATTCCCTTGCGCGATGTAAGGCCAGCAGCCTTTCAATAAACAGGCGACGGAACAACCGCGACAGCACCCGCACATGCAGAAAGAAGCCCGGCTTGCACGCGACCCATCGGGTGCCGTCCGGGGACAGGCCCCCGCCCGGCACGATCATGTGGACATGGGGATGATGGGTCATGGAACGTGAAACGATTTGCTCGGTCTCGCGCCAAAGAAAGTTGAACACCGCCGCCTCGTTGAACACCCCGATCAAGACATCTTGGTCGTTCAGGATCGGTAGATGGCTAAAGCCTGTCAGCTTCATGTCATCTGCCAGATCTCCAAGCGGATCGGTCAGTTTCGCGGTTTTCATGTCTTTGCGGGATATGCCCACGGAACGCGCGTTGGGCGGGTTACCGCGCAATCTCAGTTAGTGATCAGGTTGCAAAGTGATCCCATTATTGACGCCCACATTTGTCTCCGACACTTTCCAGTCAAATAACCAGCAAACAACTCGAATGATATCAAGTTATTGTAATCATTGTATTTTCGTTATGTCCTATGGGTTCGTGACCTCACTCAGTCAAGAAAACTGCGGCTCTTCTCCGCTTTGTTGAGTAAGAAAAGATGCCGACCATCAAGTAACCTATTGATATGTTAGGTTTCTGACAACTTTACATAGGGCAGTTATATGGAGCTATGACTGAATCTGGTGTTTGAGTGGTTTGAAGGTTGGCGGCGTATCTGGTTGAATTGTTGTTGGAAGACAGCAGCCCAACCAAAGGAGATACACCACCATGGGAACTACTAACATTGTTGATTTTGCGCGTCGAGACGAGATGACGGACGCGTTGACGGAGTTGCTGAAAACGGGAGCACAACAATTGATCGCGACAGCAGTTGAGGCTGAGCTTGTCAGTTATTTGGCGCAATTTACCGGCTTACGCACCGATGCCGGTCACGCGGCAGTCGTGCGTAATGGACATCATCCGGCCCGCCCGTTTCAAACGGGCATTGGCCCTGTGAGCGTGCGCATTCCAAAGGTTCGGTCCAAGGACGGCACACCGGTGACATTCCGGTCTGCCCTGGTGCCGCCCTATGTGCGCCGCACGAAGACGCTGGAAGCGGCCTTGCCATGGCTTTACCTCAAAGGGATCTCCAGCGGCGAGATGGCTCCCGCCCTCAAGGTTCTTCTGGGCCCAGATGCCGTTGGCTTGTCGGCTAATACGGTTTCGCGTTTAAAACGCGATTGGGCCAATGAATACGAGGCTTGGAAAGGCGCTGAGTTAGATGACGAGCCCATCGTCTATATCTGGGCCAACGGCGTTCACAGCGGCCTTCGGGGCGAGGATGACAAGCTCTGTGCCCTTGTTATTATTGGGGTAACTGCCCGTGGCAAGAAGCGATTTCTGGCAATTGAGGATGGGGTGCGCGAGTCCACGCAGAGCTGGCGCGAGGTTCTGCTTAACCTCAAAAGCCGAGGCATGAATGCGCCCAAACTGGCCATCGGGGACGGTGCCATGGGGTTTTGGGCGGCCATGGACGAAGTCTATCCTGAGACCCGCCATCAACGCTGTTGGCAACACAAAACGATGAACGTGCTCAATTGTTTACCCAAGCTGTCTCAGCCAAAAGCCAAGGCCGCGCTGCACGACATCTGGCAGGCCGAGACCAAAGTCGATGCAGAAAAGGCATTCGATCTGTTCATCAAAACCTACGAACCCAAATATCCCAAGGCCACACTATGCCTGCAAAAAGATCGTGAGGAACTCATGGCATTCTTCGACTTCCCGGCGCAGCATTGGCAAAGCATCCGCACTAGCAATCCAATTGAATCGGCCTTCGCGACGATCCGGCATCGTACCAAGCGTTCAAAGGGCTGCCTGTCACGCGATGGCATGCTGCACATGATGTTCAAACTGGGGCAATGTGCTGAGCAAAATTGGAGGAAGCTACGCGGCTTTGACTACCTCGCAAAAGTCATCACAGGCGTCACGTTCAAAGACGGAATCGAAACCACAAACCCCGACCAGATCACCGCATGACCAACAATACTCAAACACCAGATTTGACAATAACTCAGGTATATGACCATCGACATCTCGCAACATATTTTACGCCTGAAGGGGCAACGTGTAAATGAAATTGAGCTGGCTGAAGACGGTGCGAAGGTTATTGTTCAGTGCAGTCGGGATGCCCGCAGGAGCGCTATAGACCCTGCAACCGGCAACCGGCAAGAAGGGTAGCATCAACCAACATATTCGCCGACAAGTAAACGACATCCCGTTTTTTGGGTATCCTTGTGTGATTGAGATTGAGCTAGCGCAGGTTTTTATTAGCAAGGGTGAGCGCCGCATTGAGGCGTGTCCTTTTGTTGATAAAGGGTGCCGTTTCACCCATCGATTTTGCCATCTTATCAGTGGATTGTGCCGTCATTTATCCATTCTGGCTGTCTCCAGGCATTTAGGTATACGATGGGAGACGGTAAAGAATATTGACAAGGCATACCTGATGGAAACGCTCCCTGCGCTTGATCCCGCACAGCTTGCTGGCTTGGAATACATTGGTGTCGATGAAGTGGCCCGGGCGAAAGGTCATGACTATATGACGGTGGTCTACGATATGGTCGGAGGGCATCTGATCTGGGTGGAAGCCGGTCGAACTGCCGAAGTTTTTTCAAGGTTTTTGAAACAGCTGCAGCCAGATACAGCCCATAAAATAAAGGCCGTGTCGATGGATATGGGGCCTGCCTACCAAAAGGCTGTCAGGGAGTCCTTGCCGATGGCCGACATCGTATTTGACCGTTTCCACGTCATGAAAAACTACAGCAAGGCTATCCATAATCAGCGTCGCCTTGAGTTCAGGAAGGCCGATCCAAGTGGTAAAGAGTTGATGAAGGGCACGCATTATCTGTTGCTCAAAATGCGGATAAGTTGACTGAAAAACAAAGTAACAAGCTGCAAACGTTGCTGGAGAGCAATAGCAACCTGAATACGCTTTACGTCTTAAAAGAACAGCTTCAGGCTCTGTGCAGCGCCCCATCATTTGAGGGGATGTCAGAGCAACTGGAAAATTGGTGCCTGATCGCAGATCAGTCACACATGCTCTATCTGAAAAAGTTCGCAAAATCCCTAAGAAAACATTGTGTGGGCATATGCAACTACGCGAAACACAAGCTGACAAGCGCCAGGATAGAGGCTGGTAATGTCAGTATAGGAATGATCCGCAAACGAGCCAGGGGCATCAGGGATACCGAATACTTCAAACTCAAAATTAGACAATCATCCATCCCAGATAATCAATCTATATTCTATTTGAAATCCTAGAATAACTCAACAAAGCGGAGAAGAGCCAAAACTGCAAACAAAACTATGCCCATACAGGTACGTACTTCGCATTCCATTTTCCCTGATCTGGATCGTAGGGTTTGATAACATGGGCATCAAGTGCATCACGAATAATGCGGGAAGCCATAGAGCTATTTTTTTCCTCAAAACCGAACCTCTCTCTCAGTGAGGTGTTGGTCAACTCTTCTCGCATTACATACGTAAGCATCAACGCTGCCCTTGATCAAGCTGCGTCTTTTGCCTTGGCCTCGGCGTTTTTAGCATCGATCATGTCCTGATAGGCCCACGGCATGAGATCGTTGATACGGTTTGCTTGATGGTCCTGGATGCGTTCCAGCACCCATGCGAGCCAGGCTTTGGGATTCACTTTGTTCATCTTGGCGGTCTCTATCAACGTATAAGCAATTGCTGCAGATTTGCCGCCTGCTTCTGATCCCATGAAGAGATAGTTTTTGCGTCCCACGGCCACAGGGCGCACTGCGCGCTCGGCTGTGTTGTTGTCCAGCTCAAGAAAGCCGTGATCAAGATAGGGCCGTGCCTTTGGCAGGCGCGCCAGTGCATATTTGATCGCCTTGGCCAGCGGCGTCTTGCTAGAGATCTTGCCCAGTTGCTCTTTAAGCCAGACTTCCAGGTCATCAAAGATCGGCTTGGCGTATTCCTGACGCAGGGCCACGCGTTCCGCAGGGGGCAGGAACCGCGCTTGTGTCTCAACATCATAGAGCTTTTTAATCCGCAGCACGGCTTCGCCCGCCACGGGCAGCTTTGTGCTTTCATAAAGGTCAAAGAACTCACGCCGCACATGGGCCATGCATGCCATCTCTTTGACCCGCCCCGTGCGGTAGGCGTCATTATACCCAGCATAGGCATCCGCATGGGCGTAGCCTTCATAGCTTTCGAGATGCTTGCTGGGATGCTCCGCCTCACGGCTGGTGGAGAACTGGTACCACACCGCAGGTGGAGCTCCGCTGGCCCAAGTGTCTTCTTTTCGGGCATAGACCCACAGTCGCGCGGTTTTGGTCTTATTCTTTCCTTTGCCATTGCCCTTCTGGAGCAGCTTGACCGTTGTGTCATCCATGAAGATCGCCTGCGCCTCAAAGACGTGATCGCGGATTGCATCTGAGACGCGCTCCAGCAGTTTGGTGCATTTGCCGACCCATCCCGCCATGAGCGATCCACTCAGATCAATGCCCTCGTTGGCAAACATCTGGCTCTGGCGATACAGCGGCAGATGATAGCCGTATTTACAGCACAGGATGTGGGCCATCAGCGCGGGGCCGACAAAGCTCTTCGGAATGGGTCGGCTTGGCATCTCAGCCTGAACAACGGCCTCACAACAGGTGCAGGCCAGACGCGGGCGGCCAATTTGGTTCACGATGTAATGTCCCGGGACATATTCCAACTCCTCCATCACATCCGTTCCAAGCACTTTGAAGCTGCCGCCACAGTCGGTGCAAGCATCACTGGGGGTGATGGTCTTTTGGACACGCTTCAGCCCCTTTGGGAAAGGTTTGCGCTTGCGCGGTGTGCGGGGCGGCTTGGCCTCAGCGTCAGAGGGTTCATCATCTGTCTCAACGGCTTGTTCGATCTCAAGTTCTTCAAGGATCAACTCAAGCGCCAGCTGTGCACTGCTTTCCGACTTTGAGCCAAAGCGGTGCTTGTTGTGACCGTGGAGTTGCAGGCGCAGATCGGCGATGATGGTGTCTCGGTTCTGGATGGCCCGCGCATGAGCGGTGCGCTCGGCACTCAGGGCGGCGTCCACTGATGCCATCTCATCCTTGAGGCGTTTTTGTACCGTCGCATGGCCAAGGGATGACCCGAGAAACGCTTGCTTCAGCTCTGACAATTCCGCTGTTTGCGCGGCAACGTATGCCTGTACTTCAGGGGGCAGATTAGTCAGATTTGGAGGGGTCTTACTCATGCCATTACATACCAAATCTCGGGCATCATGGGAATCCCACAAAGGCAAGAAGTCCTATAAAACATACAGCTATCCAACCATACTTGGACGCCATGTCTTCTTGAGAATACGCCAGTCTATGCCTTCCATCAGCATCGCAAGCTGTGCGCGGCTTAGGCTGACTTTACCTTCCTTGACTGAGGGCCATACGAACCGTCCACGTTCAAGCCGTTTGGTAAACAGGCACGCGCCCTGACCATCCCACCAGATCATCTTGATCTGATCGCCACGACGGCCACGGAACAAAAATAGATGCCCCGCGTAAGGGTCAGCTGCAAGAACCTGCGCGGTCTGCGCCGCCAGCCCGTTGAAGCCGCGCCGCATATCCGTAACTCCTGCGGCAAGCCAGATCTTCGCATCCCCCAAAACAGGGATCATGCTGCAAGTCCTCGCGCCAGTTCCAGCACAAAGCCAGCATCAACCCCGTCGCTCACGCTCAGCTTGCGACCGTTCTCAAGTGTGATCTCAATATGGGGGACAGGTAAGATGCTGGTGCCGGATGACGCAGGCGTGTCCACCATACCCGCATCGGCAATCTCTACGGGGGTGAACTGGCCTATATCTGATTTGTCAGGCTGAAACCGCCCATCGCTGCGCCATGCATAAATCCGGTTGGTGCCCACACCGTGCTTCTTGGCAACCATTGGAACACTCACGCCAGCAGTGTGGCTTTCCGCTACAAGCTGTCGCTTGAAATCATCCGTGTATTTGGAACCTCGGCCACGCCTAGTCTTGTTCATCATCAAAATCCTCATATCGCGCCAGCCATATCGCCAGCTTCGCGCAATAATCGCACCTTAGATCATGCCAAAAAAAGAGGGGGTTCCCTGTATGTTTACTTACATACCTCAGACACGCATGAAGATAATATGCATGTAAGCGGTCTGCCGTGTCCATGTCCTTGAAGTCCTTATGAGCGAATAAGATGGCCCGAGCTGCACTGCCGCTGGTCTCCCATCGAGGAGGAGGGAGTTGATAAAGTTCGCTCTCAAAAACAACTTTATCGACACCGCTGCCACGCTCCTCGCAGACACCTATGCGTCGCATGAATGCTGCAAGGGCTTCGTTTCTTGATCGCGGTGCTTGATCCAGCAATCGGTCTATGTCGCCCAAAGGGACACCAGTGTTCGTGATCTCGCCTCGGTCTTCAAAAACTTCAACCATCGGCCCGCTTCCAGAGATCGTGAAGTCTTGGTGGATCACGGCGTTCGCAATCAGTTCTCTCAGGGCTAGATCTGGATACATAGTTAATTCATCACGAAGCGCGGACCCGATCACTTCATTTCTTGGAAGTAGGGCCTTGAGGAACTCAATCAAACCTTCGAAGCCAACTGCATACCCTTTGCGGCCTTCTTGTTCTCGTTCAGTTACCATTCTGACCATTGCCTTTGTAAACGATCAAGCGAACAGCTTTGCGCGCCATTGAAGGAAACTCTGTTAGATCACGGGCGAAGAGTATCGCTCCCAAATTTGTGATGTCCCAGTGACCGGCGTCGTTCTTCCTAACGAAATCCTCTAGACCGAGGTCGGAGAGTATTTTTTCCCGATCACTAGGGTCAGGACCCATTAATTGATTGAGTTTGTCGCGTTGTGGTGATTCATAGTCTTCAATTGTAGGGGGATATTATGAGCAATTTGTATTGGCTGACTGAGGCGCAGATGGAGCGTCTCCGGCCGTACTTTCCAAAGAGCCGAGGTCGTGCTCGTGTGGATGACCGTCGTGTTTTGAGTAGCATTATCTTCATCAATCGCAATGGTTTAAGGTGGTGTGATGCACCTTCCGAGTATGGACCGCCGAAGACGCCATATAATCGATGGAAGCGCTGGAGTGATATGGGCATATTTGCCCAAATCTTGATGGGGCTGGCCGAGCAGGCCCCCGACAACAAAACCATCTCAATCCCCTCTCATCGAAACTGCGTTTCGACTGCCGGGCAGTGGACGCCACCTACCTCAAAGCACATCGTACGGCCGCCAGCCTGCGGTTAAAAAAGGGGGGCGAGGACGCCTGATCGGGTTGACCAAGGGCGGTATGAATACAAAGCTACATGCTGCCACAGACACCAGCGGACGACCAATCCGCCTCTTCATCACAGCAGGACAAGTCAGTGATTACACTGGTGCAGCCGCCTTGATGAATAATCTGCCTGAGGCTGACTGGCTCCTCGCTGACAGAGGGTACGATGCTGATTGGTTCCGTGAAACCCTTGTAGACAACGGCACAACGCCCTGCATCCCCGGTCGCAAGTCGCGCAAAAAGACCGTCAAGTACGACAAGCCCCGTTACAAACGACGCAACCGTATCGAGAGAATGTTCGGAAGGCTCAAAGATTGGCGCCGCGTCGCAACTCGCTACGACAGATCACCAACAGTCTTCCTCTCCGCAATCGCTCTCGCCGCAACCGTCATATTTTGGTTATGAGTCCTGAGCCTAGGAGTTGCCTCATGTTTCAAGAAGTGAGTTTTGCCTCAGAGGGCGCGAAATTACGGGGGCGGCACTACAGCCATGCAATCAGTTTGAACCCGACCGTCGTCATGACACACGGTACGACCGCGACAGTCAGCATGACAGTAGACCACTACGCTGAAGCCATCTTTGCTGCTGGCTTTGATGTGCTGCTCTATGACCATAAGAATTTTGGACGAAGCGGTGGCGAACCGCGTCAGGAAATTAACCCTTGGATACAAACACGCGGCTACCGTGATGCTGTTGCGTTCTTGCGAGTGAAGCAGCCTGACAGCCCGATCGTTCTTTGGGGTGACAGCTTCTCCGCTGGCCTCGCCTTAGTCGCGGGCGCGCTGATCGACGACATTGCAGCCATAGTTGCGCAGATTCCAGTTTGCGGAGTGGCACTTCCTCAGGGATTTACTGACGATGGTGCGTTTGAAATCATGAAAGAGGTTTTCGAGATTGGCGATGTGGCTGGTGGACCAGAACAAACAACGGGTCCAATGCCGGTTGTGTCGTCTGATCAACAAAACACCCCATCGCTACTAACGCCAATCCAAGCGTTCAGGTGGTTTATTGAACACGGTGGCCGACATGGCAGTAGATGGGAAAACTGGGCTTCGCGGGTCATCCCCGAGACGCCCGTAGCGTGCAACCCCTATGTGACGGCACCTTATTTGAGTATGCCCGTTCAGATGGTGGTCGGACGCAACGATGAGATGGTTCATTGCAATCCCGAAATACAGCGTGCCGTGTTCGACCGGCTTACCGGTGAGAAAGAGTTTGTCGAAATAGACGGTGGGCACTTTGGTTTGCTTTGGCACCCAAGCGCTGAATTTGATGAGGCCATCAATCGGCAAATCGCATTTCTGTCCAAAGTATTTGAAAGTGACTAAGAAAACCGACATTCGGGCGACGCGCAACTTCTGGTAAAATGGGCTCAGAGCCACCGCTCGCTGCGGGTTGTTCAAAGATCCGCTGTGGGCCGATAGTCACCCATCACCCATCACTCCCCCACACCTTCACCAACGCCTCCCGCATGACCTCAATCGCATAGCCTGAGCCATAGTTGGCAGCGACACTGCCCTGGGCATGTCCAAGGATTTCCATGGAGAGAATCTCAGGGCAGCCAGAGTTGCGCAGCTTGTCCTTCATACGGTGCCGCAGTGAGTGCATTGTGATCTTCTTGTCAGTGATGACTGTGCGTAGACGCTTCATCAGCATGGCAGAGGCTTTGTCATTGCCCCTGCGTTGAGCATAGGTGGGAAAGATGGGGTCGGTATCCGATAGTCCAACCTGATGCTGTATGAGGCACTCTGTAGCTCTCCGTGACAGCGGGATCCTACGGGTGGAGGTCTTTGTCTTGAGGCCTCGGCGGTCATTGGGGCGGATGTGGAGGATTGCTTTGTCGAGGTCCACATCCTTGGCCTCCAGCCCTGTGATCTCTGCCAAGCGGGCTCCGGTATTTGTAAGGAGGATGAGCAGAGCCTTGGCAACGTCACTGCTGGCAAAGGCAGGCACCATTGTTGCCAGTTGTTCATCATTGATGGGGAGCCGATCAGTATTGCTGCTTCCCGCTCCCTTTATCTTGATGGCCTGGAAGACATTGCGGAAGTCCAGATCATGCTCCAGCAGGACGTGATTAATGGCCGCCTTCACCACCCCAAGGTTCCGCTGCACAGAGTTGGGTGACATGCGGGATAGGAGGAGGTCACGATAGGCATTGGCATCAGCCCGGGTCAGATCCTTCAGCTCGGTCCACTCAAAGCGATTCTTGCCAAGGCAAAGGGTCAGGTCTTTGCGGATACGGTCAATGCGCGTTCTGAGGCCATTGTCCGTCTCTTCCGCTTTGTAGGTAAAGTATTCCTCCAGGACCCTAGACAGTGACATAGGGGCAGGTGTTGGGGATGCTGCTCTGAGTTGCTGGGTGACGCCTTTGGGGACAGAGTGAGCCACATCCTCAGCTAGCTCTTGGAAGTCATCAAACTCGGGCCACTCAGGATCAACAGCCCCCTCAATGAACATGGACTTGTGGCGTTCACCAAGGCGTTCCCGCACAAGCTCTTTGGCCCGTTGTTCATCTGTGGTGCGTCGTTCCAGATCAAAGAGAGCGTCGATCTCTGCATGAACCTTGGGCAAAGCCCAAAGGGCATCTTGGTAGGTATTCCCCAGCTGGCGATAGACAGTTGCCTTGGGAATCACTGTGCGCAAATCTTTGGGAACATTCGTAAACATACAGGGAACCCCCTCTTTTTTTGGCATGATCTAAGGTGCGATTATTGCGCGAAGCTGGCGATATGGCTGGCGCGATATGAGGATTTTGATGATGAACAAGACTAGGCGTGGCCGAGGTTCCAAATACACGGATGATTTCAAGTGACAGCTTGTAGCGGAAAGCCACACTGCTGGCGTGAGTGTTCCAATGGTTGCCAAGAAGCACGGTGTGGGCACCAACCGGATTTATGCATGGCGCAGCGATGGGCGGTTTCAGCCTGACAAATCAGATATAGGCCAGTTCACCCCCGTAGAGATTGCCGATGCGGGTATGGTGGACACGCCTGCGTCATCCGGCACCAGCATCTTACCTGTCCCCCATATTGAGATCACACTTGAGAACGGTCGCAAGCTGAGCGTGAGCGACGGGGTTGATGCTGGCTTTGTGCTGGAACTGGCGCGAGGACTTGCAGCATGATCCCTGTTTTGGGGGATGCGAAGATCTGGCTTGCCGCAGGAGTTACGGATATGCGGCGCGGCTTCAACGGGCTGGCGGCGCAGACCGCGCAGGTTCTTGCAGCTGACCCTTACGCGGGGCATCTATTTTTGTTCCGTGGCCGTCGTGGCGATCAGATCAAGATGATCTGGTGGGATGGTCAGGGCGCGTGCCTGTTTACCAAACGGCTTGAACGTGGACGGTTCGTATGGCCCTCAGTCAAGGAAGGTAAAGTCAGCCTAAGCCGCGCACAGCTTGCGATGCTGATGGAAGGCATAGACTGGCGTATTCTCAAGAAGACATGGCGTCCAAGTATGGTTGGATAGCTGTATGTTTTATAGGACTTCTTGCCTTTGTGGGATTCCCATGATGCCCGAGATTTGGTATGTAATGGCATGAGTAAGACCCCTCCAAATCTGACTAATCTGCCCCCTGAAGTACAGGCATACGTTGCCGCGCAAACAGCGGAATTGTCAGAGCTGAAGCAAGCGTTTCTCGGGTCATCCCTTGGCCATGCGACGGTACAAAAACGCCTCAAGGATGAGATGGCATCAGTGGACGCCGCCCTGAGTGCCGAGCGCACCGCTCATGCGCGGGCCATCCAGAACCGAGACACCATCATCGCCGATCTGCGCCTGCAACTCCACGGTCACAACAAGCACCGCTTTGGCTCAAAGTCGGAAAGCAGTGCACAGCTGGCGCTTGAGTTGATCCTTGAAGAACTTGAGATCGAACAAGCCGTTGAGACAGATGATGAACCCTCTGACGCTGAGGCCAAGCCGCCCCGCACACCGCGCAAGCGCAAACCTTTCCCAAAGGGGCTGAAGCGTGTCCAAAAGACCATCACCCCCAGTGATGCTTGCACCGACTGTGGCGGCAGCTTCAAAGTGCTTGGAACGGATGTGATGGAGGAGTTGGAATATGTCCCGGGACATTACATCGTGAACCAAATTGGCCGCCCGCGTCTGGCCTGCACCTGTTGTGAGGCCGTTGTTCAGGCTGAGATGCCAAGCCGACCCATTCCGAAGAGCTTTGTCGGCCCCGCGCTGATGGCCCACATCCTGTGCTGTAAATACGGCTATCATCTGCCGCTGTATCGCCAGAGCCAGATGTTTGCCAACGAGGGCATTGATCTGAGTGGATCGCTCATGGCGGGATGGGTCGGCAAATGCACCAAACTGCTGGAGCGCGTCTCAGATGCAATCCGCGATCACGTCTTTGAGGCGCAGGCGATCTTCATGGATGACACAACGGTCAAGCTGCTCCAGAAGGGCAATGGCAAAGGAAAGAATAAGACCAAAACCGCGCGACTGTGGGTCTATGCCCGAAAAGAAGACACTTGGGCCAGCGGCGCTCCACCTGCGGTGTGGTACCAGTTCTCCACCAGCCGTGAGGCGGAGCATCCCAGCAAGCATCTCGAAAGCTATGAAGGCTACGCCCATGCGGATGCCTATGCTGGGTATAATGACGCCTACCGCACGGGGCGGGTCAAAGAGATGGCATGCATGGCCCATGTGCGGCGTGAGTTCTTTGACCTTTATGAAAGCACAAAGCTGCCCGTGGCGGGCGAAGCCGTGCTGCGGATTAAAAAGCTCTATGATGTTGAGACACAAGCGCGGTTCCTGCCCCCTGCGGAACGCGTGGCCCTGCGTCAGGAATACGCCAAGCCGATCTTTGATGACCTGGAAGTCTGGCTTAAAGAGCAACTGGGCAAGATCTCTAGCAAGACGCCGCTGGCCAAGGCGATCAAATATGCACTGGCGCGCCTGCCAAAGGCACGGCCCTATCTTGATCACGGCTTTCTTGAGCTGGACAACAACACAGCCGAGCGCGCAGTGCGCCCTGTGGCCGTGGGACGCAAAAACTATCTCTTCATGGGATCAGAAGCAGGCGGCAAATCTGCAGCAATTGCTTATACGTTGATAGAGACCGCCAAGATGAACAAAGTGAATCCCGAAGCCTGGCTCGCATGGGTGCTGGAACGCATCCAGGACCATCAAGCAAACCGTATCAACGATCTCATGCCGTGGGCCTATCAGGACATGATCGATGCTAAAAACGCCGAGGCCGAGGCAAAAGACGCAGCTTGATCAAGGGCAGCGTTGATGCTTACGCTGAAGCGGATGCTTCCGCCGAACAACGTGGCCATTCGGCAGCTTTCGCGGGAGGAAGGCATTTCGGCAGCGACGCTTTTCTCCTGGCGTGCTGAGGCGCGCAACAAGGGGCAGCTTTTGCCTGACGCTGATGCGAGCCCTGAGGGCTGGTCTTCACGTGACAAGTTTGCGGCGGTGTTGGAAACTGCTGCTCTGAACGAGGCTGACCTAGCCGAATACTGCCGCAAACGCGGCCTTTACCCGGCGCAGATTGCCATGTGGCGAGTTGCTTGCGAGCAGGCCAACGACTGGGACCGCACGAGTGCAGCACGTCTTGTGCGTGCGACCAAGGAAGACAAGAAACGGATGAAAGATTTGGAACGCGAGCTTGCTCGCAAGGATCGCGCACTGGCCGAAACTGCAGCACTGCTTGTTCTGCGAAAAAAGGCCTCAGCGATCTGGGGGGACGAAGAGGACGCATGATCAGCACCCCAGATCGCCAAACCGCAGTTGCTCTGATCAATGAGGCCGTCACCGCAGGAGCGCAGCGCGCCAAAGCCTGTTCCGAGTTGGAAATCAGCGAACGCACTCTGCGGCGCTGGACAAAAGACGGCGAGGTTCGCCCTGATAAGCGCCCCCTCGTGCCGCGTGCGGAACCAGCAAACGCGTTGAGTACGGCAGAACGCGCGGCTGTTCTAGATGTCTGTAATTCAAAGGAGTTCTCTAGCCTTCCCCCAAGTCAGATTGTGCCAAAGCTAGCAGATCGGGGGCAGTATCTAGCCTCGGAATCGAGTTTCTACCGCATTCTGCGCGCCAATGGATTGCAGCATCACCGGGGTCGAGCCAAGTCCCCAGTCAAGCGTAAGAAGCCCACAAGCTATCAGGCATGCGCGCCCTGTGAGGTCTGGACCTGGGACATTACCTGGATGCCGGGACCTGTCGCAGGCATGTTCTTTTATCTGTATCTGATCGTGGACATCTTCAGCCGGAAGATCGTGGGCTGGGAGGTCCATGAGCGTGAAAGTGCGGATCTAGCTGCCATTCTGATCCGGCAAGCAGTGCTAGCGGAGGGCTGTCAGTTGCGCCCCTTGGTTCTGCACGCTGACAACGGCAGTCCTATGAAGGGCGCCACGATGAAGGTGACGATGGAAAAACTAGGGATCACGGCCTCCTACAGTCGCCCTCGCGTAAGCAACGACAACCCTTTCTCAGAGGCGTTGTTCCGAACCTGCAAATACCGCCCGGACTGGCCGACCAAGGGCTTTGCCACCAAGGCGGATGCTCAAACCTGGGTCCAAACCTTCGCTGGTTGGTACAATAGTGAACACCTGCACAGCGCCATCCGCTTCGTCACGCCGAATGCGTGCCACGCAGGTCATGATCGTGCAACGCTCACAAATCGTGCCAATCTCTATGCAACTGCTCGCGCGCAAAACCCGCAACGCTGGTCAGGAAAAACCCGAAACTGGCAACCAGCAGGACCCGTCTGGCTGAACCCAGAAAACGAAATCAGCGCCTCTGAAATCAGAGACGCTGCATGAAATCGGCGGACAACACCTTTGACAAACACCGTAGTGGCGGATGCGGTGCTGACCTCTTGGCAGGACGTGGATCAGGAACCGGCGAATAAATTCTGATGTTGCCAGCGTCATGGTAGTGTGGCGGCCCGCACCTTTGAGGCGATAGTCCTTGGCGCGGAAGGTGACGTTTTGCGCATCGAAACGGATCAACCGGCTGTTTGAAATGGCAATCCGATGTGTGTAGCGCGACAGGTACGCCAGCACCGCCTTCGGCCCGGCGAAGGGTTCTTTGGCGTAGACGACCCAGTCGATTTGAATCAGTGGTTTGAGGAAGTCGTTGAAGGCATTTCGATCTGCAAAGTTTGTGAGATCGCCGAAGAATTGCAGTTTCCCGACCATGTGCAGCTTGGCCAGCCCTTCCAGAATGAGCCGCCGATACAAGCGGGATAGAACGTGGACAGACAGGAAGAAGTTCTTGCGGCAGGCGATCCATTTTGAACCATCTGTCGAAAGCCCTCCCCCCGGCACGATCATATGGACATGGGGGTGGTGGGTCATCGCCGAGCCCCAAGTGTGAAGGACCGACGTTATGCCAACCTTTGCCCCCAGATGTTTAGGATCAGCGGCGATTCTGACCACAGTGTCCGCGCTTGCCCGCATCAGAAGATTATAGATCTCGCGTTTGTTCTGATATGCGATGTCAGCAATCTGCTTTGGCAAGGTGAAGACCAGATGGAAATACCGCACAGGCAGCAGTTCAGCCTCACGTGCCGCAAGCCATATCTTCGCTGCACCCGCCTGGCATTTTGGGCAGTGACGGTTGCGGCATGAGTTGTAGGCGATATGCTCATGCGCGCAGTCGGCGCAGCGCGCGACATGACCGCCAAGCGCCGCGGTTCGACAGCGCTCAATCGCACTCATGACTTTGAACTGGTTCAGGCTGATGTGTCCTGCGTTTGCGGCACGCCAAGCAGCACCATGGTCACGGAAGATATCCGCGACCTCCAGTGATCGACTGGGCATGGTGGCCTATGAAGGCTAAGGCTTGCCCTTCTTCCGCTTGGCTCCATTCAGATCATCCAGCGGACTGTCCACTGCCGCAATCATGCCCGTGGCAACGCTGGCATAGCGCGCAGTAGTTGTCAGTTTGGAATGCCCGAGCAAGGCTTGGATCACCCGGATATCGACGCCGCGCTCCAACAGATGGGTTGCAAAACTGTGCCTCAACGTGTGCAGCGTGACCGGTTTGGTGATCCCGGCTTCCCGCGCGGTCTCTTTAAATAGCCGCGATATCTGTCGCGCTGAGAGGTGTTTGCCGCGATATCCGGGGAAGAGGACCCGCTCAGGCGTTGGCAGATCCTTGTCCTGACCGGTGGGCCGCTCTTTCCACCACTCACGCAACATGCCCAAGATATCGGACGGCAGCATGACGTTGCGATCTTTGCGGCCCTTTGCTTGCACAATCCGGATGATCTTCTGAGCGCTGTCGATATCGCCAACCTTCAAACGCACGACCTCGCCTGCGCGCATTCCGCAGCCATAGGCAAGCGACAACATTACGCGCGCCTTCAGGCTCGGAGCCATGGCTAGAATGCGTTTAATCTCCTTTTTGCTCAGCACCAGTGGCACTTTCACCGGTTCCTTCAAATGGAAAATCTCAGCCACCAAATCATGCCGTCGCAGGGTCACGCGGAACAGAAACTTGACGCCTGTCATTGTTTGGTTTCGGGTGCAGATGCTGACACCGCTCTCCACCAGATGTTGTTGGAAGTACTTCACATCATCTGGCGTGGCCGTCTCTGGCGAGCGCCCTAGCCAAGCCGCAAAACGCTTACAGGCGCGCTGGTGACTACTCTGTGATGCAGGGCCGAGATTGCGCCCCGACATATCGGCAATCATACGAGCACGAAGGGGCGTCGTTGGTGTCGATTGTTGAATGTTCATCGGAATATCCTCTGTCAATCGAGGCAAAATCACCTCGACCAACAGCACACACCCAACATCTAGAATCGCGCAACAAATCCCTGTTCACCCCAACACCCGCCACAAGCGCCCCTATCGCGAAGCGATTTAGTGCTTGGGCCGGAAGTGACCTGAAGCACGGTCGCTTCTCGGAAGTACATTGTGTATGTTAACAGTTACTTTTGTACTCGGGTGCGTTTCCAAAACCGGCTACAGAATTAATACCTCGGAGTAATTGATGGCAAGCCGCATGACAGCTGATGAAAAGCGCATTTCAAAACTGAAAAGTGCGTTAGACAAGCTTAGACGTAAGGAAAACGTGCAAAATCGTCAGTTAAAAACCTTGCTTGGCGATGAAGCATATGCACGATTTATTACGCTGTAGCGGCGAGCAACGATAATTGCATCATGCGCCAGTAGCTATGGGCCGTTTGTGTCATTCGACACCAAGGGCGGGGAGCGGACCTTCGCTGCGGGTGCGATGATACCACCTGGGACGATGTAAGCAGACCTTTGCAAGCTGTGCTCACGCAACTGCCCTTGCCGAGTTGGTTATGTCAAAGGTGGGTAGCTCGCACGTATTCGACTGATTGGTTTAAGCTTTCAAAAGCTAAATTTTTTGCCGTCCGGAAAACAAATTAGACTGTCTAACGTTAGCACTTTCTGGACAGATTCGAGGATTCGAATAAGGGCGGATTTCTGGTTCATCTTATCGATCAGAAGATCAAGATGACGAAGAAGCCACCGAGAAGGTGGTCAAGAACATCAGCCGCGTCATATCCCCCTCAAGGTTTGCCAAGGCAAACCACTGCCGGGTAATAGGTGGGCGGTCAGTAATCGCATGAAGCGGAATCTGGTGATCCGAGCGTTGGACAGGTCCGTGGCGCTGCGCCAACCGCCGGAGAATTGCATTTACAATACGGACCGTGGGTCAGAATATTGCTCAAACGAGTATCAACTACGTCAGTCCAAGCATGGATTCAAAGTCTCGATGAACTGCAAGGGCAATTGCTGCGACGTTCTTCAAATCCATCAACACAGAATTGATCTGGTGTAACCACTGGGAGACACGTCGTCAGGCAGAAGGCGCTATCTTTCAGTATATCAACAGCTTCTATAATCCGCGCCGACGCCGCTCATCGCTGGGCGGCAAAAGCCCCTTTGCTTCTGCGAAAGGCCGGATAAGAAAGTTGTGGGACTGAAACGTAAGCGCGACAAGGCCACGTACGTCAGATCCGCACATGAGACTTTTTGCTGCACCCAACACCTAAAATTCATTAAAACTCGTAGCATTTTGTTTTTAAGCAAGAATTTCTTGAATCAAAGCCCTGTAGCATCAAAAAAATCTGGTACGCCATTGAATACACCTGAAACCGACTATCTAAAATTTATGTTGTTAACGGGAGAAAACACATGGAAACATTATCATTGGGTCAATATGATCTTATTTTTAACGCCTTTTCGTTTGGCTTTGCTACGCTTGCCGCAGCAACACTTTTCTTTTGGCTTGGCATTGGTCAGGTGAAATCAGAATATAAAACTGCTTTAGTAATAACAGGCTTGGTAACATTCATCGCAGCCTACCATTATTTCCGCATAGGACAAAGCTGGGTTGACGCATACACGCTCGTTGACGGGGTGCACGTGCCAACCGAAAAAGCCTTTAATTCGGCATATCGTTACGTCGATTGGCTTTTGACTGTGCCGCTTCTGTTGATCGAACTGATCCTCGTGATGAGCCTCAGCAGATCCGAGACAGTCTCGCGCGCGACCAGTCTTGGTCTTGCGGCGCTGTTAATGGTTGCCTTGGGATATCCGGGCGAAGTGTCAGACTCGGGCGGCGTCCGTTGGATCTTTGGTCTTTTGTCTATGATCCCATTCCTTTGGATCGTTTTCCAACTCTACGTTGGTCTGGGCAAAGCAATCGAAAGCCAGCCGGAAAATGCACGTGGTCTCGTCAGAACGGCACGTAACGTAACCGTTGGCAGCTGGTGTTTTTACCCAGTTGTCTACTTTGCCGGCGCAGTTGGCCTTGAAGGTCCCTTCGCCACGGTTGTTGTTGAAGTAGGTTACACCATTGCCGACATCATCGCAAAAGCTGGCTTCGGTGTACTTATCTACATGATTGCCATGCGCAAAAGTGAAGACACCAACGATTCCATAAAGACAGCAGTCCCTGCTGAATAAACACTTTAGGCCGTCCCTGCTTTTTTTGTGGGGGCGGTCCCTTCTGGTGATCCGATAGGATGTTTTCGATGTTCGGTATAAAAGATCGATCGGCTGTTTTATTAACCGAAATTGACGCCGAAATTGACCGGCTTCTTTTGCCCAATCCTTCTCGAGTTGCAGATGCTGCTCGGTATCATTTTTCAGCCGGCGGCGCGCGTGTGCGTGCACGGTTGGGTCTTGATGCCGCCGCCACGCTGAACCTCTCACCACAGGCGTCTCTTGCCTGCGCAATCGCGCCCGAACTGTTGCACAACGCCTCTCTGGTGCACGACGATCTTCAAGATGGAGACGCAATGCGCCGCGGCAAGCCGTCCGTATGGTCACGGTTCGGTAAAAACATTGCAATCTCGACCGGTGATTTGCTGATATCCGCGGCCTATATGGCCATCGCGGTACATCCTTATCCCGCGCTTGCCCTGTGTGCGATGCACGACGCAGTTTCATACACTATTGATGGACAGACGCAGGATTGCCGCTCGACGCAGCCAACACCTGAAGCATACGTAAACATTGCTGCCAACAAGTCTGGCCCGTTGTTGGCGCTGCCGATCCGCCTCGCGTTGATCGCCGCCCAAGCGCCTGGACAGGAGACCGTTGTCCACGCAGGTCGCGCGCTGGCTATCGCTTACCAGACGCTTGATGACATAATGGACCGCGCCGACGATCTTGCGAAAGGGTCAACAAATATCTGTTTGTCTCTTGAAGCATTGGGCCACTCCCCCGAGTCTGCACAAATCATCGCAACGGCGCGCGCACGCGCAGCACTGAAATCTGCACGAAAGGACGCGAACGCCCTTCCCCACGGAGTAGGCCTACCGTTTATAGCACTCGCTGACCGCCTTGAAACTCAATTAAAGGATGTGTCCAATGCCGCGTGATACCAGTTTCCCCATCACACAAACTGCCATTGTTGCAGGCGCTGGATTTGGCGGGATTGCGGCAGCGCTCCGTCTACGTGCCAAAGGCTATGACGTACACCTGATTGATCGGTGCCCTCGTCTTGGTGGACGCGGTCAGGTGTTTGAGAAAGATGGGTTCCGCCATGATGCGGGACCAACAGTTTTGACGGCTCCGCATCTTTTTGAAGAGTTGTTTGAACTGTTCGGCAAAAAAATGTCGGACTACGTCACATTGGTCGTACCCGACCCATGGTACAGGTTTCAATATCACGATGGTGATACATTCGATTATGGTCCGACAGAAGCCGCGACTGAGGCCGAAATCGCACGTATTTCGCCCGTAGACGTCGCGGGCTACCGCCGCATGGGCGCGTGGTCAAAGAAGATTTATGATGTGGGTTTTACCAAACTGTCTGCTGTTCCGTTCCATTCAATTATGTTTATGACAAAACAAATCCCAGACCTCTTGCGGCTCCGGTCTTTCGAAAGCGTGTGGTCAATGGTGTCGCGTCACCTCAAACACGACAAGCTGCGCCGTGCGTTTTCGATCCAACCATTGCTTTTGGGTGGCAATCCGTTTTCGACCACCGCTATCTACGGCATGATCAACCATCTTGAACGTGAGCACGGAGTTTGGTTTGCCATGGGTGGGACCGGTGCAATGGTGAACGCATTTGAGCGCTTGATGGTTGAGGAAGGCATCAAAATCTCACTCGACACTACAATCGCGCAAATCAAGGTCGATAATGGGCGTGCATCCGGTGTCGTGCTTGAAACGGGTGAGGACCTTGATGCAGATGTGGTCGTATCGAACATGGACCCAGTCCATGTGTACCGCAACATGCTGCCTCAATCCGAGATTACGAACGTCGCAAAGTTGCGGTCTCGCAAGCCACGTTTATCGATGGGCCTGTACGTCATGTACTTCGGCGCCAAAAAGACATGGCCCGATGTTGCCCACCACACGGTGTGGTTCGGTGAACGCTATAAAAGCCTGCTGCGCGATATATTTGACAAAAAGAAACTTGCTGATGACTTTTCGCTTTACGTGCATCGTCCTACGGCGACTGATCCCAGCTTTGCGCCTGATGGTTGCGACAGTTTTTATGTGCTGTGTCCGGTTCCAAACCTTGCCGGTGGGCAGGATTGGGCTGTGGACGGCCCCAAACTGCGCGACCGGATCATCGCGGCCCTTGATGCGACCATGTTGCCCGGTCTCACCGAAACGATAACCGCAGAATTCGCCATGACACCGGAAGATTTCAGTCACGACTACCTCTCGGTCGACGGCGCTGGATTTTCACTATCGCCGTTCTTTACGCAATCGGCGTGGTTCAGGTTTCACAACCGAGCAGAAGGCCTGCGGAATCTGTATTTCGTAGGAGCGGGAACGCATCCTGGCGCTGGATTGCCCGGTGTCGTGTCATCCGCCAAGGTTCTAGAAACGCTCGTTCCAGTCGCGGAAACCGTCACATGACCCCGCAGGCAATCATGACCCATCACGCACGCAGCTTTGCACCCGCGGCACGTTTGTTGCACCGGCGCGATCGATTGCGTGTCGCTCGGCTGTATGCGCTGTGTCGCACGGTCGACGATATTGCGGATGAGATTGGTGGGCTAGTTGGGCAGGCACAATTGCAGGGGTTGTTGGATGATCTGAACAAGCCTGACCCGCAGGACCCGATTGCTGTCGAGGCGCAAGATTTATTCAAAGGTCATCCGCTGGGTTTGGCTGCTTTTAGAGAGCTGGTGTGCACGGTGGCGGCTGACACCGACACAACCTGCATCGCCGACAGTGCAGCCTTGGATATCTATTGCATGGGTGTTGCGGGCACAGTTGGCATTATGATTTGCGCACTCTTTGACGTGGATGAGGCATACCTCAAAAACGCGACCGACCTTGGCCGCGCCATGCAGTTAACCAATATCTGTCGCGATGTGGCCGAGGATGCCCGCAGAGGGCGACGGTATCTGCCGTTAACGCTATGCCCGCATTGCCCTGAAGACATCGCAGCAGGCGACCCCCAAGCCATCGCAGCAGCCGAAGCAGCCATGGTCTGCTTGCTAAATGAAGCGGATGAATTGTATCGGTCAGGCCGATCTGCATTTGAGGCACTTCCATGGCGACTTCGACTCGCTGTGGCGTCAGCAGCGGCAATGTATCAGGGCATCGGAACGCAACTGCGGGAACGTAAATTTAAACCTCTCGCAGGTCGTGCGTTCGTCACAATAAAGCGCAAAGTTTATTTGGCAACTTGTGCAGTGTTGGCTGAACTCTTTCGTAAACGCAAAACCGAAGACGGGTCTGGTCATGCCCATGCCTGATGTCGACGTTGCAATTCTGGGTGGTGGCTGCGCGGGGCTGAGCCTTGCTGTGAGACTGGCAAAAAGCGATTTATCAGTTCGTGTTATCGAACCCCGCTCGAAATATATTGATGATCGCGCGTGGAGCTTCTGGCGCACGCAATCCGATCCTTTCGAGGATTGCGTGCGCGAAGAATGGACGTCTTGGACGGTGCAAGGTCCGCAGGGTGAAACACTGCGCTCGTCCTCAAGCATGCGCTATCAGACCGTTAAGTCTGGCGCCTTTTATAACCGTGCACTTGAATTGATTGAACAGGGCAATGACACTTCGATTTCTATGGGTACGCATGCCCACGGCGTTTCTAGGGCGGGCGATTGTTGGCAGGTTGATACGGACGCTGGGTCTCTCACGGCGACGAATGTCGTTGATACCCGTCCACCCAGCCGCGTTCCAAGCTATGGGCAGTTCTTTCTTGGCCGCGAAATCAAAACTGAACGTCCAGTTTTCAATCCAGATGTCGTGCAACTCATGCACTTTCGCCGCGCCCGAAGTGGCGGTGTTGATTTCGTCTATATCCTGCCATTCGCAATTGATCAGGCACTGGTCGAGGTCACGTCGTTCGCGCCACATAACCCCGGACAAGAGGTATTTACCAAATGGCTAGATGAAGAGATCAATGCCCTCAATCCTGGACAAATGGAAACTCTTCGTACCGAAGCAGGTGCATTACCAATGCAGGCAGGTTTTGCAGACCACAACCTGGACGGCATCATTCGCATGGGGTTGGGTGGCGGCGCAGCCAGGCCTTCAACGGGGTATGCTTTTGCACGAAATCAATTGCAGAGCGATCAAGTCGCAGCCGCACTTGTCAGTGGACAGGTTCCCGACACGCGGCTGGACAGCGTAATGACCCGTTTCATGGATCGCGTGTTTTTGCAGGTCCTTGCTGTGAAACCTGAACGTGGTCCAGCCCTATTTGAAACCTTGTTTCGCAATGTCTCCCCTGATCGATTGGAACGCTTTCTCTCGGGCTCAACCCGCGCAGTGGATCTACTATCAGTCATGACAGCGTTGCCGCCGCTTCCATTTCTATATGCTGCCGCGTTTCCAAAGTGACGGTTCCGCAAATATGGCAAACTTGGCTTTTTGCGGGTGCGGCGATTTTAACAATTGTGGTGAGCTTGATTGGTCAACCAGTCTTAATCACGCAGTTGTTTATACTGGCTCCGGCAGTGGCAATTCTTGGCCTGCCACATGGCGCGTTAGACTTGCCGATCGCCCAATCTTTATGGCCATTAGACGGCTGGCGCGGCAAGCTGCGGTTTGTGGGTCTATACGTTGGTCTTGCCCTGCTTGTGATCGCTTTCTGGATCGTCCTGCCGGGCACTGCCCTTTATGCGTTTCTGATCTATTCAGCCTTCCACTTCTCAGGTGACTGGGACGGTGCAGGTGCTACCTTACGCTTTAGTGGTGGTGTTGCGACCGTTGGTGCGCCCGCTCTGTTTCAAACTGGAGAAGTCGCAACACTGTTTGGTTATCTGACACCGGAACCAGCAGCCAACTCAGCCGCACTGCTCCTCGCGGTCGTTGCTGGAATATCTCTGGGAATCTTCGTCGCAACGATATCCTTGCGGCCGCAGTTGAGGAATCGCGCTGCCGGTGAACAGGGTATCATTTGGATCGCTGCGGCCTGCCTGACGCCATTGGTCTATTTCGTTGTCTATTTTTGTATGCTTCATTCCGTGCGTCATTTTAGTGATGCATTCGGCTCTCTGGACGATCCACATCAAGGACTGCGTGTTGCCGCGCTTCTGTCAGTAGTAACGGTTTTTGCGGGACTTATTGGATTTGTAGTCCTTCAAGGATTCAAGCCAGAATTATTGGAACAAAGTCTTTTAAGGATTGTTTTCATAGGACTCGCAGCACTTACGGTCCCCCATATGATCCTCGTGGACCGCTTCCAGCGAAAGTTAAAGTAGCACTGACACCCAGCCGTCTCGACTGTTGTGGAAGTTGTATTGAAAATTAGGTTTTTGGGCGGACGGTTAACTTGCAAATCATATGGGTTGCTGGAGAACTGAGACCGGTCCAAATTAGTCTGACAGCACCCTTTCAACCCAAAGAAGATGAGTTATTGTCAAATCTGGTGTTTGAGTATTGTTGGTCATGCGGTGATCTGGTCGGGGTTTGTGGTTTCGATTCCGTCTTTGAACGTGACGCCTGTGATGACTTTTGCGAGGTAGTCAAAGCCGCGTAGCTTCCTCCAATTTTGCGTAGCACATTGCCCCAGTTTGAACATCATGTGCAGCATGCCATCGCGTGACAGGCAGCCCTTTGAACGCTTGGTACGATGCCGGATCGTCGCGAAGGCCGATTCAATTGGATTGCTAGTGCGGATGCTTTGCCAATGCTGCGCCGGGAAGTCGAAGAATGCCATGAGTTCCTCACGATCTTTTTGCAGGCATAGTGTGGCCTTGGGATATTTGGGTTCGTAGGTTTTGATGAACAGATCGAACGCCTTTTCTGCATCGACTTTGGTCTCGGCCTGCCAGATGTCGTGCAGCGCGGCCTTGGCTTTTGGCTGAGACAGCTTGGGTAAACAATTGAGCACGTTCATCGTTTTGTGTTGCCAACAGCGTTGATGGCGGGTCTCAGGATAGACTTCGTCCATGGCCGCCCAAAACCCCATGGCACCGTCCCCGATGGCCAGTTTGGGCGCATTCATGCCTCGGCTTTTGAGGTTAAGCAGAACCTCGCGCCAGCTCTGCGTGGACTCGCGCACCCCATCCTCAATTGCCAGAAATCGCTTCTTGCCACGGGCAGTTACCCCAATAATAACAAGGGCACAGAGCTTGTCATCCTCGCCCCGAAGGCCGCTGTGAACGCCGTCGGCCCAGATATAGACGATGGGCTCGTCATCTAACTCAGCGCCTTTCCAAGCCTCGTATTCATTGGCCCAATCGCGTTTTAAACGCGAAACCGTATTAGCCGACAAGCCAACGGCATCTGGGCCCAGAAGAACCTTGAGGGCGGGAGCCATCTTGCCGCTGGAGATCCCTTTGAGGTAAAGCCATGGCAAGGCCGCTTCCAGCGTCTTCGTGCGGCGCACATAGGGCGGCACCAGGGCAGACCGGAATGTCACCGGTGTGCCGTCCTTGGACCGAACCTTTGGAATGCGCACGCTCACAGGGCCAATGCCCGTTTGAAACGGGCGGGCCGGATGATGTCCATTACGCACGACTGCCGCGTGACCGGCATCGGTGCGTAAGCCGGTAAATTGCGCCAAATAACTGACAAGCTCAGCCTCAACTGCTGTCGCGATCAATTGTTGTGCTCCCGTTTTCAGCAACTCCGTCAACGCGTCCGTCATCTCGTCTCGACGCGCAAAATCAACAATGTTAGTAGTTCCCATGGTGGTGTATCTCCTTTGGTTGGGCTGCTGTCTTCCAACAACAATTCAACCAGATACGCCGCCAACCTTCAAACCATTCAAACACCAGATTCAGTCATAGCTCAAAGAAGATCAATCCTGGCCGAGCTTCAAAAGGATAGTAACAGAGCCCTCCCCAGATTCATCATGAAATGTATCTACAGTGGACGGGTACGCATATAAGGGCGTTATCTTTTGAGGTCCCTCCGCGAATTGTGTGGGTAGGCCTGCGATGGCCTTTTGATGCTGTCACCAGATGTTGTGGTCGCGAGGTGAGGCGCGTCTGGCGCGTAGACCTCACATATCGCAGCGCCTGACGCGCCGGATCTGTTGGCGTCTGCGATGTCACAAGGTAGAATATAGTTCCCACAGATCAGAAGATGGAGGGGAACCATGGGGCCCGAGACAAACTTGTTTACGATTGCGCTTGGTCTGCAAGCGCCCTGGAGCGTTTCCGACGTGCGCTTCGATACCAAGGCAAAGGAAATCCACTTCGAGATCCGCTTCAAGCCTGGCACCCGGTTTGCCTGCCCGTCCTGTGGCGCGGCCGATCAGCCGGTCCATGACACGCGGCCCCGGACCTGGGAGCATCTGCGCTTCTTTGAGCACAAGGCTTTCATCCACGCCTCCGTTCCCCGTGTTGCCTGTAGCGCATGCGGCAAGACAGGGCAGATCACGGTTCCTTGGGCGCGCAGTGGCAGCGGCTTCAGCCAATTGTTCGAGGCCTTCGTGATCGCTCTGGCCAAAGAGATGCCGGTGAAGGCCATAGCCGATCTTCTCGAGATCGGGGACGACCGGTCATGGCGCGTGCTTGACCACTACGTCCCGGCTGCGCGCGAGCTGGAGGACTTCAGCGACGTGACGGCTGTCGGGATCGACGAGACAGCAGCGCGGCGCGGCCACAATTACATCACCCTGTTCCATGATCTCAAGGCGGGAAGACTGCTCTTTGCCTGTGAAGGCCATGATGCGGGCACGGTCAAGACTTTCACTGCAGACCTCCGTACCCATGGTGGCGATCCGGACGCCATCACTGCCGCCTGCATCGACATGAGCAGGGCCTATATTGCTGGTATCGGTCGGCATCTGCCGAACGCGGCCATCACCTTCGACAGGTTCCACGTCATCCAGCTGGCCAACGCCGCGCTGGAAGAAGTCAGGCGTGCTGAGGTGCGCGAAGAGCCCGCCCTGAAACGAAGCCGATGGATGTGGCTCAAGGACAAAAAGAAGTGGACCAAAAAACAGATTGCACAGCACCACACGCTATCACGCATGCAGCTGAAGACAGGGCGCGCCTTCCGCTTGAAGGAAGCGCTGCGCGACATCTTTGCGGCGGCGACCACGCGCGCCGAGGCCGAAGAGCGGCTCACCGCATGGTTCCGATGGGCGCGCCGCAGCAAGCTAGCGCCCTTCAAGAAGCTCGCCCTGACCCTGAAAACCCACTGGGATGGTATCCTTAACAGCTTTGAAAGCGCCCTGAGCAATGGCTCAGTTGAGGCCATCAACGGCTTAATCCAAGCCGCCAAGGCGCGCGCCAGAGGATATCGAAAACCACGCAACCTCATCCTCATGGCCTATCTGATCTCTGGCAAACTCAGCCACCTGCAAGCGTCGCCCTACACCACAACATCTAGGGCTATCGTTGAGTGACCGGAAAACAAACTACCCACACAAATCGCGAAATAGCCGCTTTTGAAGATTGAACGAAAAAGGGCACCTTGATTGAGGTGCCCTTTTCATTGATTTTGCCAGGAAGGCTTATGCGCGGGCCCGGCGAGCAAAGTTCTCAATGTCGCCGCGTGTCATACCAATGTCTGAAAGCTCACGTGCACTCAAATTAATCAGCGTTTCGCGCGTCTGGCGAACGGCGTTCCAATTTTTGTAAAATTTTACCAGGCTGACAAAAGGGTTCTTGAAGGGGACGGCGGATGGGTGAATTGTTGTGAAAGCGGCCATAGCCATACTGAAAGGGACGGCGGATTGAAAATTTGTTTTGAAAGCGGCCATAGCCATACTCCTTTGGGTTATCGTTATGTCTCACCAATCAAAATATGTTGCTCCACTTCCTATAGTAGAGATAAAAATAGCATACCGCTTATGCGCTTTTCGCAACCGCAGCATTTTCAATGCTTTCCCCAGAATGAATGGATAATGGTCTGCCACTGGTCTTGTCCCGCTTACGTTCTGGCCTCTCACTTCTTGCTAGACTACCAGACCAATGTCACCGCCGAATTTCAGACCTATTCGAAAAAACGCTTGATTTTTTAACGCTTGCAAAAATCTTCATTTACCGCTGCCACAAATCCCGTTCAAAACCCAAATGGTTGTTGAATGCTTTTGCCTCTACCTTCATAGCCGACATTCGCCGCGATGTTCACGAAGGTCCGCTGTGGTGTAGGTTTCTCGGACGCCACGCGCGAGGTTTGGGTGACGCGGAACATTGCCTGGCGTCGGAGAAGCGCTCAAGCGGGAAATCGCGGGGTTGGTCTGGGTGGATCGATTGTTGCTATGGGGATTTGCGCAATGCGTGTGTTTTCGCCCGGAGCTGACAGGCCAGTTTGGCGGGGCGCATTGAGTTAAGCGCAGCGCCGGTTTTGCCTGCTGTTGGTTGAAACTCACGGTATTTTGTCGGCGTCACCATGTTTTGCCACGCTGAGCTTGATCAAAGCATGCCGATTGGTTCGCAGGAGATATAGCGAGCGGCCGAGGGTGTCGTTCGTGATGTGCGGTGCGCGCGTCATGCAGCAGCCCTTTGTGTTTTTGGCGGCGCTCTGGGATGTTGGGCTGGTGCGATTGTGTCGACGATTATCAACTGCCCGCCACAACATGGGCAAGGCAGAGCAAGAACACGAGGAGGTTCATCTGCATCGTTGATGGTGTTGCCTTTATCGTGCTCCTTGTGAGGGGTTTTGGCCCCCAGCAGTTGCCGGATCCGCGCGATATTGGCCGTGCGGTTGCTATTCCCATAGAACCCATAATGTCGGATGCGGTGCTGGCCTCTGGGCAGCACGTGGATCAGGAACCGGCGAATGAACTCATTTGTGGACAAGGACATGGTCGTGTGGCGGCCCGCACCTTTGAGGCGATAGTCCTTGACGCGGAAGGTGACGTTTTGCGCATCGAAACGGATCAACCGGCTGTTTGAAATGGCAATCCGATGTGTGTAGCGCGATAGGTATGCCAATACGGCTTTCGGCCCGGCGAAGGGTTCCTTGGCATAGACGACCCAGTCTATTTTGTGCAGGGGTTCGAGGAAATTGTCGAAGGCGGTCTTGTCGATGAGGTCCAGGTGATCACCGAAGAAATGAAGTTTCCCGGCCTTATGCAGCTTGGCCAGCCCTTCCAGAATGAGCCGCCGATACAAGCGGGATAGAACGTGGACAGACAGGAAGAAGTTCTTGCGGCTGGCGATCCATTTTGAACCATCCCTTGAAAGCCCCCCTCCGGGAACGATCATGTGGACATGCGGGTGGTGGGTCATAGCCGAGCCCCAAGTGTGCAACACCGACGTGATACCAATCTTGGCACCCAGATGTTTCGGATCAGCAGCGATCTTTATAACCGTGTCCGCACTTGCCCGCATCAGCAGATTATAGATCTCGCGTTTGTTCTGATGCGCGATGTCGGCGATCTGTTTGGGCAGCGTGAAGACCAAGTGAAAATACCGCACGGGCAGCAGTTCAGCCTCACGTGCCGCAAGCCATATCTTCGCAGCACCCGCCTGGCATTTTGGGCAGTGACGGTTGCGGCATGAGTTGTAGGCGATGTGCTCATGCGCACAGTCGGCGCACCGCGCGACATGACCGCCAAGCGCCGCGGTTCGACAGCGCTCAATGGCGCTCATGACTTTGAACTGGTTCAGGCTGATGTGTCCTGCGTTTGCGGCACGCCAGACAGTGAACTTCGTCCCGTTTTCCGGACAGTTTGCTTATTGACCCTATGCCGCCATTTTCCAAGTCATATCTTCGAAAGCCTGTTTTGGCGTTTTGTAGCCGACGCCTGAATGACGGCGCTGGCGGTTGTAGAAGACCTCAATGTATTCGAAGATGGCGGCCTTGGCCTCAGCGTGTGTTCTAAAGCGCCGCTGGTGAACCATCTCCTTTTTTTTCAATGAAGCAAAGAAGCTTTCCATCGGCGCATTGTCGAGGCATTGGCCCTTGCGGCTCATGGATTGAGTGAGTTTCGCCTTTTTGATCAGCTTGCGATAGTCCCCGCCAGCATATTGGCCGCCCCTATCGGAGTGGTGTATCAATCCCGGAACCGGGCCTCTGCGTCCCAGAGCCATCTCGAGGGCGGCGCAGCAAAGCTCCGCACGCATGTGATCCTCCATCGCCCAACCGACGATCTCACGCGTGGTCATGTCCTTCACGCCAGCCAGATAAAGCCAGCCTTCGTCCGTGTCGATATAGGTGATATCCGCCAGCCAAACGGCATTAGGCGTCTGGCTGTGGAATTTCTGTTCCAACAAGTTTGGGGATGGCTTCAGCTTATGATTGCTGTCCGTTGTGATTGGCTTTCTACGCTTGCGAAGAAGCGGGGACACCTTGTGTTCCTTCATTATTCTCGCAACACGGCGCTCGGAGACGACCTCACTATCCGCCAGTAAGTCTTGGTGAATACGCTTTGATCCATAACATTTCTTACTGGCCTTGAAGAAGGTTTTTATCTTGGGAAGCAACGCCTGATCCCGAGCGTCGCGATTAGCTTGACGCTGATCACGTGCAGGCTGACTGGCTGGGAACCCGTAGAACCAGCCCCGGGATATCTCTAGAAGACGGCATAATATTGAAACCGCGTATTGAGCTTTATGGGCGGTGACGAAAGCACGCTTGTTCGTCATGGTTTCACCGCCCGCGCCGCGAAAAAAGCGGATGCTTTGTGCAAAATCTCCACTTCCTCAGCAAGCCGCTTGTTGTCTTTGCGAAGGCGGAGCAATTCAGCCGCATCCGCCTGCTGACGCCGTTTGGCTTCAACTGAGCCAAACGCCTCAATTTCCAAGCGCCACGTCTTCAGCTGCG
Organism: Octadecabacter arcticus 238; assembly: GCF_000155735.2. GTDB lineage: Bacteria > Pseudomonadota > Alphaproteobacteria > Rhodobacterales > Rhodobacteraceae > Octadecabacter > Octadecabacter arcticus. The sequence goes on from NC_020908.1 coordinate 5,163,598, forward strand.
TCCCAGTGATCCCAAGCTCCTTGGCAACGCTGCCTTGCGTCGCACCAGGCTCATATAACCGCTCAACTGCAGCTGCCTTATAATCGTCTGTATAATTGCGTCGATGTTGTCCCATTTGGTGCCCCTTTCACGGACTGGGGTAAAGTACCCCAATGTCCGGCAACAGGGACGAAGTTCACTTTGCCGCCGCCGCAAAGTTGACGCCCTTGTTTGGAAACGGGCGCGCGCGTTTCTTCTTTTGGACGCAGGAGAAGACGCCGGAACGGTTTGCCGGATTTTGGATATTGGCCCGACAGTTTTGACGGAGTGGCGATTTGCCTTTGCCGGTGCGGGACTATCGTTTTTCGGTCTGAAGGACTACAGCCAGCGTCAGGGTCATTTGTCCGTCGTGCAAGAGCAGGCGGTGAGAGCCCATTTCACCGCGCAGCCTGCCCGCAATGCCGATGAGGTCTGTGCCTATGTTCTAGCCGAGTGCGACCAAAACTACAGCACGTCGGGAGCCGCCAAGCTGATGCGCCGCCTGGGGTTCGCGTATAAGAAACCACAATTGCTGCCTGCACAGGCCGATGAAGCCAAGCAGGCTGCGTTTATTGCCAAATATGAGGCCCTGATGAACGGGTTGGCCGCAGATGAGATGGTTGTCTTTTCGGACGCTGTCCACCCCGAACACCAGAGCCGCCCCGCCCATGGTTGGTTCCCCAAGGGACAAAAGACGGCCCTGAAGGCGACATCAGGGCGCAAGCGGCTCAACATTCAGGGCGCGCTTGACCTTGAGACTTTCCAGTTCACCTTTGTGGAAGGCGAGAAGATCAATGCCCAGACAACCCGACAGATGCTGGAAAAGTTGGAACGCAACAACCAAACCAAGACGGCCATCCACGTCTTTGTCGACAATGCCCGCTATCATCATGCCAAGATACTACAGCCATGGCTGGACAGCCCAGAACGTCGGGTGAAGTTGCATTTCTTGCCAGCATATGCCCCGCACCTCAACCCGATCGAGCGTCTTTGGGGTGTTATGCACAAATGGGTCACCCACAATCGGCACTATGCAACGTTCAACCAATTCACAGAGGCCATTTTCGACTTCTTCCGCAAGACCCTGCGAGAAAAATGGCTAGAGTTCCGCGACACCGTCACCGACAACTTCCGCGTCATATCGCTCAAGGAATACAAAGTGATTTGAGGGGAAAACCTCAGGTCAATTCAGGCGCGGGAGTATCCATCAAAGAACTAAAGAAGTTGCAAAAAGATGCGACTAAAGCGGTCGCAAGCTTTGAAGATCGTAAACGTGCCGACGTGATTGCAGAGTTAGAGGCGGTTGCGCAAAATCATGGGTACAAACTGGCGGATCTTACGGGTGGCAAGAAAGCTAAAGTTGCTTCGCCCGCCAAGTACAAGCATCCGGAAGATTCATCGATCACTTGGACCGGGCGTGGGTAGGCAGCCTAATTGGATTAAGGATGGGCTCTCAGCAGGAAAATCGCTAATCGACTTTGCGATCTAAAAATATTTGTTTGGCGCGAGTGTCTCTCGCCGAGCGTTCAACAAACGGTCCTTTTTGCCACGCAATCTTACGCAACGCGATCTTGAGGAGTAAGCATTAGAACATTTTCCTGACAGCTTTTAGCTACAAGCCGCGTGTAGGCATACATATTGTGCTGCCGCTTTTGGGCGGGCAGTTCAATTCTCTGATCATGACTTAGCACTAACGCTGGTAGAGTTTTTGCAATGGGGGGGGATAGAAGAAGGCTTGGCCTGCTCGCTTGATATGGCCTGACAGCCAGTTGCTTGAAGCCTGCCTCAGCTAGGACGTCCGCGATGCCTATGGCGATGACTTCAGGAACTTCCGCCGCTGTCAGACTTTTGATGACCTGTTGGCGGTTGTTATTATTCTCAACCATCGTCTTTTCTCCTAAATAGTCTGTCTGCATAGCTTGAGTCCCAAACAACACAGTTGCGATCCTCCTACCACAAGTAATTGACGTAAGTCTCGCACTGCGATTCAAGGATCCATGACCATGACCATGACCATGACCATGACCATGACCATGCTCGGTCGCCCTTCAATGGTTAGTGCGTCTACTGCTGCGCTGGCCGTAATTGGAGAGCATAACTAACCCGCCCTACGTGGCGGGTTTTTCTTTTTGGGGAGGACATCTCGAGATATTATTGAAGCGCGGTCTTCATGCGCGACATTTCGGCAAAGGCTTGATCTGCCAGAGCTAGAATCTTCCTACATCGCATGTAAAAAACCTGCCCCGCTTTGCTTGGGGCCACCTTGCGCGTGGTGCGGACCAAGAGAAAGACGCCAAGCTCCCGTTCGAGTTGGGTGATCTGGCGGCTCACGATTGACTTTCCTACGCCCAAGCGCTCAGCAGCGAGCGTGAATGACCCTGTTTCAAAAACCGCAACAAAGTAGGCTAAACGGTTAAGGTTGTCGCTTTTTGCCATGGCAGATTACTAGCCTCCTACAAAAATATCAGCTGCGCCAGTTTGTCATTGTTGCGGTAGTTCTCTTGATATTGATATGGCGTCAATATCTTGGAGGACTTAATCGTGAGCAAAAAAAAAGAACCTAACTTCGAATGCCCCAATTGCGGCCCAATTGCCTCGGACGTGAAAGACAGCCGCAGGCATGAACTGGCTGGTTCATTGACAATCCGCAGGCGCAGATGGTGCCCCAGTTGCGAGGAAGGGTTTACGACCTACGAACTTACAGATGAGGCGGTATACAAAGCCACCAAAGGCTTGTTCTTAGACTTGGCACACCAAGCTGTCGACTTGGCATCCGACCACACGGTTCCTCCTAGGCCAGAACGAAATCGGAAAAAATAGACAATATCAGCTAACTGAGAGTTACCCGTGACGCCACATCAAAGCATAGTCGCTCGCAAATTTCTTGGGTGGGGCGTTCAGGTTATGGAAGCCAAAACAGGTATTCCGGCTGCAACGGTCTCTGGGGCCGTTGTTGCAGGGACCCCAGCGGGTCTGCTAGACACCTAGCTTGCCAACGACTTGGATATTCATGATGCCGCACAAATTCAACGCTTCCCGCCGCCACAAGTTTGAAAAGAAACGACAGAAGGTCACCAACTGGCGAGTGTACAATGAAGGCCTGCGTCAGCGCGGTGATGTGACAATTTGGTTGAGCCCTGAGGTTGCAGATAAGTGGCTTGCCGATAAACGTCAGACGCCAGGCGGCCAACCCACATACTCTGATATGGCCATATCAGTATGCCTGACGCTAGGTATGGCTTTCAAACAACCTTTGCGGCAGACGCAAGGATTGGTCGGTAGTTTGGCGCGGCTTATGGGACTGGATGTTTCCGTTCCGGATTTCTCGACCCTCTCGCGGAGAGGTGCGGGGCTCAGCATACCAGAAAAATCTAAAGCCCAAAGGGCCGGCCCAATCGAATTAGTTGTGGATAGTACGGGTCTGAAGATATTTGGTGAAGGCGAATGGCTGGAGAAAAAGCATAAAACAAAGCCCAAACGTAAGTCGTGGCGCAAGCTGCATCTTGGACTGGATATCACAACTGGAGATATCGTTTGCTCCGATTTGACAAAAGACGACGTAGGCGACCCAACTGCTTTGCCCGAACTTCTCGATCAGATTGACGCTCCTGTTAGCCGCTTTTTGGCGGATGGCGCCTATGATGGCGATCCTACCAGCAATCTGCTTGTGGACCGTTTTGGTGAAGCTATAGAGATTGTAATTCCGCCTCCGATCACGGCCGTTCTCAGCCTCGATGCTGCCCGTGATCCAACGCCCCGAGATAAACACATCGCGGAGATTCGAGACAAAGGGCGCCTGGCATGGCAAGTTAGCAGCGGCTACAATCACCGGAGCCGCGGCGAAGCACAAATAGGCCGCTGGAAGATGGTCATCGGCCCCAAACTGAAAGCTCGGAACTTTCCGAACCAAAAAACTGAAGTCAGGATTGGGACAAACATTCTCAACAAAATGAACGGGCTTGGTCGTGCCAAGTACGAGGCTGCTGCATGACCTGAATTATGGGTAAGGGCAATCTCGGACTTCGCCATATCCATGCAACACGGCTAACCCAATCTCTTCGACGCGCAAAGTTCTGTCACGTGGGCTGAACACCTCGTAGCTCGCCGGACGGCGCTCTGATTTCAGTTTAAGCGACCCATCAGGCTGCTTGTCCCAGAACTGTTGAGGACACTCGGTTGGGCGGTTGATGATCAACGACATATCAGTCTTCCAACGCTACGATTTTTAGACTTTCGATCCCGCGATAATCTACAATCTTGATCGCGACCTTCTTGTTGCCACCCGCCGTAAAGCATCGAAGAATTCGCGCAGATAAATGTGGTTGTTCTTGATATTTCCCTCAGTGAGCATCGTGCTCTCGATGATGTTAACAGCGACGTCCTGGTGGGAGGAAACTGTGATGGTCTCGGCTCGGAGGACGGTTGTTTTCTTTATGTCTTCGATGACCTTGCTTTGTAACGACTTGCACTCGTTAAATGTAATGGCTTACATATGTGTAACAAGACTGCGAATCTATTTTGCACTGGGTGACTGTAACCTCCCGCGATGCACCGACCACAAGACATAAGGCGACCCTAATATGGCACGGACCTATCTCAAGAAAGCGACGCTGACGGCACAATCTGGCGCGTCGGACGTTCATGACATTGTTCAGGGGATCCTGACGGACATTGAGGCGGGCGGGGATGACAAGGCCCGTGAATACGCGGTCAAGTTCGACAAGTATGACGGGAACATCATCCTGACGGACGAAGAAATCCAAGCGGCCTGCGATCGTGTGCCGGAGAAGTTGAAACAGGACATCCAATTCGCCCATGACAACGTGCGTCGGTTTGCCGAGGCCCAAAAGGGCACGGTCAAAGACATTGAATTTGAAATCACGCCAGGTCTGATCGCGGGACAGAAAGCGATCCCCGTGGATGCTGCGGGCTGTTACGTTCCAGGGGGGCGTTATAGCCATATCGCAAGTGCAATTATGACGGTGACAACGGCAAAGGTCGCAGGGTGTAGCCACATCACCGCAACATCGCCGCCGCGTCCCGGCTTGGGCGTTGCCCCCGCGATTGTTTATGCAGCCCATATTTGTGGCGCCCACAAAATTATGGCGCTGGGCGGTGTGCAAGGCGTCGCTGCAATGACGTTTGGGTTGTTCGGCTTGCCTAAGGCGAACATTCTTGTGGGTCCTGGCAATCAGTTCGTCGCTGAGGCCAAGCGTATCTTGTTCGGTCGTGTCGGAATCGATATGATCGCGGGCCCGACTGACAGCTTGGTTTTGGCCGACAAGACTGCGGATCCGCATATCGTCGCGACGGACTTAGTGAGCCAAGCAGAGCATGGATATAACTCGCCAGTCTGGCTGGTAACGGACGACGTGGCTTTGGCCAAAGATGTCATGGCGCGCGTGCCCGTATTGATTGACGACCTTCCGGAACTGAACCGCGAAAACGCATTTGCCGCGTGGCGTGATTATGCCGAAGTGATCGTGTGCAAAGACCGCGAAGACATGGCCGCCTGTTCGGATGAATATGCACCCGAACATTTGACCGTTCAGGCAGAAGACCTCGATTGGTGGTTGGGTCGGTTGTCTTGCTATGGTTCTCTGTTCTTGGGCGAAGAAACGACTGTGTCTTACGGTGACAAGGCGTCAGGTACGAACCACGTTTTGCCAACGTCTGGCGCAGCGGGTTACACGGGCGGTTTGTCCGTTCACAAATACATGAAAATCGTCACCTGGCAGCGATCTACACGCGATGGGTCCAAGCGGGTTGCTGAAGCGACCGCGCGGATATCGCGACTGGAAGGAATGGAAGGCCACGCGCGCGCAGCCGATGTTCGCCTTGCCAAGTATTTCCCGAATGAGACGTTCGATTTGACCGCAGATGGCTAATCCAGACACCCTTTTTGATCTAGGCGGCAAGGTCGCCTGCGTCACCGGTGCCAGTTCCGGTCTGGGGCGGCGCGCGGCGCTCGTGCTGGCGGAAGCTGGGGCCAAAGTCGTGTGTGTGGCCCGCCGCTCAGATGCTTTGGATAGCCTATGCAACGAGATTGGTGTGGTCGCCGCCGCTGTGGTCGCCGACGTCGCAGATCGGGACCAGATGGAAAACCTGGTCTCAAAGATTGGCGCCCCCTTTGGTGCGCCAGACATTATTGTGCACGCCGCAGGCATCAACACCCGTGAACCGGCCGATGATGTGACGCCACACGGCTGGGACCAGACGCTGGCGCTCAACCTCACCGCACCGTTTTTTCTAAGCCAAGCGATGGTACCCGCCATGAAGGCAAAGGGCTGGGGCCGGATTGTGAATTTTGCGTCCCTGCAAACGACGCGGGCCTTTTCAGGTGGTATCGCCTATGGCGCTTCCAAGGCAGGTATCGCCCAGCTAACCCGCGCTATGGCTGAGGCGTGGTCCAAGGACGGCGTCACTGCAAACGCCATTGGACCAGGATTCTTCCCGACGGAACTGACCGGCCCTGTGTTTGCCGATCCTGAACGTGCGGCGCGCAACGCGGCGCAAACTTGTATTGGGCGCAATGGCACGCTTGAGGACATCGATGGTCCGTTGCTGTTCCTGTGCTCAGACGCATCAGCCTATGTTACGGGCCAGATTCTGATGGTGGACGGGGGATATACCGCAAAATGAAAGCGCTTGTTTATGACTCCGTTCAAACACTTGTGTACCGCGATATGCCTGACCCTATCGTGGGGGCAGGCCAAAGCCTGATCCGGATTGAGGCGTCGGGTATCTGTGGGTCTGATATGCATGCCTTCTTGGGCCATGACGATCGCCGCCCTGCACCGCTGATCCTTGGCCATGAGGCCGCTGGGCGGATCGTTGGTGGGCTGCGCGATGGCGAGCGTGTGACGATCAACCCGTTGGTGACATGTGGAACATGCCGCGCCTGTACGTCTGGCCGTGACAACCTGTGTGCAGAACGGATGATCATTTCCATGCCGCCACGCGAAGGCGCGTTTGCCGAAATGGTTGTGATGCGGGATGAGAACCTCGTGTACGTGCCCGATGAAGTGCCGTTGCGCAAAGCGGCCTTGGCAGAACCGCTGGCCTGTGGCTGGCATGCCGTCCGCCTTGGATCAACGATTTTGGATATGCCATTGCGTGATGCAAAGTGCCACGTCATCGGCGGTGGCGCGATTGGCGTTGGCGCAGCACTTGCCCTGCGCGCGTTTGGGGCAACGCAGATCACTGTCGCCGAACCCAACGCCGTGCGCCGCACAACACTGGATCGGATTGATGGGTTTGACGCCGTCGCACCCGGTGATGTGACGCAGGCTGATCTGGTCATCGACGGCGTCGGCTACGCCGCAACCCGTGCAGATGCGACGGCGACAACCCAACCGGGTGGCGTGATCATGCACATCGGTTTGGGAGAGGGCGAGGGCGGCCTTGATATCCGCCGCATGACCTTGCAAGAAATCACATTTGTGGGCACATATACGTATACCGCACAAGATTTCCGTGACACGGCTGCGGCCATTTTTGATGGCCGGCTTGGCGCGCTGGACTGGACAGAGCAACGACCCTTAATTGACGGACAGCAGGCGTTCACTGACATTCGTGCAGGCAACGTTGCGGCCCCAAAGATCATACTTGAACCCAACCCATGACCTTTCGCGAAGGAGCGAACCTTGAGCATTGACAAGAAAATTGTGGACGATCTGGTAGCAAACGACGTGTCGTTCATCACCACCGTCCCGTGCAAACAACTCGCTGGTGTGATCGACGAAGTCGAAGCGCGGCCAGAAATCTTTCACATCCCGTCCAACAAAGAAGACGAAGGCATGGGCCTGTGCGCTGGCGCGTGGATGGGCGGCAAACGCCCCTGTATCATCATGCAGAACACGGCCATTGGTGTGACGATCAACACGCTGGCAACGCTGACGCAATATTACCGTATGCCGTTGCCGATGCTGATCTCATATCGCGGTGAGCTGCGCGAACCTGTCGCGTGTCAGGTTGAAATGGCGGTTCACACCAAGGCATTGCTCAACCAGTTGAACATTCCGACCTATCACTTCCACAAGGAATCTGATGCGGACGAATTTGACGCAATCCTGAAATATACGTTCATGTGCAACAAGCCGGTCGCGATCTTGACCGATGCATCTTTCTGGGGAGGCTACGGCGACCAATGATCAGATCTGAAATCCTGCGCGACATCGCGCCCATCCTTCGTGACCAACTGGTCGTCTGTAACATCGGTTTACCCAGCCAAGAGCTGCATATGATCGATGACCAACCCACAAACTTCTACATGCTTGGAACAATGGGTCTGTCTTCGTCGATTGGCCTCGGCCTCGCGCTTAGCCAGCCGAAAACTGTCATTTCTATTGATGGTGACGGGTCCGTGCTGACCAACCTCGGTACGCTTCCAACAATCGCAAATAACGTGGCTGACAATTATATCCTGATGATCATCGACAACGGATCGTACGGATCAACCGGTGACCAACCAACCTATGCCGGTATGAAAACCAAGCTTGAAAAAGTGGCTGAGGCCTGTGGTTGTGAAAACGTCGTCGTTTGTCAGGACGTTGACACAGGAAAGACCCTGCAGGCTGCGTTAGATAGCAAAAAGATGACTGTGATCGTGGTGAAATGTGACAGCGGCAACATCAAACTGCCGGTTATCACCATGGACCCCGTCGTGATCCGTGATCGGTTCATGAAAGCGGTCGTGGGCTAAATGGTGGCCGGTATCCACTCAAGTGCAGACGCGCGGCGCATTGCGCGTCGCCGTTTGCCTTGGATGGTATTTGACTACATCGACGGGGCCGCTGGTCGCGAAATCGGGGCGGCGCGCAATCGCGCGGCTTTTGATGATTTGGAACTGCGGCCGCGTATTTTGCGCGACGTGAGTGACAGATCATTGGCGGTTCCCCTGTTCGATCAGACCGCCAAGGTGCCGTTCGGTATCAGCCCTATGGGCATGTGCAACCTGTCCGCTCCGGGTGCTGACATGATGCTTGCGCGACTGGCAGCGCGCGAACATGTGCCGCTTGGCGTATCGACAGTGGCATCCACCGCGATGGAGCCGCTGATTGAGGCTGCTGAAGGGCACGCGTGGTTTCAGTTGTATTTTACGGGTGATGGCGACGGCACATTCAAACTCGTGGAACGTGCCAAGGCCGCTGGTTATGAAACAATTATCCTAACGGTCGATGTCCCCGAGGTGGGCCGTCGCCCCCGTGAATTGCGCCACGGCTTTACCATGCCATTCAAGATTGGCCCACGACAGTTCCTTGATTTTGCGTGTCACCCGCGTTGGTCGCTGACAGCGCTGGCCAAGGGCAAGCCGCAGATGGCGAACTTTGACATGGATGGATATGAATTCGATCGCACCGAAAGCCGTGCCAAAGCAAACTGGAACACGCTGGCGCAACTTCGCGACATGTGGCCCGGCAAGCTGGTCGTCAAAGGTGTGTTGGACGCCCAAGATGCTCTGATGCTGCGCGACGCTGGTGTTGACGCCATTCAGGTGTCCAGCCACGGATCGCGCCAGCTTGATAGTGCGCCACCACCCATAACGGCGTTGGCCGACATACGCCAAGCCGTTGGCCCAGACGTCCCGCTGTTCTACGATACCGGTCTGCGCAGTGGCGAAGATGTGGTCAAAGCGTTCCAACAAGGCGCGAACTTCACCTTTCTGGGGCGTATTCTGCAATTTGCGATTGCCGCTGCCGGGGAAGAGGGGCTTGCCGCACTGTGGGATGTCTTGAAGACCGAGACGAGCATTACAATTGCCCAGATTGGCAAAACGTCGCTGTTGGATGATCCAGAAAACTAAGTGATGCGGCGACCCAATCGTTTGCTCGCGGGTTGGTGAACGAACTGTAAGGAACTGGTAATTCACTCGAATGATCCCATATCATGAGTTAACGCAGTGATAAGGGGTATTTCACCATGGCCAAATATAACAAGAACCCAGACGTTGTCGCGACTCTCACGCCGGAGCAGTTTTATGTGACGCAAGAAAGTGGCACTGAACGCCCTTGGACGGGCGCATATTTGGACAACAAAGAGGTCGGCATTTATGTCGATATAGTTTCAGGTGAGCCGCTGTTCGCGTCATCGGATAAGTACGAATCAGGCTGCGGCTGGCCAAGTTTTACCAAGCCGATTGAACCCGCCCACGTCAATGAATTGACCGACAACACGCTGGGTATGATCCGTACCGAGGTCCGTTCGACCCATGGCGACAGCCACCTTGGGCATGTGTTTCCTGATGGACCACAAGATCAAGGCGGGCTGCGGTACTGCATCAACGGGGCGTCGCTGCGATTTATTGCCAAGGCTGATATGGATGCCGAAGGCTACGGGGAATTCTGTAACCAAGTGGAGGATGCTTAAATGTCAAATACTGAACGCGCAGTGCTGGCCGGTGGATGTTTTTGGGGCATGGAAGACTTGATCAGAAAGCTGCCCGGCGTTGTGTCAACGCGGGTAGGTTATACTGGTGGCGATGTCGCCAATGCGACGTATCGCAATCACGGGACCCATGCCGAAGGGATCGAGATTAACTTTGATCCCACACAAATGACCTATCGTCGGCTTTTGGAATTCTTCTTTCAAATCCACGATCCGACGACCATGAACCAACAAGGCAACGATCGCGGAATGTCTTATCGCTCAGCCATTTACTATGTGGATGAATCTCAAAAAGCTGTCGCCGAAGAAACGATCAAGGATGTGGATGCATCTGGTCTTTGGCCGAACAAGGTTATCACCGAACTGGACCCCGTGAGTGAGTTTTGGGAAGCCGAACCCGAGCATCAGGATTATCTTGAGCGTGTTCCTCACGGTTACACATGCCACTTCATCCGCCCCGATTGGGTGTTGCCCCGCCGCGAAGCGGCCGAATAGATAAGGCGCGAAGCGGCCGAATTATTAGGTCGTGATACGCGGCCGCCCGCGGGCAGTTATGCGCAACGTCGCTTCGATGAACATCGTCTGAGCCTCAACCTGTGCTTCTCGCAGGTTGAGGCTTTCAGTGATCCTGACCTCTTCGACACCTGACGCGATAGCCTGTTCGGTCGCCTGTTTGGTCAGGGCCAACCGCAAAGCTGTGAGAGCTGAGTCCTTGTCACCAAACTGTGCTGGCCCTTCTGGCAGGTGGACGCGATACGCACCTGCGCCGCCGCTGGTGACTGTTCCTTCGGCATGGATCGCGACCTGACCAACGACCGCACCAATGGCATTTGCGACGCCGCCATTGTTGGGCAGGATCGTGGGGCAGCCCAAAAGCGTGCCCACCGCGCCATAATAAGTTTGCGCAGACGCCCCAAGACCTATCACCGGCATCGCCAAACCTGCATCAAATCGCACGATATTTTGGTGGTTCTTCAGCCCTGCTGTCATCAAGGGATGGCGGGCCAATTGGGCCGGATCATCCCACCCTTCTTCTGACAAAGCAGTCTCCAACAGTGACCAAGTCGTCTGCTGTGTAAGCCTGTCAATAATGGTGCGCGCGAGGGGTTCAGCGCCAGAACTCAGACGTTCACCACTGCCGATCCGTCGTCGCGCGAAAAGCGTCAGCGCCTTTTCTGCCGCACTTGTGTCCCAGTCTACCATATGACCCAAAGTGTGGCTCGCATCCGATGGGGTAACACCCGAAATCATAACCAATCCCTGTTGTACAAGACGCGCCAACGCTGGCCCTTCGATCCGGCTTTGGACGGCGTCTATCCAACGCACTGGGCCGTCGCGCAACCGCGACGCAACTGCCGCTTCGCGGGCGTCTAGGCCGTCAGGGAATTTCTCCCACTGGGCGATCACGAACTGGGTCGCCTCTTCTGACGGCGTCTCAAGCGTCAAAGCGCGATCCATGGCGGTGTGCGCAAGTTCGGGGTAGTCACGCGCAAACAGTGACACTGGCATCACGCGGCGCGGCCCAAGTCGAAGCCCACCTTCCAGTCCCTCAATTACAGACACTTCACTGTCGCCACCCAAACCAAAGGTACGCATCGCGACCGCCTCGACCATGGTGCGATACTTTCCGACTTTGGCGCCCTGCGGATCGATCTTTGGAACACCGTCCTTGAGGACACAGATATCCGTTGTTGTCCCGCCGATGTCGCTGACAAGCGCGTCTTTCGCCCCCGTTAGCCATTGCGCACCTGCGATGCTGGCCGCTGGACCGCTTAGGATTGTCTCAATAGGCCGCTCTCGCGCCAGCTCCGCGGAAATAAGCGCGCCGTCCCCCCGCACGACCATTAAGCGTGCGTCGATCCCCAACGCTTCAATGTGTGCCTCCGTCGCCGCGATCAAGCGATCGATCAATCCGATGAGACGGGCATTCAAAACGGCTGTCAGTGCGCGTTTCGGCCCCCCTAGCGCCTGACTAAGTTCATGCGAACAGGTCACGGGCACACCAAGAACGTCACGCACAATATCGCGCACTGTAATTTCATGAGACGGATTGCGCGTCGCGAACCGACTGGCGATTGCGACGCCAGAAACTTTGACAAAAAGAGACTCTAACGCATGGCGAATTGCGTCTGTATCCAAGTCGGTGATGGCAGTTCCGGCATGGCTGTGCCCGCCTTGCGCGAAGATCACCGGGTCTCCGTTTAATGCGTCTGACAGATCGGCCCTCTTCAATTCGGTTTCATCAAACCCGATGAACACCAACGCCACCCGTCCGCCTTGCCCTTCGACCAATGCATTGGTCGCCAGCGTCGTCGAAAGCGACACCATCGACACATCTGACGGGGCAACACCACTTTGTTCCATGACAGCGTCAATCGCGGCCCCGATTCCTGTCGAGAGGTCTGGCCGTGTTGTGAGGGCCTTTGCCCGTGCGACGATCACGCCTGCCTCATCGTCGAGCAATATCGCGTCGGTATATGTGCCGCCTGTGTCGATGCCAAGTAAGTGGGTCATGGGAGTCCTTAAGTTACGTTTCCAGATTACTGCTGAATAAACAGATCGCTGGCTCAAAGACGACATATAGCGGCCAGACTTGATCGCTTACCCCTTGGAAAGGCTCTCCAATTCAATAACTGCGCCACCCGCCGCCTGCGCATCTTCAATATCATGTGTGACCATCAATACCGGCAAGGCGCGTTCCTTGGCGGTCTGGAAAACCAAATCTCTGACTTGCGCGCGCAGGTCGGCGTCCAGACGGGAAAACGCTTCGTCGAGCAATAGCGCGCAAGGATTTGAAAGTAGCATTCGAACCAACGCGACCCGCGCTTTTTGGCCACCCGACAGGGTGGCAGGATCACGATCAGCAAAACCAGTCAGCCCGACGTCGCCGAGCGCATCTTCCACTTGCGCCCGCCGCGCAGCCTTGCCGCCACCAGGGGGCATCCCGAAGGCCAGATTTGCGCCCACCGACATATGCGGAAAGAGCAGATCGTCTTGAAACAGGATGCCGATACGACGCGCATGTGGTGGTTTTGTCGTGATATCAACACCGTCCAGCAGGACCTGCCCCATACCCGTAAATGTAGGTGCGAGAGTTCCGGTGATGTAGGCAAGCAGCGTCGACTTTCCAACACCAGACGGCCCCATGACGGTCAAAACCTCACCAGCGGCAACCGCATGATCGACCTCAATTAGTGGGATACCTGCACGCATGATGCACAGATTCCGCAGGATTAGACCCTTATTCATGCAATCCCCTCCGGTTACGCCAAAGTATAGTCGGAATAATCAGCGCCAGCGTAAACGGCACGAGTGCGGCCAACGTTTGCATTAAGCCATAAACGCCAATCGCGCGCCTGTCTCCCCCTGATGCAAGCGCGACGGCTTCAGTTGTCAGCGTCGAAACCCGACCCCCGCCAATCAGTAAAGTCGCGAGGTATTGACCAACTGAGACTGCAATGCCGACGGACGTCGCCGTCAGGATCGGGCGCAGCAACATCGGTACGCGCACCTGCCAGAAGACTGTCGAAGGTCGCGCACCAAGGGCGCTTGCAACTGTGGCATAGCGAATATCCCACGACCGCCAAGGGTCACCAAGTGAAAGGAAGACGTAGGGCAGCACAAACACCAAATGGGCGAAAATAACGGGCAAGCGGCCGACATCGGCGCCAAGATTGAGAAGAAGTGTCTGTAGTCCGGGTAGGAACGCTGTTTGCGGAACAAGGAGCGGCAGATACAACAGCCACAATCCGCGCCGCGTTAGGCCGCGCCCGCTCCGGTGTTCTGCTTCAAGACATCCAAGGACCAATGCCAGCGCAAGTAACACTGCGATACCTGCAACAAGAAAAGTTTCCCCCAAAGTAGCAATCGCATCGGGACCATGGCGGCCCCACGTGCGCAGTGTAAAGCTGTCTGGAAGAACGTTTGGAAAACTCCAAAACGCAGCAAAAGACCAGACAGCCAAACCTGCGAGGCCAAACAGAATCGTGAAGGCAGAAATAGATCCTAAACCAAGGGAGAAGGCCCGAATTGGCGTATCAAATTTCCCACGGCCGCCGGACATGATCCACCGATGACCAAGGCGCGCTACGATGCGTTCGCCGCACCACCACAAACCCAACGCACCAATGACGAGGGCAAGTTGTAACAACGCCGCTGCTGCCCCCGTAAGACGCATAGAAAGATCTGGGTCGCTCATCCATTTTACGATTTGCACAGAAAGGGTCGGTGGCGTGCTTGGGCCGAGGATAACAGCCACGTCTACGATGCTCATTGAATAGGCGATCACGACATAAACGGGCAAGCGGATTTGCGTGTAGACGCGCGGAAATACTGTTTTTAGCCAGCCCGTCAGTCGACCATAGCCGAGGGCCTGTGCCACAAGCAGCGATCTTCGCGGTTGCGCTTGACCCATTGCTGCGATCGTCATCAGCATCAAAAACGGGACCTCTTTAACGACCAGTCCAGCAATCATCGCAAGGCCAAGTGGGTCTTGCACGATGAGCAAGTCAGGCGGGCGGTCCCATCCTGTTAGCGCAGGTGAAAGCAATCGCGCCACCCAACCTGACGGCGCAATTAGGAAGGCAAGACCAAACGCAGCAGCCGCATGCGGCACCGACAGCAGCGGCGACAGCATCCGTTCCAACACGCTAAATGATCGGGTTCTGGACCAACTCGCAGTGATGAACACAACAATGGCGAGTGACACACTTGTCGCTATGAGACCCGACATAACTGAAAGTCGAACCGCCGCTCCGAGCCCAGCCCATCCGAACAAGTTTCGGAATGGGTCAAGGGACGGCCCCGTCAGACTCGCAGCCGGCAAATGTCCGAAGGCGGGCAGGGCTGTCCCCCAAAGGCCCGCTGCCACGGGCCCCAACATTGCAAGCAGTGTCAGTGCTGGAAGGAAACGAAGCATGATTGCGTTTTACAGACCCTGAATTATTGCCCAGTCCCGTAACGTTCTGCCCAATCATCTGCGATGCGCGTCATCCAGCTGGGATGCGGTTCCGCCTGAACAGAGCCTAATTCCACAGGTGACAGGGTCGCGACGCCCAGTTCCAGAGCGTCGAAAGCTTCGCGTTCATCGGCAGACAAAGCGTCCATATTCAAAACGGTGCCATAGCCGAGGATATTGGGGTCCTGCGCGCGGGCCTGTGCCTCCGGTGACATCAAGAAATTCGCCACAACCATCGCACCGGCCGCAGAGCCCGAATTGTAGGGAATCGCCACAAAGGAAGCATTGCCGATAGTGCCTTTATCCAGCACGAAAGTACGCACCGTATCGGGCAATTCGAAGTTCGTGATTGCGGTGGATGCGGCACCCGGGCTGAATGAAATCGACAGATCGAGCTCACCGTCAGCAATCAACGGGAACATTGCGGTGCCTGTCGCCGGATAGGCGCGGCCCATCCGCCAAAGATGCGGGGTCAATGCATCAAGGTATGCCCAAAGCGGAGCGGTCACTTCGCTGTAGTTTTCGTCTGTAGCTGGGGTTTGCAGCACCGAAAGGTCCTCGAGAATATCAACCAACGCCTGCTTTAGGAAGGTCGTGCCTAAGAAATCTGGTGGCTGCGGATAGCTGAACCGACCGGGGTTCGCCTGCGCCCATTCCAACAACTCCTCCATTGAGCCGAGCTCATCTGGCATCGTGGCGGTGTTTTGCACGAACACGACCTGCGCCATGGCCCAAGGCGATTCGTACCCCTCGATCGGCACCGTAAAATCGGTTTGAACTGTTTTGCCTTCAACATCCACGACAGCCCAGTTCGGCAGTTGTTCTGCATAAGGCCCAAACAGCAGATCAGCGTCTTTCATCGCCGCGAAATTTGACCCGTTGATCCAGATCATGTCGATCGCACCGTCGTCGTCCTCGCCCGCTTGTTTCTCGCTTAACACCCGCGTTACGGCGTCCGCCGTATCGGTCAGCTTCACATGCTCAAGCACGACACCGTAGTCTTCCAATACGCGATCCCCGACCCACGCCAGAAAGTCATTGGTCGTGGTCGATCCGCCCCACGCGTTCCAGTAAACGGTCTGGCCGTTGGCCTCAGCCGTCACAGCGTCCCAGTCCGACGGGTCCGGATTGGCAAGCGTGAAGGTGGGGGCGACAAGGGCTGCAATCAAAACGATATGTTTCATCAGTCTTCCTTAGGGGTGAATACGCGCTGGGCGGCGACAATACGAAGGGTTGCGGTGGCAAAGCAAAGAGCCCCAAAAATCCAAGCAAGCATCGAAAAGGATGCGGGGAACAGGCACAATAGCACGAAGAAGATGATGGTCTCGGTCCCCTCCAGCAATCCATTTGAAAAGTAGAGTGACTTGATACCTTGGGCCGACGTTTCCATGCCACGCTTTTCCGCAAGGATGGCATAGCCGAGGAAACTTGTACCGTTGAAATAAAAGCTCATCAGCAGGAATGCGCCAGCGATGGCGTTGTCAGTTGGGTCCATCAAAACAAACGCAAAGGGGATGGCGCCATAGAACAAAAAATCACAGGCGATATCGAGGTAGCCGCCAAAATCAGTTGTCTTTGATGCGCGTGCGACCGCGCCGTCCAGACCATCTGCGATGCGCGACGCGAGCAATGGGACCAGCGCCAGCAACGGCCAACCAACTGCGATAAACAACGCTCCCAACAAGCCAAGTGCCAGACCTGCAATCGTCACACCATCTGCCGTGACACCACGCGCCGCTAGGTTTCGCCCTAACGCGTTCAGTGATGGATCAATTAATTTTCGGGCGGCAGTGTCCAGCATAGGACCTCTCTGTGTTCGAGAGGTGTTGTGGCCTAAGCATCCGTTCCGCGCAATCGCACTGACACGAAAGTGACTCACGCGTTCAATCTGAAACGAAAAAAGGGCCACGCATCTGCGCAGCCCCTATTCTTCGAATTAAACTGGCCCTTAGTTTGACTCAGCTTCGGGCTCTTCACCTATTGCGCCGAATGTCGCGAGGTATGCATAGATGTCGACGGCGTCTTGCGCGTCACGGACACGGTAAGCCATTTTGCCCCGTGCGCGGTTGTCATCAAGCTCTGCGCGCAGCCATCCGGTTGGGTCTTGGACATATGCGACAAAGGCCGCTTCTGTCCAAGCTTGGCCCGCTTCCCCAAGTTCAACAATAGCATCGCCATAACGGAAATCTTCGATAACACCGAGTTGGCGGCCCGCGAGGTCATAAAGATTTGGTCCCGTGCTTGCATTGCGCCCGGCAAGAACTTCGCCATCTGCATCTGCAACAATGTGGCAAGCCACGCACTGACGGTCGAACTGTTGCTCGCCGGCGGCGGCATCACCAGTCGCGCTGTGGCCATCTGCGAAGGCGGGTGCGGCCAGAAGCGTAATCGCGGCGGCATAGATAAACTTGGACATAGGCATCTCCCTAGCGTCATATCTGAATACGGCGGTTGGCGCTTCGAGTCGAGAATTAGTCTTTAGGACTTAGTCGTCCAGCAGAATATCCACTAGGTGCCTGATATGCGATATCATGCCACGTGCAAGGCGTAGGCCGATAGGTCATATTGCCCAAAACGTCCAAGAGGTGCGAATTATGGCAGATCCTACACTCAATCTGCAGCAAGCAGGGGCACAAACGATAATGATTCCCGCTTGGGTGAACGGCGTGCTTGCGCCAATGGATAAGCTTGAGGTCCACCAGCTGGGAGTTCGCCACAAAGCGGTTTCGGTGTTTGTGATGGATGGCACGTCCGTCTTGATCCAACGGCGCGCGCTATCGAAATATCACACACCGGGCCTCTGGGCGAATACCTGTTGCACGCATCCGCACTGGAACGAAGACGCAGGCCTCTGTGCTGTGCGACGCCTTGAGGACGAGCTGGGGATCATCGGACTTCGCCCCATGTTTCGCGATCAGATTGAATATCGTGCGGACGTTGGCGGCGGTATGATTGAACACGAGGTTGTTGATCTATTTGTAGCCGCAGCAACGGCACAAACCCTACGTTTGGACCCTAATCCTGACGAAGTGGCGGATACTCGTTGGGTTGATATCTATGACCTCGCGGCCGAAGTCGCGCATAATCCTGAAACTTTTACGCCATGGCTGCGCATCTATTTGGCGGATCATCTCGATCTGGTTCTCACTGACCGCGACGAAGTACTGCCCGACTAGACACTAATTCAGCCGACTTTGGATTATGTTGTTTGGATTCGCGCGAACTGACCGAGGTTGTGAACGTCGTCGTTACCACTCAAATGCTGGCGCAGTTTCGCGGCGCCCAAGCGTCATGATATCGGACACATGCACCATCGGCGACAGGTCCACGTCAGATGTTCCGGTCCTTACGAGATGTGACATTCGGGCATAAAGTGCGGGGTATTCCCCAAGTTCTGACATCGTCTGTGCTATCCCATCGACACTGCAGCGATTGCCGCCTTCAAAAAGGTGAACTGTCGTGCCATCGGTTGCAACGAAACGCTGCTCCCACGTTTGTATGCCCTCTTTAAGCCAATCAAACGATGCGGTGATCCCGTCCGAAAACGTCATCTCAGCCCGAATAGGCGTCTGGCGGTTTGCAGGTGTATGCAGCACCGCGCTTTTAAGATGAACGGGTGTGGGCAGAACTTCTGTAAGGATCGAAAGCGCATTGATGCCAGGGTCCAGCACCCCCATGCCACCGGGATCAAACACCCAGTCCTGTTTGGGGTGCCACTGACGGACATTTTCTTTCCAATCGATATGGCCACTTTCGATCGTTTTACCTGCAAGCGCCGCTTTTGCCGCCTGCACACCCTTTGCCATGCGGCTGTGCCAAGTCGCGAACAGGGTCAAACCCGCATTCTGTGCCATCGCATCCAGCGCATAAACCTCAGCCAAGGTCGCACCGGGCGGTTTTTCGAGCATCACATGCCGACCAGCCCTTAAACACGCAGCTGCATATGCAAATCGGGGCACAGGCGGCAGGCACAAGCTGACCACCCCGATTTCGGGTCTTTCCGCCAACATAGTCTCTATATCTGTGTACGCAGGAACCCCGTCCACAGTTCCAGATCGGCTCACAGTGCCGGCGAGTTCCCAATCATCGGACGTCGCAATGGACGGGACATGTTGGTCGATGGCAATCTTTCCAATTCCGACCAATGCAACTTTGATCTTGTCAGCCATCAATGGGACTCCCGTGCCACATCATTGCCGCGACGACCGACGAGGAAATCGAAATCCGCCCCCTCATCCGCGCGGTTAACTTTGTCATGATATAACTGCGCATAGCCGCCTGCGGGGCGTGAAACTGGCGGGGTCCATTGCGCCAAACGCGCGGCCAGCTCATCGTCGGAAATATCAAGATGCAGGCGCCGCGATGGGACGTCGAGTTCCACCATATCGCCATTTTGAACGATCGCTAAAGGACCACCAGCAGCAGCCTCTGGGGCGACATGCAACACGACCGTCCCGTAGGCCGTGCCGGACATTCGCGCGTCAGAAATCCGCACCATATCGCGCACGCCAGCCTTCAAAAGTTTCGAAGGCAGCGCCATGTCACCGACTTCCGCCATGCCCGGATACCCCTTTGGTCCGCAGTTTTTTAGCACCATCACGCAGGTTTCATCGATATCCAGATCTTCAAGATCAACCTGGGCCTTGTAGTCATCAATGTCTTCAAACACGACCGCGCGCCCGCGATGCACCATCAAATCAGGCGATGCCGCAGAGGGTTTGAGGATCGCCCCGTTCGGGGCCAAGTTGCCGCGAAGGACAGCGATACCACCAGATTTCCGCAGCGCCTTTTCAGTGGGGACAATCACATCGTCATTCCAGTTCTGGACGTCCTTTACCTCGTCCCAAATGGACCCGCCGCTGACGGTGAGCGCATCTTTATGTAGCATCCCCATCTCACCCAGACGTTTGATCACGACAGGCAGGCCGCCAGCATAAAAGAATTCCTCCATCAGCCATTTGCCAGACGGCAGCAGGTTCACGATTGTTGGCACATCCTTGCCGCAGCGATCCCAATCTTCCAAGGACAGCGGCACTTCGCATCGTCCCGCCAGTGCTTGCAGATGCACCACCGCGTTGGTGGACCCTCCAATAGCGCCATTGGTGCGGATCGCGTTTTCAAAGGCATCCTTCGTCATGATATCGGATGGTTTCAGATTGTCTTTGACCATCTGAACAATGCGGCGCCCTGTTAGCTGGCTCATCATACGGCGGCGGCTGTCGACGGCAGGGATCGCGGCGTTGCCTGATAGTGCCATGCCCAACGCCTCAGCCATGCTCGCCATCGTGCTGGCCGTGCCCATCGTGTTACACCCGCCCGCACTGCGCGACATTGATGCTTCGGCCTCGACGAATTCGTCTTGCGTCATTTCACCAGCTTTGACGGCCTCATTAAACTTACGAATATGCGTACCGGACCCAACGCGTTCACCGCGGAAATGGCCGTTCAACATCGGCCCGCCAGAAACGACGATCGCGGGCAGATCGACAGACGCCGCGCCCATCAAAAGCGCTGGAGTGGTCTTGTCGCAGCCCGCCATTAGGACAACACCGTCTATCGGCTTGCCCCGCAGGGCTTCTTCGACGTCCATTGCACACAGGTTGCGAAACATCATCGCTGTCGGTCGCAGCGCGGATTCAGACGGGCTAAACACTGGAAATTCAACCGGAAAACCGCCCGCTTCCCAGACACCATTCTTAACTTTGTCGGCCAATTCGCGCAAATGTCCATTGCACGGAGTCAGATCAGACCACGTATTGCAGATACCAATGACAGGGCGACCGTCGAACAGATCGTCCGGATAGCCCTGATTCTTCATCCAGCCACGGTGATAGATCGCATCCTTGCCAGTGCCGCCAAACCACTCTTGCGACCGAAGCTTGCGTGGCCATTTGGCTGGATTAAAAGTCATAACGGTATCCTTGAATATGAAGTCCTAGGTTTCGCCCTTGCCCCACCAAAGTGCAAGGGCTGCACTGCTTGGATTCAAACCACTTCGGTGCAATCTCGCAGGTCGTAGCCTGAACGAAACACCACACGCTCGCCAGCGTTTCACTCAACCGGCCACAATTTCACCCGATCCGCGCTGTTTTGATGTCACGCGGGCCTGCCATTCCATCCAAGTCTTTTGACTTGCGGCGTAGATTACGATTCTATCCCCGAAATTGTTTAGTATTGGAGACGGCCATGCGACTGTCAGTAGCATTTGAGAACACCAAAGATACATCGAGCGGAAGCGGCCCCGTGCAAGTGGGTTGGTTCCTCAACGAAAAAAAGGGCGGGATCATTTATGACGCGCCTGAACGTGTGCGGTCTGTTGAAATGAACCGAGAACACGCAAAATCGGCGTCCCGATGCCCCGCTGTCATCAATATGGAGAGCCGGTATTTCATGGTGAAAGGCTTATCCCCTTTGCTCCGGCGGCACCTGATGTAGTGCGAAGCGGCTTGCCAATCTAGAATGTTCTGGTATTGTTCTTCCCATGCCAGCCAGATGGAAAAACGACAAACCCATGTCCCGCCCCGCGTTCGACGCCAGGTTTTCTGATGAGGAAGCGTGTTCGCATTATCTGGTGGAACATCGTTGGCCTGAGGGCTTCGTCTGTCCTTCCTGTGGCACCTGCAAGGGCTGGCCGTTAAAGCGAAATCGCGCGACTTGGGAATGTGCCGGTTGCGCACGGCAGACATCCGTGACGGCTGGCACGGTAATGCACAGCAGCCATTTGCCGTTGCGAATTTGGTTTCTTGCCGCGCACATCATCACCAGCCATTCCAACGGCATGTCAGCGCTGCAACTTCAGGCGCAACTTGGCCTTGGCAGCTACAAGACGGGTCGCCATCGTCGCTCGGACCGATGGCGCTTCTCGGCGACCTCCTCTTGCAAAAGCTGCGGCGGTCGATGGTCAACCCTGACCGCAACCCCCTGAAAGACCTTGTCGAAATCGATGAAACAGAGATGCCGTTCCGGTCCCGGCATGATCCCGAGGACCGGCCAAAGGGTGGGCGGAGCCCGGTTGGAAAGATGTTTGTCGTCTGTGCCGTCGAGTTATCAAGTGACGGACATCCGCGCCGTATCAGGATGAAACACATTCCCGACGGCGCGTCAAAGACGCTGCACGGGTTCATTGGTCAGGCTGTAGAGCCTGGCGCTCACATCATCACGGATGGCTGGCTCGGTTACGAAAATCCTCCTGCAAACACGCATGAGGCAAAGGTCGTCAGCGGCAAGAAGGCACACGACATACTCCACTGGGTCCACCGCGTGTTCTCCAACCTAAAAACGTGGGCAAAAGGCGTCTTCCACGGCCTCAGAAAGTGCCATCTACAACGCTATCTCGACGAATTCGTGTTCCGCTGGAACCGACGGCGACACATGCGAAGCGCCTTCGACACGCTGCTGGGGATCGGTGTTGGTCTCGGGCCAGCGACATATCGTGATTTTGTTGAACAGCGCGCCTGAAGGGCCTCGTTCACGGCAAAAGCCACGCCCTATAAACCCACCAGACGTTACAAACTGATCCGATCCGCCTCTAAAGCCACAAGGGCAAGATTCTGCGCCGCGTCAACATGTGGGGCAACCGGACTAAAAGGGATAAGCCTTTCATGGTGAAATGCCCGTTCGACATCCACATCGGTTTTGCGCGCGATGACAAAGGCAAGCCGGTTCTGCGCAATCTCGCCGGTACACAGTCCAGCATCAGGGCGAGCAAGCTTGGCGAAAAATTGCACCTCACATCTGAGGTCGAATGGCGCAACAAAGGGATCCCGACAATCCAGTTGACTCTGCCGTATGTCTTTATCGCAGACGAGCCGGTTTACATGAGCCAAGTCAGCCCGTTTATGCACTACACGAAGGACCCGTTGCCTGGCACGATTTTTGGGGGTCGCTTTCCGATCAATGTCTGGCCGCGCCCCTTAATGTGGGCATTTGAGTGGCATGAGCCAGACAAGCCCATCAAGATCAAACGTGGAGATCCGCTGTTTTACGCTGGGTTCGAGACACAATCCCCCGAAAGAAGCATCGTCGTGACTAAAACAGAAGTTACACCGGAACTCACCGAATATATGGATATGATTTCGGGGGCAGTGAACTATACTCCTGCGCCTGAATTGACCTGACGATTTTGGGCCTGCGATTCACTTCGTCGCATGGCCAAAGGCGGTTCAGTCTGTATTTTGAGTTTATGAGCAAGCAATACAAAACAGTCTCCTTATCCGACGAGCAGCGCATAGCACTTGAAGCGCTTTGCCGCCGCCGCAAAGTTGACGCCCTTGTTTGGAAACGGGCGCGCGCGTTTCTTCTTTTGGACGCAGGAGAAGACGCCGGAACGGTTTGCCGGATTTTGGATATTGGCCCGACAGTTTTGACGGAGTGGCGATTAGCCTTTGTCGGTGCGGGACTATCGTTTTTCGGTCTGAAGGACTACAGCCAGCGTCAGGGTCATTTGTCCGTCGTGCAAGAGCAGGCGGTGAGAGCCCATTTCACCGCGCAGCCTGCCCGCAATGCCGATGAGGTCTGTGCCTATGTTCTAGCCGAGTGCGACCAAAACTACAGCACGTCGGGAGCCGCCAAGCTGATGCGCCGCCTGGGGTTCGCGTATAAGAAACCACAATTGCTGCCTGCACAGGCCGATGAAGCCAAGCAGGCTGCGTTTATTGCCAAATATGAGGCCCTGATGAACGGGTTGGCCGCAGATGAGATGGTTGTCTTTTCGGACGCTGTCCACCCCGAACACCAGAGCCGCCCCGCCCATGGTTGGTTCCCCAAGGGACAAAAGACGGCCCTGAAGGCGACATCAGGGCGCAAGCGGCTCAACATTCAGGGCGCGCTTGACCTTGAGACTTTCCAGTTCACCTTTGTGGAAGGCGAGAAGATCAATGCCCAGACAACCCGACAGATGCTGGAAAAGTTGGAACGCAACAACCAAACCAAGACGGCCATCCACGTCTTTGTCGACAATGCCCGCTATCATCATGCCAAGATACTACAGCCATGGCTGGACAGCCCAGAACGTCGGGTGAAGTTGCATTTCTTGCCAGCATATGCCCCGCACCTCAACCCGATCGAGCGTCTTTGGGGTGTTATGCACAAATGGGTCACCCACAATCGGCACTATGCAACGTTCAACCAATTCACAGAGGCCATTTTCGACTTCTTCCGCAAGACCCTGCCAGAAAAATGGCCAGAGTTCCGCGACACCGTCACCGACAACTTCCGCGTCATATCGCTCAAGGAATACAAAGTGATTTGAGGGGAAAACCTCAGGTCAATTCAGGCGCGGGAGTATACGTGAATCAAACATTCTCGCTGTTTGAAGCCGCGGAAGACCGCAGACCCGAGACACTGCTCAAGCCGATTGCGCGCAACCGGAGCAAGGGTTGATACATGGCAATCGTTGAGCGGGTGGAACTGCGCATCAGTTCTGTAAGAGCCCATCAAGAAGGGCGACTGAGAGAGGCGCTTGATGGCTATACGCGCTACTTAGAGCGTTATCCGACTGATGCCGGCGTGTGGACAAATCTTGGGTCGCTTTATCGCACGATGGGGCGACACGAAATGGGCCGCACGGCCCAGATGCGCGCCTATGCCTTAGCGCCAGATGATAAGGGCATCATTAACAACTACTCGAACATCCTGTCGGATCTGGGCGACGACACACAGTCGATTGAATTGCGCAAAAAGTCCCTCGAAATTGATCCAAGCCATCTTATGCATCATGCGATGATCGGGCGATGCATGCGTGGAATGGGCGACTACAGTGCGGCAATAAAATACTTAACGCCAATGGCCAAGAAATTTCCCGAAGAGCCGGAAATTCGGCTGCAACTGGCGTTCGCGCAGCTTGGGGCTGGTCACTATGGTCCCGCGTTTCGAACCTATGATGCGCGCTGGGCGACGGATGAATTGGGCGCTCCCGATGTGCCGTTCACGAGATGGGAAGACGGGATGTCGGTTGATGGCAAAACGTTACTGATCCTGCCGGAACAGGGTTTTGGCGACATGATCCTTCTGTTGCGGTTCATCCCTTCTATCAGGGCCCTTGGTGCAAAAATTAGGCTTGTCGCCAAGAAGCCCCTCCTGCGCCTTCTGGAAGGTATTGATGGGATCGAATGGATCGGAACCGGCGCAGCACGTGAGGATCCGGTCGACTTTTGGCTCAGTCTGATGGACCTGCCCAAACTGGTATTTGGTCCGGCTGAAAATGGCGTTGCGCCTGAACCGACCAAATTGAAAATACCGGACGATTCTACTGACCGTGCAAAAACGATCACGGCCCAGCACCGCGAGAAGTGCAAAGTTGGCGTCGTTTGGTCGGGGTCTTCGACCTACAAAGGCAACGTATTCCGCTCGTTCACGCATCGTGAATTTTTACCTATGGCGAATGTTCCCAACGTTCAGCTGTTCTCCCTCTATAAGGGCCCGTTCTTGGATGCCTTCCACAAGGACGGCAGTGCGGCGTTGATCATAGATGCAGCTGGCACGGACCGCGATTTCGCCGATTGCGCGGCAACCA
This sequence comes from Octadecabacter arcticus 238, assembly GCF_000155735.2. Lineage (GTDB taxonomy): Bacteria > Pseudomonadota > Alphaproteobacteria > Rhodobacterales > Rhodobacteraceae > Octadecabacter > Octadecabacter arcticus. The sequence continues at coordinate 5,189,472 of NC_020908.1, forward strand.
TGCGTGAGATGGATTTGATTATCACATCCGACACTGCCACAGCACATATTGCTGGATCGCTTGGTATTCCCGTCTGGGTGATGCTTCATTGGGATGCGTTTTGGGTGTATCGGCATACGGGCGATACAACGCAGTGGTATCCGTCGATGCGACTGTTCCGACAGAATAAACCGCAAGACTGGACATCGGTGTTTGACGCGGCGCACGCTGCATTGATTGAAAAGGTAGGTGGCGCATGATTGAACATATTCTAATCCCGACAGCACCGGGAGAACTGATTGATAAACTTACGATCCTGCGCCTGAAAGAGGAACGGATGACTGACCCCGCAAAGGTCGCGAATGTTCAGATTGAAATGGCAGCACTGAGTAAGACAGCTGATTCACATATCCCGCCCAGCGTCGAATTGACTGTTCTGTGGGAAGAACTTTATGCGATTAACGGCGATCTTTGGGTGATCGAAGATGACATCCGCGACTGTGAAGACGCCAAGAATTTTGGCGAAGATTTTATCCGCCTTGCCCGCGCCGTCTATATCACCAACGACCGCCGTGCGGACGTGAAGAAAAAGATTAACCTGCTGCTGGGATCGACTCTCACTGAGGAAAAATCCTACGCCGACCATGGAGCCGAAACATGACTGAAAACGTTGCCGAAGCCCGCCGCCTGCTGCGCAAAGAAGCCGGAAAGCTGCAAAAAGCATTGGAGAGCAACCGCTCCCGGACGCGCGGCCCGCTTGTGCGGCGCTTTCACGAAGTGCGCCAGATGCTGTCGCCGCTTTATGCTTACACGTCACAAGCTGGTCAGGACTTTGTCATTGACCAGATCATGAAGAATAAGCGCGAAGGCACATTCCTCGATGTGGGCGGCTTTGACGGTGTAACAGGGTCTAATACGTTCTTTTTGGAAACCAACCGTGGTTGGACGGGTGCTTTAGTCGAACCTGTGAACGCCCAATTGGTAAAGGCTGCTGTTTTTCGAACATGCCCCTGCATTGGTGTCGCGATTGCCCCGACCGAAGGTGAGGCGGATTTCATCGAAATCAGCGAAGGTTTCACCCAGATGAGCGGGCTTGCAGGCACTTATGAAGACAAACTTCTAAAGCGGGTGCGCAGCGACAAACGCCACCGCGAGACTTTCATAAAAGTGCAGACAAAGACGCTGTCGAGCATAATTGAATATGCTGAAATTCCCGATCCTGACTTCATCTCCCTCGACATCGAAGGTGGTGAGATCGCGTGCCTTAAGACGTTCCCGTTCAAGGACCACGACGTCAAAGCATGGGCGATCGAGAATAATACCGGCACGACCGAAATCAGGGACATCATGACTAAAAATGGATACGATTTAATTGAATTTTGCGGTCCTGATGAGTTGTATTTTAAGCAACCAAAGTAGCGCCAATCCAATCTGTTAAGCCGCTCTTCATGTCCCACCTGCTAACAACGTCGTGGGTGAGAAAAATGGAGTGGTCATGAATGACAGAGCAAATGCGCCAGTCATAATAATCAAACGCAAAAAAGTGGTTGCTGGTGGTGGACATCACTGAGGCGCTTGGAAAGTAGCCATGTTTTATGATCCCATAGTTGGGGGCGCATTTTGCGCCAAGTTTTCAAGAACCAATCCCCATGAGAAGGAGATTGGAAGGGACGTCATTCTGACGGATGTCTGATCGACCTCGGATCAGCGCCACCAAACTCGGGTGCAACCCCACCATGCCAACTGGGACCTAACGAGGCCTTAACGACCGCACTGTAAATCTGTGGCTTTTGAGTCCAATTTTAGAAGCGTCGTTCGGTACCGCGTTTCGGTTGCGAAATCTGGGTCGCCTTACCGGAAGAATCGTAGCTGGACAGCGTCGTGCGCGCCGCCCGTTGCTGGTTCAAGGTTGTCAGGATAGTGCCAACGCCCTCTCTGGCTGTGGCGAACAATGTGCTGTTGCGAGCGAGCGCGGATGCCAATAATCGCAACTCTGCGGCGCCTGCGCCTTCAAACTGCGTGGCAAGGACCTCCTTTTGGGGAATCAACGCCCCGACAGTTTCGAAATCACCCTTCAAGAGCGCTGCCCGCTCGACCTCAAGAAGATGGGTCAACTGGCCTATTGCGCGCGTCGTCATCGGGATTTTGCAATCATGGCATCAAACATCGATTGCGCCAGACCAATGCCACCGGCCTGTGTCATCTGTTTGGCTTGCTCATCCCGCAGGAACGATGCGAACTGATCCTCACCCGCGCCACCGCCAAATTCCTCCGGCGTTTCGCCGATCCCCGCCGACTTCAACATCTCTGACAAAAACGCCGCCTCAAGCGATTGCGCAACTGCCATCAGTTGATCCTCACGCGTGGCGGTGGGTGCGCCTGCGGATTGGGTTGGTTGTATTTCCATGCTGAAGACTCCGATGCGGGCAATTTTTCTGATGTTTAAGCGTCAGCGGTAAAGATTGAGTAAGTATCTGCGCGGTAAAGACAGCCCAATCGCACTTGATCGGAGAAACCGATGACTCAAATGGACACGTTGTTGACTGCCAAGGCGCAGCCGTCGTCGCCGTTACACCGCAAACCGGACATCGATGCCCAAATCGACAAAGCGACATATTTCTCGCAGATCTGGTCCGTTCAGGCTGACGACGCAGTCGCAAAGGATGCGGCGCAGTCCCTGATCCGCGATGTGTTGCCGGACGCCGACGCCGCTAAAACAGCCATCGCGGCGCCACCAGAAAATACTCTGACACCGATTCCACAGCTACATTCCAAAAGTGACGTCCTGGCGTGGCAAGTCACTGGACCTGCCACGCCAGAAATGGGCACCGTCGCCGTCCCGATTAAAACTATAGAATCAAACACAATGCCAAATGCTGCCCTTGCTGACGCGTCAAACATTGAAGTTTCGGGCGCGCAAAACCACGCGGCTCTGAAAGCTGCACCCGAAAATGTGGTGCAACAGGCACAAACAAGGCACCTGAACCCTCAACCGCCCGTGCCCCAAACGGATCCCCACGTCGCGCGATCCAGCCGCGAGGGTGGAAGCAAGACCACAGAAAAACCGACCGAACCTGAACAAATAAAAGCCACGCCGCCCAACATGCCGCAACCACCTTTGGCAGGCACACCTCAGGTCAACGCGCCACAGCTTCCGAACCTGCAGCGCGCATTGCCCCCTGTCGATGAAAAAACACCAATCGCCGCACCAGAAACCCGCCAAAATGCGCCCCAAACATTATGGAGCGTCGCCGCACCGTCACCACGCGACCCGATAGCGAAACCCATCCCGTCCCCAATTCCAATCGCACCCATCTTGGCAAAGCTGGCAACGCCCGACCCTGCCATTTTAGGGGATGAACCACTCGGCCCGGACCTCGGCGCGCCTCCCGGTTCACAAAGCAGTGTGACGACGACGGCGGCCGCGACTTCCACTTTGCAGCGGAGCTACGCCCCGCACGTCGCCCACCAAATCGCGACAGCAATTGTTCAAACGTCCGGGGCCACCACCGAGATCGCCTTAAACCCAGAAGAACTGGGCCGTGTGCGCATTTCGGTAACGGCTGGTGACACCGGTCTGACCGTCGCGATCATCGCCGAACGTCCTGAAACCGTGGATCTCATGCGCCGCAACATCGACCTCCTAACGCGAGAGCTACGCGAAATGGGCTACGAAAATCCGACTTTCACATTCAGCGATCAATCCGGTGACGCAGATCAAGATCAGGGGAATGGCGAGGAGCAATCGGGCGTGGCGTCGGATCCTTCGACCGCCGATGAACACCCCCAGACCAGCATTCGCGTCGCCCTTTCAGGCGGCCTCGACCTTAAACTATAATGGAGCAGCAAATCCCCATGGAACTCACTCAAGCCCTCACACCGGTGTCGCAACCCGCCTTTTCGCCACAAGCCGAACCCTCGGAAACTGTCATCAGCTCCAATTTTGAGACATTTCTAAAGATGCTTACGGTGCAAATGGAAAATCAGGATCCGCTGAACCCTACGGATTCATCAGAATACGCCCAGCAACTGGCAACGTTTTCGGGGGTCGAACAGGCGGTGCTGACAAACGACCTTTTGTCGGCATTGATGGTGCAAATGAATACGACAGGCATGGCTCAGATGGCCGATTGGGTTGGTAAAGAAGCCCGCGCGATAGTCCCCGGTCATTTTGACGGCAGTCCGATCACCATCGCGCCAAACCCGGCCGCCATTGCCGACAAAGTGGAATTGGTCGTGTCTGATCCGCAAGGCAATGAGGTTCAGCGCTACGACATTCCTAATTCGGCCGACCCAATTGAATGGGCCGGAACCCAAAGCGACGGCACCCCGTTGCCTTCGGGCCTTTACCATTTTCAGGTCGTAAGCTCGGCCAATGGTGTGCCGGTTCTAGCTGAAACCGCAGCTACCTACGCCCGCGTGCAAGAGGTACGCAGCGAAAATGGCCAATCCGTTCTCGTTCTTAATGGGGGTGTATCCGTGCTCGCGTCTGATGTCAGTGCATTGCGCGAAGGTTGATTTCAACCAATGATCGACAGTCCGACGGCCGCAGAAATTGCGACGCCGGCGCCCAACATCGCCCAGCCGAATGCGGGCCAGTAACTGCGACGTGGCGGGGCTGCAGGTTCTTCGCCGAGCCGTATCAACGCGGCTTCTGCCAAGGCGGGCAGGCGCGGCCCGAATCGCGCCAAAACGCGCGCCGTCTTCGCTAAATCACGTGCAATGGCGCGCGGCCCGATACTATCCTTGATGTAGTCTTCGACCACAGGTTTCGCCGCATCCCATATGTTCATGCGATGATCAAACGTGCGCGCGACGCCTTCGACAACAACCATCGTGCGTTGCAACAGGATCAGTTCGGTCCGTGTTTCCATGCCGAATCGCTCCGTCACTTCAAACAAATAGGACAACAATCGCGCCATCGAAATTTGCTCTGCGTTCATGCCAAAGATCGGTTCACCTACGGCGCGCAGCGCGCGGGCAAATTCGTTCACATCACGGTCCGCAGGCACATACCCGGCCTCAAAATGCACTTCAGCTACACGGGTGTAATCGCGCCGGATAAATCCAAACAAAATCTCGGCATAAACACGCCGCGTGTATTCATCCAAATGCCCCATGATCCCAAAATCATAGGCAATAATATCGCCGTTTGGCGCTATCTTAAGGTTGCCGTGGTGCATGTCTGCGTGGAAAAAACCGTCGCGCAAGGCGTGGTTCAAAAACAACTGGATTACGCGGCTCGACAGTTCCGTCAGATCGTGTCCTGCGTCGGCAATCGCATCGACGTCTGCGGCATTGATCCCTTCGGCCCAATCCAGCGTCATAACGCGACGCGCCGAAAGGCCCCAACGCACGCGCGGTAAAGTGAAACCCTTGTCCTGCGCCGTATTATCCGCAAATTCTGACGCGGACGCGCTTTCAAGCCGCAGGTCGAGCTCGCTCAAGACGACGCCTTCAAAATGCTCAATCACATCCAACGGGCGCAATCGGCGCGACGACGGCGAAAACCTGTCAAACACCCATGCGGCCAGATAAAACGCGTCGATGTCCTTTTGAAATGCCCGTTCAATGCCGGGCCGCAACACCTTCACGGCGACGAATTCGCCATCCGAAACCAAACGCGCTTTGTGAACCTGCGCGATAGACGCAGCCGCCACAGGATCTGAAAATTCGCTGAACACCGAATCGATTGAAACGCCCAATTCCTTTTCGACCTCGGCCTTGGCCACGTCGACGGGGAAGGGCGGTAACTTGTCTTGCAAGACCCGCAACTGCATCGCCAGTTCCGCGCCAACCACGTCCGGTCGCGTCGACAAAACCTGTCCGAATTTGATGTACGCCGGTCCCAACGCGTGCAGGGCCCGCGTTAGGGGCGGCAGGTTTGCATCGCCCTTTAACCCAAGCCCTTGAAACGGCCAAACCAAGCCGCGCAAAGCCATCCGTGCCACGGTGGGGGTTTCAGCGGCATCTAAAATCACCGTCATTGCGCCTGTGCGTTCCAGCGTTGCGCCAGTGCGGATCAACCGCCAAATATTGTGCGGACCACGCATGTTACAGCTTCCAACCGGAATGCAGACACGCGATGCCAAGGCTCAGATTACGGAACTTCGCATTGTCGAAACCCGCGTCCTTGATCATGCCAAGGAACGTATCTTGATCTGGAAACTTCCGAATAGATTCAACTAGATATTGGTAACTATCGCGGTCACCCGTGATCAGTTTTCCCATCGCAGGGATCGCATTGAACGAATAAACATCATACATTTTTTGCAGCATCTCATTGGGGATCTGGCTGAATTCCAGCACCATCAATCGCCCACCCGGTTTCAACACGCGGTACGCCTCGGCCAATGCTTCTTGCGGGCGCGTGACGTTGCGAATGCCAAAGCTGATTGTGTAAACGTCGAACGTGTTGTCCTCGAACGGCAGCGCCATCGCGTCGCCCACAATCCAGTCCAGCGAATCTTCCAATTGCGCCGCCTCAGCCCGCTTACGTCCTTCGATCAACATCGGTTCCGTCAGGTCCAACACCGTCGCATGACCGACTTTGGCGCGTTTCAAGAACCGGAACGCCACATCGCCTGTACCACCCGCCACATCCAAAAGCTTTTGCCCTGAACGCGGCGCCAGCCAATCCATCATCGCATCTTTCCAGATGCGGTGGATGCCAAGGCTCATCGCGTCGTTCATCACGTCATACTTGCTGGCAACGCTTGAAAACACACCGCGCACGAGGCCTGCTTTGTCGCCCTCAGGCACGGTTTCAAAACCGAAATGGGTCGTGCGATCATCTGTCATGTTATGGCCCCTTGCGCAGCTTAATTGGCAGTTATAGCGTCCCACCTTCAGATACAAATAGCCAAATCAGCGCGGGGGACGATGGATGCCCGAATTGCCAGAAGTCGAAACCGTCCGCGCGGGCCTTGTCCCGTCTATGCAAGGGCACGTCATTACCCGTGCCGAGGTCAACCGCCCAGACCTGCGCTGGCCCTTTCCCGATGACATGGCGCAGCGACTGACGGGGGCGACCGTCACGGCGCTTCGCAGGCGATCAAAATACATTCTTGCTGATCTAAGTACGGGTGAAACCCTCATTATTCATCTGGGCATGTCGGGCCGAATGACGGTGTCCGGTGATCCGCTTGGCCAGTTCCACCATGACCATCCCGCCCCTGCAAAACACGATCATGTGGTGTTTCACATGGGCAATGGCGCGCGCGTGACGTTCAATGATCCACGGCGGTTCGGCGCGATGGACCTCGCCAAGACCGACGCATTGAACGATCACTGGCTGATCAAACCCATTGGTCCCGAACCTTTGGGCAATGGATTTAACGAGGCGTATTTGGTTAAAGCCTTCGCCGCAAAGAACACGCCCGTCAAAACAGCCCTTCTTGATCAACGCCTTATCGCGGGCTTGGGCAATATCTACGTTTGCGAAGTCCTGTTTCGCGCCCACATCGATCCGACGCGAAAGGCGAAAGACCTGTCCAAGAAACAAATCGCGTCGCTTGTGCCTATCGTGCGCGATGTCCTGAACAAAGCGATCGCAGCTGGTGGCTCATCGCTCAAGGACTACCGCCAAGCAGATGGCGAACTTGGCTATTTTCAAAAGGCATTTCAGGCCTACGACCGCGCGGGCCACCCCTGCCAAACCCCCGAATGCACCGGATCAATCGCCCGCATCGTGCAGTCGGGACGATCAACTTTCTATTGCCCCAAATGTCAAAGATAGCTTGCCCTTGCGCCACGCTTTGGTAACCCTGAAAGATCATGAACGAGTGCGGAGCAAACACAAATGGCCTACGAAACTATCATTGTTGAAATCGCCGAAGGCGTCGCACTGATTACGCTAAACCGCCCCGATGCCCTCAACGCCTTGAATTCGCAGCTTTTGCGTGAACTCGCTACGGCCGTTGAAAAGGCCGATGCGTCTGACAAAGTGCGCTGTATCGTGCTGACCGGATCAGACAAAGCCTTTGCTGCCGGTGCCGATATTAAAGAAATGGCGGACAAAACCTTCGTCGAAATGTATCGCGAGAACTTTTTTGGTGCCGAAACCGACCGCTTTATCAAGACCCGAAAGCCGATCATCGCCGCTGTGTCCGGCTATGTTCTTGGGGGTGGGTGCGAACTGGCGATGATGTGCGATTTTATCATTGCGTCCGATACCGCGAAATTCGGCCAGCCGGAAATCAACCTTGGCGTCATGGCTGGTCTTGGTGGCACGCAGCGGTTGACGCGGTTTGTCGGCAAGTCCAAATCGATGGAAATGCACCTGACTGGACGTTTCATGAATGCCGAAGAGGCGGAACGATCCGGCTTAGTTAGTCGCGTCGTGCCGGTCAAAAAGCTCAAAGAAGAAGTGATGAGCGCGGCCAACAAGATCGCCGAAAAATCACTTCTCGCGACGATGGCCGTCAAAGACGCCGTAAATTGCGCCTATGAAACGACAATGGCCGAAGGTATCAACTACGAACGCCGCCTGTTTCAATCGCTTTTTGCGACAGAAGATCAAACCGAAGGCATGGCGTCCTACATTGAAAAACGCGAACCGCAATTTCGCGACAAGTAAGTCAGTTCATATAATGCAGCGTATCAAACGTCCCGCGCCAGTCCCGCACGCGCGGGGCCATCGCAGACGGGTTATTGCTGCTTAGGGCCTCGGCAATCAAATCTGCCATCCGATCAACATGCTGCACATCTACTCCCCAACGCACCAATTCCGGTGTGCCAATCCGCAGCCCATTCATATCGCCAGCGACACCCTCAATCGGCAGCCCGATCCCACAGGCCAAAAATCCGGCCTTGCGCAACTGCTTTGACGCGGCCTGACCACCACCATAGGCCGCAGCGCGAATTGCAAACTGGTGGCTCGATGTCGCCCCATGCGCGGTTTCAAACACTGGAACCCCGCGGGTTTTCAAGGCTGCGGCCAACCCTTGTGCCACGTCGATCATCTTGCGCGCATAGGCTTGTCCATGCTTGCGCCAATCCAACATCGTCACCGCCATTGCAGCAGATTTCGCGGCATCAAAATTCGCCGTCATCCCGGGGAATGCAATTGCGTCAAACCTCTCGGCCATTTCTGCATCATTGGTCACGATCAGCCCCCCGCTGGCCCGCCAAGGCTTTTGTAGGTCGACATCGTCATGAAATGCGCGCCCTCCGCCAAGGGGTCACGCCACGCCTTACCTGCAATAATCCCACATTGGTGCGCAGCGTCGAACATTACTTTCGCACCCACAGCGTCCGCAACGGCCCTAATCTGAGCCACGGGATGTTCATACAGGTTCAAACTTGCGCCGACGGTAATCAGTTTCGGCTTCTCTGCCTTGGCCAAAGCCAGCAGCGCTTCTGCATCTATGGTGTATCCGTCCGCCAGCACTGGCGCCTCTACGGTCCGCAACCCGAATAGCCCCGCACAGCCCGCCAAATGATGCGTCACATGTCCGCCCAACGATGCGGGGGGCGCGATGATGGTATCGCCCGCTTTGCAGGTCGCCATGAACCCATATAAGTTGGCAATCGCACCGGATGGCACGCGGATTTCGGCGAACTTTGCGTCAAATACATCAGCGCACAACTGCGCTGCGATGACCTCGATCTCTTCGATCGCCTCCAACCCCATTTCGTATTTGTCACCTGGATACCCGAGCGATGGGCGTGACCCCAAACCAGACGCCAGCATCGCTTCGGCCTTGGGGTTCATCACATTCGTCGCAGGGTTCAGATTGAAACACGCGGCTTCATGAATGTCGCGATTTTCGCCAACCAGCGCCTCCAGACGATCCATAATCACGTCCGACGCCGCCCCTGACGTGCGTCCAGCAATGTCTTGCACCCGCGCTTCGCAGTCTGTGGGCACCCAGCCCCGTGTTGTTAACGTCATGTGAACTCCTGTGGTTTTCGCCACCCTGACGCGCCATAACCACCATTGCAAAAGGTTGTTTGCAAAACGCCACCACCCTGCCTATACGCAGCTTTGAAATGCGCGTGTTGCCCGCTTAGGCACGAATCAATCCGGTTCAGTGAACACTTTGTTCAAACTCCCGGTGGGTCACGTTCGTTATGAAATTTGAACAAACGAACCCGAAAGAGACTGATTACATGGCAAATACTCCACAAGCTAAAAAACGCGCACGTCAGAACGAAGCCCGCTTTCAAGTCAACAAAGCCCGCCGTTCGCGCATCCGTACCTTCCTGCGCAAAGCTGAAGAAGCAATTGCGTCTGGCGAAAAGGACGCAGCGACTGCTGCCCTTCGCGCCCTTCAGCCTGAATTGATGCGCGGCGTCTCTAAGGGTGTTTTCCACAAGAACACAGCGGCTCGTAAGATGTCCCGCCTAAGCTCGCGGGTCAAAGCGATCGCCTAATTTCAGCAACGGCTGATTCTTTATTATTTTGAATTAAAGGCGATCCAATCGGGTCGCCTTTTTCGTTGGCCGGTCTCATTTCTGCTCCCGCGTGTGCTACTTTTCCTTTCGTTTCAAAGGCGCGTGAGATTCGTTTCAACGCGATCGCTGTCAAGGACATCTTGTTGTTGAAATTGCGGACCTGAAAGGGCTAGTTTTGCTGAGCGATTCAATTCGTTCCTGGGGGAACGTGGGACAATCAAACAAGGACTGCGACCGAATCTACACAACCGTAGATCGTGGCAAATCGGCTTTAGCCGATCTTTGTTTGGTACTTTGGCGGCCGCATGGGTTGGGGAACCTAGCGTTACGTCAAAAGGGCTCACGCTATCTGCGATGCCAACTGGTTGAGGGAAACACCCTCAGATCATTTGGACCAAGGCATCAGTTTTAAGAGACCGCCGTCACAAAGT